>JBHYFR010000033.1:0-17743 GCA_051859425.1 Oceanicaulis sp. | reverse complement strand
GGTGTCAGGGTTGCTGAGATGGCGCGCCCCCCACCCCGGCCCTCCCCCGAGGGGGAGGGAGAGCGGACAGCGCTCGCTTCAACGAACCCGGGTCCATATGCGATTGTCCTCCCCGCAAGCGGGGGAGGACAGGTGATCCGTGCCTCTATAGCGAGCCTCATCCCTGCACCCATTTGGCGGGGCGTTTTTCCAGGAAGGCGGTGAGGCCTTCGGCGCCTTCGGCGCTTTTCACAGCCGCCGCGAACACGGCTGCCGCTTCATCAATGAGATCACCTGCATCGGTCAGGCGCGCCTTGCGCATCAGGCGCTTGGTGGCGGCGATGGCGCCGGGCGCGCCCTTGCGGATATCGCCCAGCACGCAGTCCAGCGCGCCCTGAAGCGCCTCTTCGCCCTCATGCACGCCATGGACAAGGCCGAGGGCGAGAGCGGCGCGCGCGTCTATCTTGCCGCCGGTGACGGCCAGGCGCCGGGCCTGGGAATATCCCAGCCGCTCCACCAGGAAGGGCGCGATCTGGGCGGGCACCAGGCCGAGGCCTGTTTCGGGCAGGCGGAACACCGCCGTCTCGCGCGCCAGCGCCACGTCCGCCACACAGGCCAGGCCAAATCCACCGCCCATCACCGCGCCGTCCAGCACCGCGACCACCGGCAGCCCGGTTTCCGCATAGGCCTTGCACAAATGGCCGAAGCGGGCATTGACCCTGGCCGCCGGATCGACGCCGTCCGTACCCGTAGCGCCTTGCGCCGCGCTCATATCCTTGATGTCGCCGCCCGAGCAGAAATGCCCGCCCGCCCCGCGCAGCACGATGGCGCGCGCGCCGGAGGTTTGCGCGGCTTCAAGCGCGGCCAGCAGTTCGTCCACCATGGCCAGCGACATGGCGTTGCGCAGCTCGGGCCGGTTGAGCGTGACATGCATCACGCCCGACCGGGTTTCGCAAAGGAGGGTCTGGTAAGCGTCAGGCATTGCCTTCCACCGGTTTCTTGCGGCGGGGCAATGTGCCTTCCAGCTTGGCGATAATGCCCAGCATGATCTCGTCGGCGCCCCCGCCGATGGAGACCAGGCGCCCATCGCGGAAGGCGCGCGCGATGGGGTTGTCGGCGGTGTAGCCCATGCCGCCCCAGTATTGCAGGCAGGTATCGGACACCTCGCGCGACAGCCGGCCGGTCTTCAGCTTGGCCATGGAGGCGAGCTTGGTCACGTCCTTGCCGGCGATGAAATCCTCCACCGCCCGGTAGGTCAGCGAGCGCAGCGCCTCGACCTCGGTGCGCAGCTCGGCCAGGCGGAAATGGACCACCTGATTGTCCAGGATGGGCGTGCCGAAGGTCTTGCGCTCGCGGGTGTATTCGATGGTCAGGTCAATCTGGCGGTCCAGCGCTTTCAGCGACGAGGCCGCGCCGAAAATGCGCTCCTCCTGGAATTGGAGCATCTGGTAGAGAAAGCCCGCGCCCTCCTCGCCGACCCGGTTGCGCTTCGGGACCCGCACTTCATCAAAGAAGAGCTGGGCGGTGTCGGAGGAATGCATCCCGATCTTGTGGATTTTCTGGCGGGTGATGCCCTTTTCGTTCATCGGCACGATGATCAGGGTCTTGTTCTCGTGCGGCTTGCCGTCCGAGGTATTGGCCAGAAGGCAGCACCAGTCGGCCTTCATGCCGTTGGTGATCCACATCTTCGTGCCGGTGATGACGTAGTCATCGCCATCGGAGACAGCCTTTGTGGTCACCGCGGCCACATCCGATCCGCCGCCCGGCTCCGAGACGCCGAGGCAGCCGACATAATCGCCGGCGATGGACGGCGCCAGGAACTCGCGGCGCAATTCGTCAGAGCCGAAATTGGCCAGCGCCGGCGTGCACATGTCGGTGTGCACCCCGATGGCCATGGGCACGCCGCCGCAATTGATCAGGCCCAGCTCCTCGGCCAGGACCAGCGAATAGGACATGTCCAGCCCGGCGCCGCCGTATTCTTCCGGCCAGCGCAGGCCCAGAAGGCCAAGATCGCCCATTTTCTTGAACACGGCATGGGAGGGAAATTCGCCGGCGGCCTCCCATTCCTCCACATACGGATTGATTTCCTGGGCGATGAATTTCGCCACCGTGTCGCGAAGCTGCTCGTGCTGCTCGGTGAATTGCATGGTGTCCTCCCGGGGGCTCGCCCCTGTCCAGTCGTGTACGGGCGGGGCGCTCAGAATCGCGCCACGCCGAATGTGTTGGGCCGCAAGGTCCGCGCCTCGGCCTCGGCGCAGATATTGAGGCATTCGATCAGGATGGCGCGCGTGTCGCGCGGGTCGATGATCCCGTCATCCCAGAGCCGGGCGGTGCCGAACAGCGCCTGGGACTGCTCGTTCAGCCCCTGCTCGATCATGGCGCTCATCTGGGACAGGGCCGCTTCGTCCGTCTCCTGACCATCGCGGGCGTTCTTGGCGCGGGTGACGATCTCCATCACCTTGGCGGCCTGGGCGCCGCCCATCACGGCGGTGCGCGCGGTGGGCCAGGCGAAAATGAAGCGCGGATCGAACCCGCGCCCGCACATGCCGTAATTGCCCGCGCCGAAACTGCCGCCCAGCACGATAGTCAGCTTGGGCACGCGGGCATTGGCCACGGCCTGGATCATTTTCGAGCCATGCTTGATCGCGCCCTCGCGCTCGGCGCGGGTGCCGACCATGTAGCCGGTGGTGTTCTGCAGGAAGACGATGGGCGTGCCCGATTGATCGCACAGCTGGATGAACTGGCCCGCCTTCATGGAGCCTTCGGGCTGGATCGGCCCGTTATTGCCGATAATCCCCACCAGCCGCCCGCCAATGCGGGCATGGCCGCAGATGGTCTCGGCGCCATAGCGTTCCTTGAAGGCCAGGAAGTCCGACCCGTCGACGATGCGCGCGATCACCTCGCGCACATCCCAGGGCGTGCGGTCATCGGGCGGGATGACGCCCAGCAGCTCGTCCGCGTCATGGCGCGGCGGCGCGCCGGCGCCGGGCGGCGTGGCGGCGTCCCAGTTGAGCTTGTCCATGATCTCGCGCGCGCAGGCGATGGCCTGGGCGTCATCATCGACGATGTATTCGCCGAGCCCGGTCACTTCCGCATGCAGTTCGGCGCCGCCAAGCGATTCATCATCCGCGTCCTCGCCGATGGCGGCTTTGACCAGCGGCGGACCGGCCAGGAAGATTTTCGACTTCTCGCGCACCAGCACGACATAATCCGACAGGCCCGGCAGATAGGCGCCGCCTGCGGTGGAGGAGCCGTGCACCACGGCGATCTGGGGGATGCCGGCTGCGCTCAGGCGCGCCTGATTGGCGAAGCTGCGCCCGCCATCGACAAAAATCTCGGCTTGGTAGAGCAGGTTCGCGCCGCCCGATTCCACCAGATGGATCATGGGCAGCCTGTTCTCCAGCGCGATCTCCTGGGCGCGCAGAGCCTTTTTGAGGCCCATGGGCGCCACCGTGCCGCCCTTGATGGCGCTGTCGGAGGCCGACACCACGCAGCGCTTGCCCGCCACCACGCCGATGCCGATGATCGACCCGCCGCCCGAGGCGCCGCGCCCGCCGTCATCATCATGCATTTTCAGGCCCGCGAGGGTGGAGAGCTCGATAAAGGGCGCGTCGCGGTCGACCAGAAGGGCCACCCGCTCGCGCGGCAGGATCTGGCCGCGCTCGGTGAAGCGCTCGCGCTTGGAGGCGGAGTTGGCGCGCACTTTCTCTTCCAGGCCGCGCGCTTCGGCCAGTTTGTCCATCATCGCATCGCGCGCGGCGGCGAAGTCGTCCGAGGACGGGTTGAGACGTGAGGCAATGACCGGCATCAGCCCTCTCCGCGCAGCACGGCCGGGTCTACCGCCCGGTGGAATCCGTTATAGACCGGCATGTTCTCGTGGGCCTCCAGCGGCCAGTGGCGCCCGCCCAGCGGCGCGCCTCCGTCCACGCGCAGCAAGGTGCCGTTGATGAAGGCGGCGGCGGGGCTGAGCAGGAAGGTCACCGCCGCAGCGATCTCGGCTTCCGAGCCCAGGCGCTGGGCGGGCAGGTGCTGTTTGAGATAGGGGATCATGGCGCGCACCGCGCCGCCATACGTGTCCATGCCCGACGAGGCGACCCAGCCCGGCGCCACGGCGTTGACCCGGATGCCGTGTTTCGCCCATTCCACAGCCGCGGTCATGGTGAGGTTCTCCATGCCCGCGCGCGCCGCGCCCGAATGGGCCATGCCGGGCATGCCGTTATGCATGTCGGCGGTGATGTTCACGATCGCCCCGCCAGCGTCGCGCATGGCCGCCTCGAACACCGCCTTCATCACCAGAAACCCGCCGGTGAGATTGGTGGCGACCACCGCCTCCCAGCCCTTCTTTGATATGTCCTTGATCTCGGCGGGGAACTGGCCGCCGGCATTGTTCACCAGGCCATGGATGGCGCCGTGACGCGCGACAATCTCCGCCACGCCGGCTGTCACAGCGTCCTCATCGCGAATGTCGAAGGCTTGTGTGTCGGCCTTGCCGCCATCGCCGGTGATCTCTGCGGCGACAGACGCTAGCTTCTCCGGCTTGCGCCCGGCCAGCACCACCTGCGCGCCCAGCGAGGCCAGCTCGTGGGCGATGCAGCGGCCGATGCCTGACCCGCCGCCCGTCACCAGCATCACCTGTCCGTCGAACAGGCCGGGCCGGAACACGCTGTCATAGTGCGCTGGCGTGTCGGTCATGCGGCCCGTCTCCTCCCTGACTGGTCCGGCGATGCATGCCGCCGTGATCCATGGTCTCAGCCTCTCCCAAGCTAACGTATACGTCAAGCGTCTCTTGTTTACGTCAGCAGCGTTGGCTAGGCTGGGGGTCGTGAGGGAGAGGCCATGGGCTCGAACATCAAGACAGACAGCGCCAGCGAGACGCTGTACGGGATCGCTGAATTGGCTGAGGTCCATGGCGTCAGCCAGCGCACCATACGCTTCTATGAGGACAAGGGGCTGATCAGCCCGCGCCGGGTGGGCGGCCAGCGCGTCTATACCGAGCACGACTCCAAGCGCCTGAGCCTGATCCTGCGCGCCAAATCCATCGGCACGAAGCTGTCTGACATCCGCACCTTTCTGGAGCTCTATGGCCGCGAAGGCGAGGGCCGGGTGCGCCAGCTGGAGTTCGTGATCGAGAAAACCGCCGCCGAGATCGCGGCGCTGGAGGCCAAGAAGCGCCAGATCGACCAGACGCTGGCGGAGCTCAAACTCATCCATGACGGCGCGCGCGAGCGGCTGGGGCGCAGGCGCGGCTGAGGGCTCGCCACTGCGCATCCGCCCCGCTAGGGTGCGCCGCAACACATTTCAATCAAAACACCACCGGGAGGAAATCCATGTCCGAACAGGATCTGTCGCTCAAGGGCAAGGTCGCGCTGATCGCCGGCGCCAGCCGCGGCATTGGCGAGGCCGCCGCCAAGCGCCTGGCGCGCAATGGCGCCACGGTGATCTGCTCCAGCCGCAAGCTGGAGGATTGCAAGCGCGTGGCTGACGAGATCAAGGCCGAGGGCGGCCAGGCCCGCGCCATGGTCCTGCATCTGGGCGAAGCCGAGCACCGCGAGGCGGCGATCGACTCCATCCAGAAGACCGAAGGCCGGCTGGACATCCTGGTCAATAACGGCGCCACCAGCCCCTATTTCGGCGAGGCCGCCAAGACCCCGGACAATGCCTGGGACAAGACCATGGAGGTCAATGTCAAAGGCCCGTTCTTCCTGTCCTCGCTGGCGATCCCGATGATGTCGGCCCAAGGCGGCGGCTCCATCGTCAATGTGGCCTCCATCAACGGCATCCGCCCGGGCTTTTTCCAGGGCGTGTATTCGGTGTCCAAGGCCGCGGTCATCTCCATGACCCAGGTGCTGGCCCAGGAATACGGCGCCCACAAAATCCGCGTGAACGCGCTGTGCCCGGGCCTGACCGAGACCAAGCTGGCTTCGGCGCTCACCTCCAACCCGGCGCTGGACGACATGATGAAGCGCAATTTCTCCATCCAGCGCGTGGGCCAGCCCGAGGACATGGCTGCGGCCATCCATTTCCTGGCCAGTGATGCGTCCAGCTATATGACCGGCCAGTGCCTGATCATCGACGCGGGGATCACCGCGCGCGGGCCGCTCTGACGCGATGCGCACGCGCGAGGCCTGCGCGGCGCTGGACGCCGCCGATCCGCTGCACAGCCGCCGGGCGCTGTTCGCGCTGGCGCAGGGCGATATCTATCTCGACGGCAATTCCCTGGGCCCGCCGCCAAAGACTGCGCTTGAGCGTCTGGAGGCGGCGGCGCGCCAGGAGTGGGGCGCCGGGCTGATCGGGTCGTGGAATACGGCCGGCTGGATGGACCTGCCGCTGAAGCTCGGCGCGCGCCTGTCCCGCCTGATCGGCGTCGACCCGGACGAGGTCATCGCCATCGACACGGTCACGGTCAATATCTTCAAAATGGCCGGCGCCCTGATCGCGCGCGAGGGCGGGGCGCTGGCGGCGGAAGCCGGCGAGTTTCCCACCGACGGTCATGCGCTGGAGGGATTGTCGCGCATATCCGGCGCGCCCTTCCACCGAGTGGCTGCGGACACGCCGCCCTCACAGCTCCCGGAAGACGTGCGCGTGCTGGTCAAGAGCGCGGTCCATTACAAGAGCGCGCGCATCGCCGATTTCGAGCGCTGGGAGCGCGAGGCGGCTGCGCGCGGGATCGCCATCATCTGGGATCTGAGCCACGCCACGGGTCTGGTGGATATCAGGCTCAAGGCCTGGGGCGCCAGATACGCCGTGGGCTGCGGCTACAAATTCCTCAATGGCGGGCCCGGCGCGCCGGCCTTCCTCTACTGTGCACGCGAGGAAACCGCGCGGCTGGAACACCCCGTGTCGGGCTGGCTCGGCCACAAGCAGCCGTTCGAATTTGAAGACGGCTACGCCCCGGCCGACGGCATCGCGCGCTGGCGCACCAGCTCCCCCTCGATTCTGGCCCTGTCCACACTCGACGGCGCGCTGGACGCCTATGACGGCGTGGACATGGCCCTGGTCGAAGCCAAGGCGGGCGTGCTGGGCGATATCCTTCTCGAACGCGCCGCCGCGCTGGGGCTGGAGACCGCGTGTCCGGGCATTGGCGAGCGGCGCGGCGGGCATGTAGTGCTGCGCCATGAGCAGGGCTACGCCATCGTGCAGGCGATGATCGCGCGCGGCATCACCGGCGATTTCCGGGCGCCGGACCTGATGCGCTACGGCTTCAACCCGCTCTATCTCTCCCATGTGGAAGTGTTCGATGCGGGCGTAGCACTGGCCGAGGTGATCGAAACCCGCGAATGGGACCAGCCGCAGTTTACGCAGCGCAAGGCGGTGACCTGATCACCCTTGCGCCGCCGGGCCGCCTCGCGCACGATTCGCCTTGAAGACGCCGGGGAGGGCTCGTCATGTTGCGCTGGATTGTTTCCATCTTCGCCACGCTGGTCTTGCTGATCGTGCTGGCCGCCTACGGGCCGGGCGCGCTGAACGCCGTGAAGTTCGAGCCCACACCGCCTGACCCGGCGCTGGCGGCCCTGTTCGACACAGCCGTTGTCGAGCCGGAGATTCGCGAACCGGGCCTGATCGGCGCGGAAGATGTCGAGCCGGGCCCGGACGGGCGGCTTTACGCCGGCCTGCAGGACGGGCGCATCATGGCGCGCGGCCCCGACGGAGGCTGGAGCGAGTTCGCCAACACCGGCGGGCGCCCGCTGGGGCTGGGCTTTGGTCCGGACGGGACGCTGTTTGTCGCCGACGCCCTGCGCGGTCTTCTCATGCACACCGGCGGCGATGACTGGGAGGTGTGGCTGGCGCAGCAACCTGAAGGCCGGCTGGTGTTCACCGATGACATCACCGTGCTGGAGGACGGCTCGGTGATCCTGTCGGACGCCTCCAAGCGCTATGGCTATGGCCATTACATGTCCTCCTATCTGGAGGGCGAGGCGACGGGCGTCATCTACCGGGTGCGCGGGCCGGATGATTACACGGTGCTGGCCGAGGGCCTCGCCTTCGCCAATGGCGTCACCCACGATCCGGAAACGGGCGTGGTCTATATCAACGAGACCTGGGCGGCGCGGGTGTGGACTCTGGACCCGGACACCGGCGCGCTGGACCTCTTTATCGACGGCCTGCCGGGCTATCCCGACAACATGCATTTTGACCCTGCGACCGGCCTCTTATGGATCGCCATGCCCTCCTTGCGCGCCGACGATATCGAGGCGCTGCATCCGCGCCCCTTCGTGAAGCGCCTGATCTGGCGCTGGATCCAGATCGCCGGCCTGCCGCCCCTGCCGCCGCGCCCGGTGATGATCCTGGCGGTGGACCGCGACGGGACGCCCGTCCACGTGATCCACGGGCCGGACGACCAGCCCTATGGCGCCACCGGCATGGCCCCCTGGCAGGGCCGTATCTGGGTCGGCGGGCTGGAGCGCGAGAGCGTGGACGCGTTTGCGTATCCCGAGAGACTGCCGTGACCCGGACCGCGCTGATCACCGGCGGATCCAGCGGGATAGGCCTCGCCCTGTCGCGGCGCCTGGCTGGCCGGGGCTGGCGCTTGCTGTGGGTATCCTTGAGCGAAGACGAGATCGCTTCGGCGCGCAGCGGCATCCTCACCGCCCATCCCGGCGCGGTGATCAGCGGGCTCGCCCTGGATCTCGCCGCCCCGGACGCGCCCGCGCAGGTTCTGGAGTGGGCGCAAGGCGAGGGCGGGTGCGATCTCCTGATCAATAATGCCGGTTTTGGCGTCTATGGCCCGTCGGCTGGGCTCGCGCTGGAGGCCGAGCAGGCCATGATCGCGGTCAATATATCGGCCCTCCATGCCCTCACCCGCCTGTTTCTGCCCGACATGGAAGCGCGGGGCGGCGGGACCATCGTCAATATCGCGTCCAACTCCGCCTTTGTCCCTGCGCCCGATCTCGCCGTCTATGCGGCCACCAAGGCCTTCGTGAAGCACTACTCCGAAGCCCTCACCGCCGAGCTGGAAGAAGCCAAGAGCCCGGTGCGGGTGATGACGGTCTGCCCCTCGGCCATATCCGACACGCCCTTCCTCAAACGCGCCGGGATGGAGGGCGTGCGCACCTTCACCAGCTTCACCGCCACCACGGCCGAGGAAGTGGCGCGTGACATTCTCGACGGCCTCGACAACAAACGCCCCTTCGTCCTCACCGGCGCCGCCATGCGCCGCGCCATGTGGCTGATGAAGCTCGCGCCCGCCCCGGTGCTGAGATGGATGACGTGCCGGGAGACGCGGAAGGTTTGAGGGGGGGGGCTCCAAAGGGACGGTAGGCACATGACATCCTCAGACCGGCTCCCGCCTGGCGCACGGCTTATCGAGGAGTTTCAGCTTGCAGATCAGGCGCCCCGTCTGATCGAAGCTGTCGACGCCCACCCATGGCGCGATGACCTGAAACGGCGGGTTCAGCATTACGGGTGGCGGTATGATTATCGTGCGCGGCAGGTGACGCAGGATTTGCGTCTGGGGCCCTTGCCGGACTGGCTGGCGCCACTGGCTGAGGCGGTGGGGGTTGGGGCCGGGTTCGGCGTTACCCCCGATCAGGTGATCGTCAATGAGTATCTGCCAGGGCAGGGCATTTCTGCGCATATCGACTGCGTGCCTTGCTTTGGTCCAGTCATCGCCTCGCTCAGCCTGGGCGCCATGGTCGAAATGGAGTTTCGCCACGCGGCTACGGGCGTGCGCTGCAGCCATGTGCTGCCGGAGGGGAGCTTGCTCGTCCTGTCCGGCCCCGCGCGATATGAGTGGACGCACGCCATTCCTGCGCGGCGTTCTGATGTCATCGAAGGCGTGCGCACAGCGCGTACCCGCCGCGTGTCACTCACATTCAGGTCGGTCACGCAGACGCCGTAACGGCGTTCAGAATAATGCGCAGCCCGCCCCGAACCCGCAGGGTTCGCACCCGGCTACGCCGGAGCGAAGCCCCGGCTTCGCCGAGGCGAGAGCGCGACCGCCCGCCCGCAGCTTTAGCGAGGAACGAAGACCCGGACGGGTCTGAGGACAAGAAAAAATGGTGGGCCCGGAGGGACTCGAACCCCCAACCAAGCGGTTATGAGCCGCCGGCTCTAACCAATTGAGCTACAGGCCCGGCGCGTGTCGCGCGAGAGCGGTGTCATAGCGCGCTACTGCGCGCGCGCCAAGCGCGCATCGCGGGGCTTGAGGTGGTAGAGTGCAGGCGCGCAGCGTGGCGGGGCGACGAGGGCGCGCAATCGCCATTTCCCCGTCAGCGCCTTGCGCGCGCCCCAATCGCGCCGCGAAGCGGGCGTCTGCTCTGCGTCCGTTATTTCCATGTCAGGAGATCGCCCATGCGCCGCCTCGCCCTCATCCCGGTTCTCACCGCCCTGATCGCCTTCACCCCTGCGGCTCTGGCCGATGAGGAGCCCGCCCGCCTGTCGCTCAGCGCCACCGGATCGGTGTCCGTCACGCCTGATCAGGCGCGGGTTGCGTCCGGCGTGGTGACGCGCGCCAATACCGCCGCCGAGGCGCTGCGCGCCAACAGCCAGGCCATGGAGCGCGTCTTTACACAGCTGCGCCGTGCGGGCGTGGCCGAGCGGGACATGCAGACAAGCCGGCTCACCGTCTCGCCGGTCTATTCCCAGCCTGCGCGCGGTTCGGAAGAACCGGCCCGGATCGTGGCCTATGAGGCGCGCAACACGGTCAGCGCCCTGATCCGCGATCTCGACCGCACGGGTTCGGTGATCGACGCGCTGGTCAATGCCGGCGCCAACCAGCTTGAAGGTGTACACTTCTCCTATTCGCGCGAGGCCGAGGCCCGCAACGCGGCGCGCCGCGCCGCTGTCACCGAGCTCAACGGCCTGCGCGATCTCTATGCCGAGGCGGCCGGATTCCGCATCACGCGCCTGGTGAGCTTCAGCGAGACCGGCGGCTACCGGCCCCAGCCGGTCTACATGGCGGCGGTGCGCATGATGGAGGACGCCTCTACGCCGGTGGCGGCGGGCGAGATGACCATCGAGGTCACCATCAACGCGTCCTGGCAGATCGAGGGCTAGCGCTCGCCAGCCGGTTTGACCAGGAAATGGCCATGGAGCGCTGCGACCGGTGCGGCGCGGCGCTCCTGCCAGGCTTCCACCCGCACATTGGACACGCGCGAGCCCTGGCGGGTGATCACCGCGCGGGCATACACGTCCGCCGGGCGGACCGGACGCAGATAATCCACCGAGACATCGATGGGCTTGGGCAGGGCGGCCAGATCGCTGGCGGCCAGCAGCCCGGCGGCCGCCGTGATTTCCATGAAGGCGCCAATCGCCCCGCCATGCAGAGCCGGGATCAGCGGATTGCCCACCAGCGTGTCGACATAGGGCAATATGCCCGTCAGCTCGTCGCCATGATCATCAAATCGCACGCCCAGCCGGCGCACATAGGGGCTGTTCATCAACAGGGCGAGACGGTCGCCCATCGCGGGCTCCCCCGCTCTCCGGGGCCTGGCGCGCGGGTGAAGGGGCCGGCGCGGCCCGCCTCGATATCGGCGCGCACCCGGTCGGCGGCCTCCTGGCTGACGCGCGACACCATGAAGGCGGCATGCGCCGTGGCCACAGGATCATCGCGGTCGCCGTCATGGGCGATGGCGCTGACAAAGGCGATGAGGCCGGAGACCTTGACCGTGCGGGCCTCGGCGATGATCGCCCGGCCCGGCGTAGCGGGGCGCATATAGTCGATGCGCAGATCCAGCGTGGCCAGCGCCTTGTCGCCGCCCAGCCCGGCGAAGGCGGCGGTGCCTGCGGCATGGTCCAGCAGGGCGGTGACGACGCCGCCATGGGTCACGCCGGTGTCGGGATCGCCCACCAGGTCTTCGCGATAGGGCGCGCGCACGACCGCTTCGCCCGGACGCACGGCGTCCAGCACAAAGCCGAGATCGGCGGCATGGGGGCTGCCGGCCACCAGAAGCGGCGCCAGCTGGTCCAGCCTCGACTGAAGATCATCTGTCATGAGCGACTAGTTAGGCGCGCCCGGGCCCGAACGCCAGCGTGTCAGGCGGCGCGGCGGCGCGCGGTCAGGCGCTCCAGGCTGTCCACGATCTCGGCGCGCACCTCGCCCGGGGCGCCGTGCAGGGCCTCCAGCTTGGCCAGCGTGGCGCGGTGAAGGGCGGTGATTTCGGCTTCTTTTCGGCCCAGCGCCGACGCGTTCTCCAGACAGCGCGCCAGCGACCGGCCCACCCGCTCGGCCAGCGGATCGCGGCGCCGGCGCATGCGCGTGATCATGCTGAAGGCCTGGGCGCGTGCCGCTTCGATGGGCGTGGTCAGGCCCGCAACCACGTCCACATGGCGCTTGTAGGCGGCTTCACCGGCTGCGCGCTGGCGGCGGTCAGGCCCGCGAAAATGCTCGCTGCGCACAAAGGGCCGACGCTGCCGGGTAACACGGTCGAGTCGCACAATGATGTCGTTGGGTGCGATCGGGCGCAGGATCAGCGCATCCACCCCGGCGTCGCGCGCGCGCTCGGCGTCCTCCACAGTCCGCCGCGACGAGACGATCAGAGAGGGCGCAAGCGCGGCGGGCGCATCGTCCTGGCGAAGCTTGCGCACGAGGCCGGCGGCATCCTCTGCTTCAGGATCATCCTGCCAGCCTGCCACCAGGATGGCCCCGCGCGTATGCTTCATGAACCACAGCGCCCCGTCAGCATCATCCACCGCGGTGACCCTGGCGGCGCCCGCATTACGCAGAATGTCGACGGTCAGCCGGCGCAGATAACCGCCCGGCTCGCACAACACGATGGGGCGCGTGCGCCAGTCTGTGCGCGCGCTCACGGCCGCGTCAGGTGATTGTGTCAACTGTGTCAAGGCGGAGCTCCGATCTCTTCGGGTCCGCTATACCGCTTTGGGCGCCCGCGCGCCGCTGGAAACCGGAAACAGGGTGAATGGCGGGTTTACGCTGCCCCGCCATCACCCTGCCTGGCGGCTCAGTCCTCGATGCGGAAATACAGCCCGGCCTTGCCGGTCAGGCGCGCCAGGCCCGCTTCGCGCAGCGCCGGGGCGGGCGTCCACACCCCGCCGGGCGTCGCATCGCGGCTGACATCGCTGGCCAGCGCCAGCGCGCATTCGCTGATCATGCGCGAGGTGGAGCCATAGCCCGGATCCAGATCCCCGCCGGAGACCGCAGTCAGGCGTTTTCCATCGGCCATCTCGCCGGTGAACATGACCTGATAGTGACCCGCCTCACGCTCGGCGCGCGACGGACCTTCGCCGGGCTTGGGCGGGTTCTCGGCCATGGAGCGGTCCCTGGCCACGTGATTGGCGGCCGCCTCGCCCTGCTCGCCGGGGCCGGTCAGCAGCATCTCGTCATAGACAAAATCGGTCCCGTAGAGATGGCCCAGCAACTGGTTGGAGCGGTGGATATTCTTGGTGTTGATGGCCGCCATGATGAAGGGCGCCGACCAGCTGCCCAGATCCTCTTCATAGACCGGCTTGGCGCCGTGGGGCTGGTCGGGGCCGCGAAAGCCCGGCGTCAGGCAGAAGGGGTCCTTGAGCCGGTCGAGCACTTCGGGCTCGCGCATGGCGCGGGCCATGGTCTGCGCAAAGCTCGCCGCGGTGCCGCCGGAGAACGTGCCCTTCATCTTGCGCACCCGGCCCTTGACCCGTGTGATGGGCTTGCCGGTGCGGGCAATCGCCTCGCGCTGGAGATAATAGACGCCCAGATCAAACGGAATGGAATCAAACCCGCACGACAGGACGATGCGCGCGCCCGACGCCTTGGCCGGGGCGTCATACTGGCGGATGATGTCGTACATCCAGGCCGGTTCGCCGCACAGATCGACATAGTCGGTCCCGGCTGCTGCGCAGGCCGCGACCAGCGGCTCGCCATAGCTTTGGTACGGGCCGACGGTGGTGATCACCACTTTGGTGCGCGCGGCCAGGGCTTTCAGCGACGCCGCATCGCTGCTGTCGGCGGTGATCAGCGGGGTATCGCCCGCTGCGCCGATCTCATCGCGCACGGCGGCCAGCTTGTCGGCGGACCGGCCCGCCATCGCCCAGCGCACCGATGCGCCGTATTGCTGGCTCAGGTATTCGGCCACAAGGCGGCCGGTGAAACCGGTGGCGCCGAAAACGATGACATCAAACTCGCGCTGGCTCATGAACTCTCTCTATTGATGAAGGTGGGTGTGTCACGGTTGAGCCCATGGTTTCACACCTGACGCCCCGAGAACAGGGCGCAGCAGCGCTGCGGCGCCAAAGAAAAGCCCCCGGATCGGACCGATCCGGGGGCGAAGGTGTCAGGCTGGGTCAGGCGTCAGTTCGGTGTGCGGGTGGAGAAGGTCGCCGCATTGCCCACCGCCGTGGTCGAACTGGAGATACAGGGCGTGTAGCCGGGCGAGTTGATGTGGCTGCGCGCGGTCACGGGCCCGGAATTGGTCTGGTTGATATTGGCGGTCAGTCCCACCGGGCAGTCCGCGCAGATATAGCCCGACTGAGCGTTGCCGATGGCCGAGGCCGAGGCGACGATGCCGCCGCCCACGCCCGATCCGCCATTATGCCCGCCATTGAATATCGCCTCGCCGGTGACGGCGCCGGTATTGGTCTGGGTCACGCCGGTCCAGGCGTCTGCGCCGATATTGGACACCAGCGCGTTATTGCCCACGCCATGGGCGCTGACCGCCGCCACGCCGTTGGAGAACTCGCCCAGATTGACCACCGTGCGCGCCGTGACGTCGCCGGTATTGGTCTGCGCGCCCTGCAGATGGGCATAGCCCCAGTCATTGGTGATGACCGCGGTATTGCCCGCCGCCTCGCTGGCGGCGGTCAGGCCCCAGCGCACGTCGCGCGCCGTGATCTCGGTCTCCGCCGTCACCGTCCCGGTCTGGGACTGGTCGATGAAGGCGATGGGGTCCGCGTCATGACCGGCGGCTGAAAAGCTGTTGCCTGCAGCCTGTGCCGCGGTGGCGACGTCTTCAATGCGCGCGTCTTGCGCATCAAGGCGCACGTCGGCCCGGGTCTCGCCGTCCGCGTTCTGGGTGAGATTGGCCGCCGGCGCGCCATAGGCTGCACTTATCTCCACCGCATTGGCGCTGGCCGCCGCAGTCTGGATCACGTGGGCGGTGTAATCGGTGATGCGCAGCTCGGACAAGGCGCTGACGCGCGAGCCCGCGCTGGCGGACTGGCTCATGTCCATGTCCAGATCACTGGTGGTCACGATCGTCAGGCCATTGCCCTGAGCCGAGGCGCCGGAAATGACCCACGACCAGATATCGTCGGCTTCCACGCGCGAGACCGCATCGGCAGAACCACTGAAGGTCTGCTGGCCGGTGACCGAGGTCCAGTCGGTGACGAACCCGGTGGCGCCGTTGGCTTGCACCAGGGCGTTGGAGTTCACCGATTCACCGACCCCGACCCGGACCTCGTCCGAGGCCGTATTGCCCCCGGAATTGGTCTGGTTGAGCGTGACCCTATTGGTAGGTTCCGCGAAGCTGGCTGCGGAGATCAGCATCGCGGCGGTTGTGCCCGCGATCAATGCTTGTGCGTGCCTGGACATAGGAAGCCTCCGTGGGGGCGTAACGGGTTTGCAGCTGGACGCCGCCGGTTGCGTTGGACGGGCCGAGCGGATCGGCATAGGCGCACACCCGGTCAGGGCTGACGTCATAGAGTGTTGAGGTCATTTCCAGGACAGCGCGCTCGATCACCGAGCGCACGGCCAGCTGGACCGGCTCCAGCGAGCGGCCGCCGGCGGACACGTCCACCACGGCGTCGCCGAAGAAGGCGAACACGCCCGCCGACAATTCGCGGCCGATGATCTGCTTCTGGTAGGACACCACATCGACCACTTCGAGGGTGCGCGAATCGATCAGGCGCAGGTCCAGACCGACATTCATCACGTACATGCGGCGCGAGAACACGCCCGACGGGCTGGAATCGACGCGGTCGCCGGCGAACAAATCCTGGCCGTTGGAGCGGATATTGGCGTTGAGCTCGGTGATGCCGCCCACCAGATAGAAGTCCGAGCCCGGGATCGAGCCGGCATAGATCTGACGAAAGCCCTGGGCTTCGCTCTCGTCGGTGATCAGCTGGTTGTTGGCGTAGCGAAGCTCCAGCTCGGCCACCGAGGTGTCGAACCGCTCCACCAGCCGTACGCCGGCCTTTGACAGGGCCGAGATGGCCATCAGCGACGCGCCTTGGGTCACCCGCGTGCCGCCCTCGGGCGCCAGCTGGCCGGTATAGTCGGCGATGCGTCCCACAGCGATACGCGGCGCGGCGCGTCCGCTCTGACGGGCGTGGGACGACATGCACACCAGCGCGTCGGTGTAAGGCGTCGGGTTGGGGGTGACCGGCGCGCTGCCGGTCGGCGTGGCGTACAGCCCGTCCGAACCCGGCGAACTGGTGGCGCAGGCGGTGACGCTCAGGGCGGAAGCCGCCACGGCGAGAAGGGTGCGCAGCTTAGTCATTGTCGCTGTCTCCCGAGCCTTGCGCCGGTCCGGCGCTGGACGAGGCCGGTCCGGCATTGGCCGTGACCGGGCCGGAATTGATCTGGCGGCTGTTGACCACAACGGTGTTGTAATTGCCGTTGACCACCACGTTGAGCTGGTTGGCGATGGCGGTGGCCTGATGGAAGGCGTACCCTGCGCCTGCGCCGTTCTGGACGCCGCCCTGGAAGCTGCCCGAACCTTGCGCGAACGCGCTGGCCTGGGCCGAAACGCCGACGCCGGTCTGGATGATGCCATTGATCACCACCCGGTTGCCGGCGCGTGACCGCGCTCCGGTATAGGGCTGGCTGCCGTCCTGATGGGACTGGCCATAGGGGCGGTTCCATTCCGACGGATTGGTTTGCGCCGACTGGGCGATGGCGCAAGGCGCCAAGAACGCAATAGCGGCCAAAGCGGCGGGGGGGGCTTTGAGGGGGCTGCTCATGGTGTATGTGTCCTCTTTGAAGACTCGATTGACCGGTCTGCTGCAACCCTCGTGCCACACCGCTGTGCCAGACCTGCGCCAGACGATCTGAAGGAGACGCCATGACCGGTCCCGGACACGACGCGCCCCCGCCCGGGTCAGAGCCGCCGCCGCAGCGCCGGGCGCCCGCGCCGCGCCAGCCCGTGTTCAACGCCATGGCCCCGGCCATCCTGGCGCTGTCGGCCCTGATCATTGGCGCCCATACGCTGGACTGGTGGTCGGTGACCTATGGCGACGGGGGCTTTCACAACGCCCTGGTCAATCTGGCGGGGGTGCGCACCGGGGACATGGCGGCGCGCATGGGCCCGGGTCCGCTGGGCGGGATCGCGCCGGCCTTCGCCCATGTGTTCCTGCATTTCGGCTGGGTGCACATGCTGCTCAATCTGGGTGTCGTGGTGGCGTTCGGATCGGCGGCGGCGCGCCCGTTCGGGACAGGTCTGCGCGGCACGGCCGGGTTTTTCCTGTTCTTCTTCGCGTGCGCGGGCGCGGGGGCGGGACTCCACCTGTTGTTCCATATGAACGAGACCAGCGTGATGGCGGGCGCCTCCACCGCGGCCATGGGGCTGTGGGCGGCCGGCGGCTGGGCCGAGGGCGGACAGCGCGGCATGCTGCGGCTCTCCGTGCCGCTGCTGGGCCTGCATATCGTGATGGTGCTGCTCGATCCCTGGATCAACCTGCCCATCGCCTGGACCGGCCATATCGGCGGACTGCTGGTGGGGATGATCGCCTATCCCGCTTTCGTCAGAGCGTTCGGCGGGCGGCGTGGATAATCGGCTGCGGGCTTCAGAACAACCGGTCCAGCCGCTCCTCGCCGTCAATCTCCAGGCCCCTGATGACGGCGTCCCCGGACGCGCTCACCGACACGATCAGGCGCAGGCGCCCGCCCTCG
>JBHYFR010000032.1:0-17781 GCA_051859425.1 Oceanicaulis sp. | reverse complement strand
TCAGCTCGGTCTTGCCCACGCCCGTGGGCCCCAGGAACAGGAAGGAGCCGATGGGCCGGGCGGGGTCTTTGAGCCCGGCGCGCGAGCGGCGCACGGCGTCGGAGACGGCTTCGAGCGCATCGTCCTGGCCGACCACGCGCGCGCGCAGCCCGTCTTCCATCTTGATCAGTTTCTCGCGCTCGCCTTCGAGCATCTTGTCCACCGGCACGCCGGTCCAGCGGCTGACCACGCCGGCGATCTGCTCTTCGTCCACCACCTCGTTGACCAGCGCGCCCTGGCCGTTGGCCGCGCTGGCGGCCTCGGCGTCGGACAGGCGCTTTTCCAGCTCCGGGATGCGGCCGTATTTGAGCTCCGAGGCGCGGGCGAGATCGCCCCGGCGTTCCGCATCGGCGAGCTCGGCGCGCAGCCGGTCGAGCTGCTCCTTCACCTCGGTGGCGGACGCCAGCTTGTCCTTCTCGGCGCGCCATGCGGCGGTCATCTCGCTGGAGCGCGACTCCAGATCGGCGAGCTCTTTGTTGAGCGCCTCCAGACGGGTGCGCGAGGCCTCGTCCTTTTCTTTTTTCAGCGCCTCGGCCTCGATCTTCAGCTGGATGATGCGCCGGTCGAGCTCGTCCAGGGCTTCCGGCTTGGAATCCACCTGCATGCGCAGGCGCGCCGCCGCCTCGTCCATCAGGTCGATGGCCTTGTCGGGCAGGAAGCGGTCGGTGATGTAGCGGTTGGACAAGGTGGCGGCGGCCACAATCGCGCTGTCGGCGATGCGCACGCCGTGATGCACCTCGTATTTTTCTTTCAGGCCGCGCAGGATGGAGACCGTGTCTTCCACGCTGGGCTCGTCCACGAAGACGGGCTGGAAGCGCCGCGCCAGGGCGGCGTCCTTCTCCACATGCTTGCGGTATTCATCCAGCGTGGTCGCGCCGATGCAGTGCAGCTCGCCGCGCGCCAGAGCGGGTTTGAGAAGGTTGGAGGCGTCCATCGCCCCGTCCGTCTTGCCCGCGCCCACCAGGGTGTGCATCTCGTCGATGAACAGCACAATGCCGCCGGACGCCGATTCCACTTCCGACAGGACGGCTTTCAGGCGCTCTTCAAACTCGCCGCGATATTTCGCCCCGGCGATGAGGGCGCCCATGTCCAGCGCCAGCAGCTTCTTGTCTTTCAGGCTCTCGGGCACGTCGCCATTGACGATGCGCAGGGCGAGCCCTTCGGCGATGGCGGTCTTGCCCACGCCCGGCTCGCCGATGAGGACCGGATTATTCTTGGTGCGCCGCGACAGCACCTGCACCGCGCGGCGGATCTCCTCGTCGCGGCCAATGACCGGGTCGAGCTTGCCGGCGCGCGCGGCGGCCGTCAGGTCGCGGGCGTATTTCTTCAGCGCCTCATAGCCGTCCTCGGCCGACTGGCTGTCGGCGGTGCGGCCCTTGCGCAGATCATTGATGGCGGTGTTGAGGCCCTGGGCCGTCACGCCCGCCTGTTTGAAAATCTCCGCCGGTTTGGTGCTGGCCACCACGCTCAGCGCCTGTAACAGGCGCTCGGCGGTCACATACTGGTCGCCAGCTTTCTTGGCGGCGTCCTCGGCGGTGGTGAGCACCTCCGCCGTGCGCGGGGCGAGATAGAGCTGGCCGCCGCCCTCCACGCGCGGCAGGGCCTCAAGGGCGCGCTCGGTCAGGTCGGCCACGTGGTCCGGGCGCCCGCCCGCCGCGCGGATCAGATTGACCGCCAGCCCGCCCTCATCCTCCAGCAGCGCCTTGAGCAGGTGTTCGGGCGCGAAATGCTGGTGCTTGCGCTTCATGGCCAGACCCTGCGCGGCTTGCAGCACGGCGCGGGCGCGGTCGGTGAATTTCTCAATATTCATGTCGGTTATCCGTCTCCTGAAGGTCAGCGAGACAGGCGGGCCGGGACCTTGCTCGAAGCGCCCCGTCCGCCCGGTTCAAAGCGCATGTAGGTGTTGCATATCGGGCACACAAGAGCGGGGCGAGTGCGGCGTATTTACCGCGCCTCCCCCGCCAGCGCGCGCTTTGCGGTTTCCGGGTCCAGCGCCTTGAACGCCTCGTATTGCGACAGGAACACCTCGCCGGTGAGCGCGTCGAGGAAATGCGAGCGTTTGAGACGGTCCATCACCGGGCCCTTCACCTCGGAGAGGTGGAGCCTCACGTCCGTGCTGTTGAGGCGCGTATTGATGGCTTCGAGGCTTTCCAGCGCGCTCATATCGATGAAATTGACCGCCGGGCACATCAGGATGACATGGCGCGCGTCCGGGTTCTCGGCCACCAGCTGATAGGCCCGGTCTTCGAGATAGCGCGCATTGGCGAAATAGAGGCTTTCATCCACCCGCAGCGTCACGACGCTGGGCGAGGTGATCACCGCGTGGCGGTCCACATTGCGGAAATGCTCGGTCCCGGGCACCTGGCCGACCACCGCCGCGTGGGGGCGGCTGGTGCGGTAGAGGAAGAGGACCAGCGACAGGATAACCCCCACGGTCACGCCCGCCTCCACGCCCATGACCAGGGTCACCGCGATGGTGGCCGCCATGGCGGCGAAATCGGCCTTGGAGTAGCGAAACGCCCGACCCAGCGCGCCGAAATCCACCAAGGAGAGGACCGCCACGATAATGGTCGCGGCCAGCACGGCGACAGGCAGGTGATAGATGAGCGGGGTCAGGAAGGCGGCGGCCAGCAATATGCCCACTGCTGTGAAAGCGCCCGCCGCAGGCGTCGCCGCGCCGGCATCGAAATTCACCACGGAGCGGGCGAAGCCGCCGGTCACCGGAAACCCGCCGCTCAAGGAGGCCGAGACATTCGAGGCGCCCAGCGCCACCAGCTCCTGATCGGGATCGATGCGCTCGCGCTTCTTGGCCGCCAGCGTCTGGGCCACCGAGACCGATTCCACAAAACCGATCACCGAGATCAGCATGGCCGAGGCCAAAAGGAGCTGCACCAGCTCCAGCTCGAAGCTCGGCAGGGTGAAAGGCGGCAGGCCCTGGGGCACTTCGCCCACAACCGCCACGCCGCGCGCGCCGAGGTCAAAAACCAGCACCGCCCCGATGGCGGCGGCCACCGCGATCACCGGGCCGATTTTCGTGACGATGCCGGCGGCCTTTTCCGGCAGGCGCATGGCCATGAGAAGCGGTTTCAGCCCCGAGCGCACGAACAGCAAAAAGCCCAGCGCCGCCGCGCCTACCGCCAGTGTGTACGGGTTGGTCTGCATCACCGAGCCGGCGAGACTCGACACGATCTCCACCAGCGTATGGCCGCCGCCGGGCACGCCCAGGAGATGGCGCAGCTGGCTGGCCGCGATGATCACGCCGGAGGCCGTGATGAAACCGGAAATCACCGGGTGGGAGAGGAAATTGGCCAGGAAGCCCAGCCGGAACACGCCCATCAAAAGCAGGATCACGCCCGACAGGAAGGCCAGCGTCACCGCCGCCGTGGCGTAGCCGATCGTGCCGGTCTCAGCGATCTGGCCCACAGCCGCCGCCGTCATCAGCGAGACCACCGCCACCGGCCCCACCGCCAGTGCGCGGCTGGTGCCAAAGATCGCGTAGGCCACAAGCGGCGCGATGGAGGCGTAGAGCCCGGCCTCGGGCGGCAGACCCGCCAGCAGCGCATAGGCCAGCGATTGCGGGATCAGCATGATGGTGACGATCACCGCCGCGGTGAGATCGCTGGCCAGCGTTTCGCCTTTATAGCGCCGGCCCCAGTCCAGGATCGGCAGATAGCGCGACAGGCGCATGGCGCCGCCTCAGCCTTCGAGCTGGCTGCGCAGGCCGGAAATGTCGTAACCGGCGCCGGCGGCGCGGGCGATGACCTCATCCGCGCTCAGCCCATCGGGCCGGCCCAGCGCCCACAGCACCGTACAGCGCGTGCCCGAGCGGCAATAGGCCAGCGTCTTGCCCTTGGCCGATGCGGCCTTGAACGCCGCCACCGCATCGGGCGGAAACTGGCCGCCGGACACCGGGATATGCACATAGGCGAGCCCCGCTGCCTCGGCCGCCGCGCGCAGGGTGGCCGCGTCGGGCTGGCCGGGGTCTTCATGGTCGGGACGGTTGGCGATGATCACCTCAAAGCCCGCCTCCGCGGCGGCCTTGATGTCGTCAGCGCTGATCTGGGGGCTGACCGAAAGCTGGTCGGTAAGGGTCTTGGGGGTCATGGCGGTGCGCCTCCATGGATGGGGAGCGGAAAACAGGATCGTCCCACTCATACGCCGCTGCGCAAGTGGCGTCGACCAGCCCGGATCACAAGGGCGTCACCGCGCCGCAGGGGGCGCAACCCCCAACCCCTCAAACTCAGGCAGGTCGAGCGCCAGGGCGAGGTTTTGCATCGCCTGCACCGCCGCGCCTTTGAGGAGATTGTCCAGCGCGCACACGATCACGGCCCGGCGTCCGTCAGCGGCCAGCGACAGCCCGCCCAGCACCGCGCCGGGGATGTTCGCCCCGTCGGTGATCTCCGGGATGGCGTCCGTCAGGCGGATCAGCGGCTCGCCCTCATAGGCCTTTGCGTAGGCGTCGCGCAGCTCCGCTTCGCTCACGGGCGTTTCGAATTCCAGCTGGGCGGTCATCACGATGCCGCGGAAGAAGGCCGCTACATGGGGGCTGAAGCGCACGTCATGGCCGAGATGCCGGCTCATCTCGCGCTCATGTATATGGCCTGTGAGCGCGTAGGGCATGAGATTGTCTTTGAGCGCGGCCAGATCATTCTTGCGGCTGGGCGTGGTCCCGGCGCCGGAATAGCCCGACACGCCAAACAGATGGGCCGGGCCGGACAGCCACTGGCGCACCGGGCTGACGCACAACTGCCCCGCCGTGGCGTAGCAGCCCGGATTGGAGATGCGCCGCGCGCCTTTCAGGTGCTCGCGGCCATAAATCTCCGGCAGGCCATAGGCCCAGATGTCGTCAAAGCGGTAATCGGCGGAAAGATCGACCAGCACCGTGTCCGGCGCGGCGGCCTCATACGCGGCGACATAGGCCCCCGCCTCGCCATTGGGCATGGCCAGGATCACCGCGTCCGCCCCGCGCGCCGCGCAGGCTTGCGCGTCCAGCGCCTCGAACAAAAGGCCCTCAGGCGCTTCGGGCGCCAGATCGCGCACCGGCGTTCCGGCCATGGCGCGCGAGACGGCGAAGCTGAGGCGCATGTCATCACGGCGCGCGATCAGCGCGATCAGCTCACGGCCCGTATGGCCGCGCGCGCCGATGAGGCCGACGGTCTTCATGCTTCCTCCAGCGTGGGCGGCAGGGCGGCGATGCGCGCCACCATTTGCGGGATGCGGGTCAGGTCCGGCTCCCCGCGCCAGAACACGGTCCAGCGGCCTTGTTTGACCGCGCCATGGCAGGTGGAGAAGTAGAAGTCATTGACCGGGTTATCGCTGCGCGAGCGCCAGTAGAGGCGCGGCGCGTGGGCGATCAGCCGCTTCCACACCGCCCCGCCCAGGCCCTCGCCGCGCGCGTCGTCCAGCACGGCGAACTTGTCCAGATACACCGCATCATCGAGGCGCGCCGTGATGGCCGCGGCGCGGTATTGCTCGGTGACGAAGGCGCGCTCGAAATCCAGCCGGTCGAAATAGCCCGCCACCGGCTTGCGTCCGAACGAGCTTTCGATCAGGCGCGCCATGCGCTCGCGGTCGATCTCGCCGGGCGAGGTCAGCTCCAGCATGCGTTCGCCCCGGCGCACCAGCGTGCCTGCCCCGGCATGGGTGAACAGTTCTTTGGCGAGCTCCGAGGGCCGGGTGATGGACACCGAACTCGACAGCGGCAGATCGTCCAGCAGGCGCTTGATCTCCTGCAGTTTCAGGCGCATGCCGCCAGTGACCCAGTCCGACGCCATCAGATCATCATGGTCGGTGGCCAGGTTTATCGCCGAGATCGGCGCGCCTTGCGCGTCGAGCAAGGCTCCGGTGCCGGTCAGGAACACGATCTTGTAGGGCTGCAGCGCATGAACCAGCGCGCGCACCGCGCTGTCGGCGTTCACATTGACCAGCCGCCCGTCAGACGTATCGCCCAGACAGCCCAGGATCGGCGCCTGACCCGCGCGGGCGGCGGCGGCGACGAGATCAAGACGCACGCCCGACGGCTCGCCCACCCGGCCGAGCTTCGCCTCGTCAATCAGTTCAGCCTCGAACACGCCCGACGGAATGGCCGCCGCGCGCCCGCCGCAATCGCGCACGGCCTGGACGAGTTTCAGGTTCACTGCGGTCAGCGTGTCGCGCACGATGCCCATGGCGTCTGGCGGTGTGATGCGCAGGCCGTCGACGCGCTGTTCGGGAAAGCCGGCCGCTTCCAGCGTGGCGTTCAGCTGCGGGCCGCCGCCATGGACCACGATGGGCGCCAGTCCCACCGATTGCAGGAAGGCCAGCGCGCCGGCCAGCGCATCGAGATCCTCCTCGATGATCGCCCCGCCCACCTTGATCACGGCGAAGCGCTCCTGATCCAGGGCGGAGAAACGGGTAAGGTATTCGCGGATCTCCTTGCCGTCGCGCATATTGGATAAAAGCTGCACGATGGCGGCGCGCACCGGCGCAGGCTGGGCGGCGGGAGAGGCGGATTCGCGGGTCATGGGCGGATCATCCGGTCAGAAGCATGGCGAAGGACAAGGGCGGCAGGCAGGCAGCGCGCCTCATCGCTCCTGGATCATGCGCTCCATCAGCGCTTTTTGCACATGCAGGCGGTTTTCCGCCTCCTCGATGCCCAGGAAGGCCGGGCTGTCGACTACCGCGTCAGCGATCTTCACATTGCGCCGCATGGGCAGGCAGTGGCTGACCACGCCGCCATCGGTGAGCGCCATCTTGGCCTCGTCAATCATGAAGCCCGCCCCCTTGGCGCGCACCGGCGCCTCGTCGGCCCAGCGGCCATAGAAGGGCAGCGCGCCCCAGCTCTTGGCATAGACGGCATGGGCGCCGGCATAAGCGCTTTGAGGGTCGGTGGTGACGGTGAGCGAGGTGCCGGCCTCAGCGCAGAAACGCTGCGCTGCGCCCATATAGCGCTCATCCAGCCGGTAGGCCTCGTCCGGGATGAGCAGGCGCACATTCATGCCGAACTTGGACGCGATCAGCAGCGCTGAATTGGCCACCGCCGTATTGAGCGGCTTGGGGTGCGGCACCCAGGTCAGCAGAAACTCCTTGCCGCGCACATCGCCCAGACGGTCCTGCAGCGCCATCATCAGGGCCAGTTCCTGACAGGGATGGACGATGGTCTCCATATTGATCACCGGCACCGTGGCGTGCCTGGCATAGGCGGTGATCAGCGGGTCTTCGCGCTCGGACGCCCAGTCCTGGAATTTCGGGAAGCAGCGAATGGCGATCAGGTCCACATAGCGCGACAGCACCCGCGCGGCCTCGCGGGCGTGCTCCTCGGGCTCGCCATCCATCACCGCGCCGTCACTTATCTCCACCGGCCAGGTCTGGCCGCGCGCATCCAGCACAATGGCGTGCCCGCCCAGCTGGCGCGCGCCCAGATCAAACGAGGTGCGCGTGCGCAGGGACGGGTTGAAGAACATCAGCGCGATGGACTTGCCCTTCAGCGCCTCGCCATGGGGGCTGTCTTTCAGCACGCGCGCACGGTCGATCAGGGCCTGCAGCTCGGTGCGGGACCAATCTTCAGTGGTCAGGAAATGACGCATGGCGTTCAGCTCCGGCGCGCGCGGCGATAATCGAAGCCAAGCGGTGTAATCGCCTTGCAGGGCCTTGGCAAATGGCGTTGCAGGCGCGCGCCGGGGCGCTAAGTCTGTCACCATGGTCGAGCTGGTGTTTCACGAGGCGTATGTCGCCGCGGGCGTGCCCGCCAGCCACCGCTTTCCCATGGGCAAGTTCAGGGCGGTGGCCGAACAGCTTGTGCGCGCCGGCCTTGTGACGGGCTGGGACGGGTTTCACCGGCCCGCCCCGGCGCCGGCGGCCTGGCTGCAGCTGGCCCATGATCCGGCCTATGTGGATCAGGTGCTGGGCGCGGCTGTTCCGCCCGCACTCGCCCGGCGCATCGGGTTCGAGATGACGCCTGCCGTCGCCCTGCGCTCGCAATGCGCGGTGGCGGGCACCGCGCTGGCTGCAAGACTGGCGCTGGAGCATGGCGCGGCCTGCAATACCGCCGGTGGCAGCCATCACGCCGACGCTGCGGGCGGGGCGGGGTTCTGCGTGTTCAACGACGTGGCCGTGGCCGCCCGGCTGCTCCTCGCCGAAGGCGCGGTGGCCCGCGTGCTGGTGATTGATCTCGACGTGCATCAGGGCGACGGCACGGCGCGCATTTTTGAGGACGATCCGCGCGTCTTCACGCTGTCAGTCCACTGTGAGGACAACTGGCCGCGCCGCAAGGCCATGTCGGACATGGATATCGGCCTGCCCAAAGGCGCCGGCGACGACGCCTATCTCGCCGCCGCCCGCGCCGCTGTGGATGACGCGCTGGAGGCCAGCCGCCCCGATCTGGTCTTCTTCAATGCCGGGGTCGATCCCCATCGCGAGGACCGGCTGGGCCTCCTGGACCTCACCGATGAGGGGCTCGCCTCGCGCGAGGCCATGGTGTTTGAAGTCTGCCTGAAACGCGGCGTGCCTGTGACAGGCGTGCTGGGCGGCGGCTATGCGCGCGACATCGAGGCCTTGGCGCGGCGCCATGCGCTCCTGCACCACGCGGCGGATGCGGCGTTGAGAGCTTGGGCCTAACCCTTCCCCCCGCACCGCTTCGAGCAATATTTCACCTCGTCCCAGACCCGCGCCCATTTCTTGCGCCAGGTGAAGGGGCGCCCGCAGGTCGCGCAGGTTTTCTGCGGCAGATCGGCTTTCGCGGTCGCCTTGCGGCGGTTGGCGCCCCTGGCCATGGCTCAGGCGTGTTTGCGGCGCGCCAGTCCTTGCAGGGCCGGGCGGATCACCAGAAACGCGCGATAGAGCACTTCGCCGATCCACACAAAGGGCGGAAGGGCGGCGATATGGCCCAGCCAGCGCCAGCCGGGCGTGGCTTTCCAAAGCTCGGCGAAGGCGGCTGCGCCTGACAGCAGAACGCCATCGCCCCGGCGCACATGAAAGCGTTTGAGCGCCGCGTCCTGTGTGATTTCGCGCGGGGCGCCGGCGCCTGCGCTCACATCGGTGAAGCGCGCCTGCGCGCCCTGGCGCTGATACAGGCCGATCTCGGCCCGGCACAGCGGGCAGGCGCCGTCAAAATACACCTCGCAGGCGGGCGCTCCCGCGGCGTCGTCAGCATTTTGCGTTTGCTGTTCCATGACAGGGAACATAGGTCTGTCGGGTACGTAAAAACAGGGACAGTCCGCCATGCGAGCAGCGGTGATCGGAGCGGGTCTGGCCGGCGCGGCGGCGGCGCGGGCCCTTGCACAGGCTGGCTTTACGCCGGTTCTGTTCGACAAGGGGCGCGGTCCGGGCGGGCGGCTGTCGACCCGGCGCGCTGAAACGCCGCAGGGTGAGGTGCGCATCGATCACGGCGCCCAGTTCGTCACCGCGGAAACAGCCGGGTTCCAGGCGCTGATCGACGCGGCCGCGGCGGCGGGCGCCGCGCAGGCCTGGCAGGCGCGCCTGGTGTCCATCGACCGGGCCGGGGGCCTGCAGCCCTTGCGGCCCAAGGCGCGCTGGGTGGGCGTGCCGGGGATGAGCGCGCTGGTGCGCACCGCGCTGGATGGCCAGGATGTACGCTTTGGCGCGCGCGTCCGGCATTTGTCCGGTGCGCCGGGCGCCTGGCATGTCCATTTCGAGGACGGTGAGGCGGACGGCCCGTTTGAACGGATCGCCCTGACCGTGCCGCCCGAACAGCTGATGGACATATTGGCGCGCACCGACGCGGATTTCTCCGTCCTGATCGAGGCGGCGCGCAACGCGAAAATCGGCCCGTGCTGGACGGTGATGGCGGTGCTGGACGCGCCGTTCGATCCCGGTTTTGACGGGGCGCAGATGCTCGGCGGAGCGATCCGCTGGATGGCCTGCATGAAGGCGCGCCCGGGCTGGCAGGGGCCCGAATGCTGGGTGCTTCAAGGCTCGCCCGACTGGTCGCAGGCGTTTCTGGAGGCGGAGCCGGAAAGTGTCATCCGCGCGCTGTGTGAGGAAGCGTTCGTGCGGTTCGGCATGCCCGCGCCGGTGTGGAGCCGCGCCCATCGCTGGCGCTACGCGCTGGTGCAGCAGGGGGCGGGCACGCCTTGCGCGCTGGACCCGTCGGGCACGCTGGGCGTGGGCGGCGACTGGCGCCTGGGACCGCGCGCGGAACTGGCCTGGACGTCCGGGCTGGCGCTGGGGGATGCCTTGGGGGCTGGATCAGCCAGGCCCGCATAGGCGCCCCCGCCGCCTTTGCTCGCCGCCTGACTTGCTATCGGCGCGGCGAACAGGTACACGCACGTAACATTATAACATCTGGTCCGGAGCCCTGTCCGCTTGAGCCCGTTTCTGTCAGCCTTGGTCTTCGGGCTCGTCGCCGCTGGCGCGGTGGGTCTGGCTGTGCTGCTGGCGCTGCGCGGGGCCGGGTTCACGCGCAAGCACTCGCCCCTGTTCGCGGCCTTCGCCGGGGGGCTGGTGGTCACCTTGGCGGTGGTGGAGCTGATCCCGTCAGCCCTCGCCTCGGGCGGCGTGGCGCCCTGGCTGGTGCTGGCCGGATTTGCCGGCGGGTTTGTCCTGCAGGGCGTGACCGGCGGCTCGGCTGTGGCGTCGGCCAGCGCCGGGTCGGGCACGGCGCGGGCGCGCGCGGCGGCGCTGGCCGCTGTCGGGGCGCTGGGCGTGCATTCGGCGCTGGACGGGGTGGTGTTCGCCGTGACCCATGCCATGGATCCTGCCCTGGCCGCTACGGCGGCGGTGGGTCTGGTGGTTCATCAGCTTCCGGTGGCGGTGGTGTGCTTCATCCTGTTGCAGCGCGGCGGGCTGGGCGACCGGATGGCGGCGCTGCTGGCGTTCGCTGCGGCGGGCCTGACCATGCTGGTGGCGGCGGTGATCGCCGCGCCCTCTGCGGCGGCGCTGGACCTGTCGGCCCTGAATATTCTGATGGCGTTGGTGGCCGGCCTCCTCCTGCATGTGGGCGCCGCCCATCTGCTTAGCGAGGCGCTGACCGCCGGGCTGGTGCGTGGCGGCGGCGCGGTGTTCGCCGGCGCTGGAGCGGCCGCGCTGATGCTGCTGGGACACGACCACGCCCATGATCACCATGGCGAGGCCCACGCCGCGCCCCATCACCACGGCCACGGCCATAATCACGCCCATGATCATGCGCATGATCACGGACACGATCACGATCACGGCCATGACGGCCATGACCATGGCGACCCCCGCGACCTGTCACAGGAGCCCAACCCATGACGCTTTCCAAACTGATGAGCTGCGCCGCGCTGGCGCTGGTGATGTCCGGCGGTGCTGCGCTGGGGGACGAGGCCCCGATGCGCCAGCTGGGCGCCCATGTCCATGGCGCCGCCGAGCTGGATGTGGCGGTGGACGCCGCCTCCGGCGCGGCCCTGGTGGTGCTCAGCGGCGCGGCCTACAATTTCTTCGGCTTCGAGCGCGCGCCGGCCAGCGATGAAGAGCGCGCCGCCATCGACGCGGCTTACGAGGCGTTCGAGCGCGCGCCGGTCGCCTTCCCGGCCGCCGCCGGCTGCACGCTGGATACTGTGGAGGTTGAAGCGGTGCGCGGTGGCCACGGCCATTCGCATGGTCATTCCCACGGGCATGACCACGGGCATGACCATGACCACGACCACGGCGATGACGGGCATGATCACCATGGCGGAGATCATCACGGCCACGGCGAGGACTACGATCACGGCCACGGCCACGGGCACGGTCATGACCACGATCACGATCACGGCCACGGCCACGGACACGGCCACGACCACGGCCACGGCGATGACGAGCGCTATGCCGGGGCCAGCGATCTGGTGATCAGCTGGAGCTTTACCTGCGAGACGGCGGCGCGGGCCACCCAGCTGGATGCGTCCGGCCTGTTCGCGGCGTTTGAGCGGATGGAGCGCCTGCAGGCGAGCTTCGCCGGCGGCGCGCGCGCCGGCGCACGCACGCTGACCGCGTCCAGCGCCGTCATCGCGCCCTGACGCCGGGGCCGCGCGGCCCGTCAGGCGCATCCCCCCGTCAGGCGCATCACAGTACAGAGAGGCCCACTTGATGCGGGGCGATTGAACGCGCATGTATCACTCCCATGATACGTGCGTTCGCCCTGCTCATGGCCCTGTCTCTGGCCGCCCTGACCACCCCGGCCCATGCCAGGGGCGAGGCGGCGCGCGAGTATCGCGATCTGATCTGGGCCGATCTCCTGCCTCCGGGCGAGGCTGAACGGATCGCCCGGCTGGAGCAGATCCAGGCGGTGGAGTTTGGTTTCAATCATTTCGGCACCGACCAGATGCCGCAACTGCGCACCTTCAACGTGGTCCAGGCGCTCGACGGCGAGCGCGTGCGCATCGCCGGCTTTGTGCTGCCGTTTGATTTTTCCGCCTCGGGCCAGGTCTCGCGCTTCCTGCTGGTGCCGTTTGTGGGCGCGTGCATCCACGTGCCGCCGCCGCCGCCCAACCAGCTCATCTATGTGACCGCCCCGGACGGCGTGTCGGTTCAGGGCATGTGGGATCCGGTGTTCGCCGAAGGCGTCTTGCGCACCCGGCGCCAGGACAGCGATCTGGCCGACACCGCCTACACGCTGGAGCTGACAGGGCTGCGGCCTTACCGCCAGTGACGGCCGGGCGCGGGTCATGACCCGCACATGAACGCCGCCGCCTTGATTGCGGCGGGCATGCGGCCAAAATTTCACAAACCGGACCGACAGCCGACGCACTTGACCTGGAATGTGAAGGTCAAGGCGGCGGGCGCGGTGGAGTTTCGGCTCCGGTCTTCTCCCCCTGATGGCGATGATCCGCTGCAGCCCGCCGCCTCCTGTCATGGACCGGGTGCTGCTTGCACGCGCCTTGCGTTGCCCGGTCCGGGGCTCGTCTCGACTGTGCCAGCGCGGCACGCTTTCGTCTGAGGGGGCGATCGAGAGCCAGCGCGGCGTCGAGGCGGGTCCCACCTCTTTCGCCCTTGCGACCAAGACCGGCCAGCCCAGCGCACTGGCCGCTGGCCCCTGACGCTGCGGCGGTCTACACCCGCGCCATGACACTGGCTGCCGGCGCTTCCGATACCTTCATCACGCAGCATACGCGCATCACCAGCGCGCCGCTGACGCCTGAGCTGCGCTTCCATCTGGCCGACGAAACCATCGAGATCTGGACTCGGACCGAAGAGGCGCTGGGCGAGATCGGCCTTCTGCCGCCCTTCTGGGCGTTCGCCTGGGCGGGCGGGCAGGCGCTGGCGCGCTATGTGATGGACAACCCCGATCTGGTCGCGCGCGCGCGGGTGCTTGATTTTGCCTGCGGGTGCGGCGTGGCGGGGATTGGCGCGGCCAGGGCCGGCGCCGCCCATGTGGACGCCAGCGAGATCGACCCGTTCGCGGTGGCCGCCACGCGCCTCAACGCCGCGCTCAATCAGGTGACGGTACAGGCGCAGCTGGCCGATATCACCGGCACGGATGCGGGCTGGGATGTGGTGCTGGCCGGCGATGTCTTCTACGAGGCGCCCGGCGCCACACGCATCGCCGACTGGCTCGCCAGCCTGCATGCGCGCGGCGCCACGGTGCTGATCGGGGATCCGGGCCGGACCTTCCTGCCCAGATCAAGGCTTGAGGCGCTGGCGCGCTACGACACGCCGGTATCCCGCGACCTGGAGGACCGCGAGGTCCGTCAGGCGCGGGTCTGGCGGTTCGCAGGCTGACGGGCCAGCCGTAACCGGATCAGCTCGTAGGGTTGAGATGGCCGCTCTGGCGCTGGAAGTCGCTCACCGCATCACGCGCTTCGCTTTCCATCGCACGCCATTGCCATTCCGGACGGCAGACCTGGCGCGCAGGCAGGCGCGAGCCCAGCACGGTCTGGCGTTCGCAGCGTATCGCGTACGGGTCATAGCCCTCACGCTCGGCTCGCTCGAGGTCTTCTGCGCTGGCGGTCGCAGTTGATGCGGACGTGGCCGTGCGTCCCTGCGCACCCTCGTTCGTCGTCGCGCAGGCGGTGCCGAACACCCCGATCAGTGCAGCTAATGCAATATATTTCATAGAGATAAAGCCCCTCTTCAAGTCCGCTTTGCGCGGCGGCGCGTTGCGGATTTTCATTACCCCAAAAAGGCTACGGCCTCTCTTGTGGCATGGCAACACGCCTCAACTCTTTCACACCCGAAGGAATCGGGCGAGTTTGCCGTCATGGCACGCGTTCGCGCCGTGGACCGGCGGCTGTTTTTACTGATCGAAATCGCGGCCCGGCGCCTCAGCCGGGATGCCGACCAGCGCTTGCGTGCCCAGGCCGGGGTCAGCGCCAGCCAGGCGGCGGTCTTGTTCCTGCTGTTGCGCCGGGGCGAGCGGCGCATGGGCGCCATAGGCGAGGTGCTGGCGCTGGGGGCGCCGGCGGTCACCGGCCTGGTCTCGCGCATGGAAGAGGCCGGTCTGGTCACGCGCCGCCGCGACGCCAAAGACCGGCGCGGGGCGGTGGTGGCGCTGAGCGAGACCGGGCGCCTGGCCGCTGAACGGGCCGACGCCGTGCTGCGCGCCTTCAACACCGAGCTGGATGAGCGCCTGGGCGAAGAGGCGGCTGACACGCTCTATCACGCCCTGACCCGGCTCGCCTCCGATGAGGCTGACGGCGCGGTCTAGGACGGCGCGGTCTGGGCGGGCGCCCTTGCGCACCGGGCCGATTTTTGCTGCAATGCAATAAGTCCGGACAATTGTGCAGACAAATCTGCCACATCACCGAACCGGCGGCGGGTGAGGAGACGGGCGCGTGCTGAAATTCACCACCACTGACCAGCGCTATCCTGACAAGCGGCCCGCCGAGGCGCGCCGCCAGGATTTCAACGAGATCTACGCGCCGTTTTCGCCCGAGCGCGGGGCCGAGCAGGCCGAGCGCTGTTCCCAGTGCGGCGTGCCGTTCTGCCAGACCGGCTGCCCCTTGCACAATGACATCCCCGACTGGCTGATGCTGGCCGCCGAAGGGCGCATGGAGGAGGCTTACGCGCTGTCCTCGGCCACCTCCACCATGCCGGAAATATGCGGGCGCATCTGCCCGCAGGATCGTCTGTGCGAGGGCGCCTGCGTGATCGAGCAGTCAGGTCATGGCGCGGTGACCATTGGCTCGGTGGAGACCCATATCACCGAAACCGCCTGGGAGAAGGGCTGGGTCAAACCGCTGCGTGCGGGGTCTGAAAGCGGGTTCTCGGTGGGCATTATCGGCGCCGGCCCGGCGGGGCTGTCGGCGGCCGAACGCCTGCGTGAGCAGGGTCATGCGGTGACCATCTATGACCGCCAGGACCGCGCGGGGGGCTTGCTGGTCTATGGCATTCCCAATTTCAAGCTGGACAAGTCGGTGGTGGCCCGCCGGGTCGCCCGCCTGGAAGAGGGCGGCATTGTCTTCAAGCTGAATTTCGAGATTGGCCGCGACGCCAGCCTGGACGATCTGCGTGAGCGCCATGACGCGGTGTATATCGCCGCGGGCGCCTATGCGGCGCGCGCGCTGACCTGTCCGGGCGGCGGCGGGCGTGGGCTGGTTGCGGCGCTGGACTATCTGACCGCGTCCAACCGGCGCGGCTTTGGCGAGGAGATCGCCGACAATGGCCGCCTCGACGCAAAGGACAAACGCGTGATCGTGATCGGCGGCGGCGATACGGCCATGGACTGCGTGCGCACGGCGATCCGCCAGGGCGCGGCCAGCGTCACCTGCCTCTACCGGCGCGACCGCGCCAACATGCCCGGCTCTGACCGCGAGGTCTCCCACGCCGAGGAAGAGGGCGTGCGCTTTGATTGGCTGTGCGCGCCTGCCGCCATTCTGGGCGATGCCGACACCGCCACCGGCGTGCGCGTGCAGCGCATGGTGCTGGGCGCGCCCGATTCCAGCGGGCGCCGGCGCCCGGTCCCTGCGCCCGGCCAGGAGCAGGACGCGCCCGCCGACATGGTGATCGCGGCGCTGGGCTTTGAGCCGGAAGACTTTCCGTCGCAATACGGCGCGCCGAAGCTGGAGATGTCGCCGCGCGGCACGCTGCGCGTCACCGGGCGCTGCCGCACGACCATACCCGGCGTCTATGCCGGCGGCGACGCGGTGCGCGGCGCCTCGCTGGTGGTCTGGGCGGTGCGCGACGGCATGGATGCAGCCGCCGAGATTCACGCCGACCTGATGGCCCGCGCGCGCGAAGCGGCGTCGTCCAAAGTGGCGGAGCTGGCCGAATGAACGACGCGCAACGCTATCTCGACAACCGCCAGCGCCTGATCGAGGCGGGCGCTTATGAGGCGGACTCCGAGCGTGACGCCTGCGGCGTCGGGCTGATCGCTGACATCAACGCCACGCCCCGGCGCGAGGTGGTGGAGCTGGCGATCAAGGCGCTCAAAGCGGTCTGGCATCGCGGCGCGGTGGACGCGGACGGCAAGACCGGCGACGGCGCGGGCCTGCGCGTGGGCATTCCCCAGGACTTCTTCAAGGCGCAGGTGGCGCGCACCGGCCATGCGCCGGGAGAGGGCGTGATCGGCGTGGGGATGATTTTCCTGCCGCGCACCGATTTCGCCGCCCAGGAACGCAGCCGCACCATCGTCGAGACCGAGGTGCTGCGTGCAGGCCTGCGGCTTTATGGCTGGCGCCAGGCCCCCATCGACCCGTCCTGCCTGGGCGACAAGGCCGCCTCCACCCGGCCCGCGATTGAACAGATTCTGTTTGAAGACCCCAGGAAGCGCGCGCCGTCCGTGCTGGAACGCGCGCTGTATCTGGTGCGCCGCCGGATCGAGGCGCGTGCGCGCGAAGACGCGCTGCCGGGCTTCTACGTCGCCTCGCTGTCGGCGCGCGACGTGGTCTACAAGGGCATGTTCCTGGCCGAGGCCATCGACACCTTCTATCCCGATCTGCGCGATGAGCGCTTTGTGTCCTCCTTCGCCATCTTCCACCAGCGCTATTCCACCAACACATTTCCTGAATGGCGCCTGGCCCAGCCGTTCCGGATGCTGGCTCATAATGGCGAGATCAACACCCTCAAGGGCAATCGCAACTGGATGAAAAGCCATGAGATTCTCATGGCGGCCAAGGCCTTCCGGGACGCCGAGGAAATGGTCAAGCCGGTGATCAGCGCGGGCGCGTCGGATTCAGCGGCGCTGGACGAGGTGTTCGAGGTGCTGGTGCGCGCGGGCCGGTCGGCGCCCATGGCGAAGACGCTGCTCATCCCCGAGGCCTGGTCCAAGCGCAGCGACCTGATGCCGGGCGCCTGGCGGGGGCTCTATGAGTATTGCAACTCGGTGATGGAGCCCTGGGACGGGCCGGCGGCGGTGGTCGCCTGCGACGGGCGCTGGGCGATCGCCGGACTGGACCGCAACGGCTTGCGGCCCCTGCGCTGGAGCCTGACCGGCGACGGCCTGCTGGCGGTGGGCTCGGAAACCGGCATGGCGCCGCTGGACCCTGACAGCGTGATCGAGCGCGGTGCGGTGACGCCGGGGCGGATGATCGGGGTGGATCTGCATGAGGGCGGGTTTGTGCGCGAGCACGACATGCTCGACATGCTCGCCTCCAAACACCCGTACGAAGACTGGCTGAAAAACGTCAAGAATATCGAGGCCGAGATCGGCCCCGGCCCGGAAGACCTGTTGTTCGACGAGGCCGATCGCGCCCGCCGCCAGGCCGCCGCCGGCCTGTCGCTGGAGGATGTGGAGATCATCCTCTCGCCCATGGCCGAGACCGGCAAGGAAGCCATTGGCTCCATGGGCGATGACAGCCCGCTGGCGGTGCTGTCCAACCGCTACCGGCCCGTCTATCATTATTTCCGGCAGAATTTCTCCCAGGTGAC
>JBHYFR010000031.1:0-18020 GCA_051859425.1 Oceanicaulis sp. | reverse complement strand
CAGATGCTTGCAGGCCGGGTTCACCACACCGCCGCGCGCGACCGCCGCATACCAGGTCCAGCCGATTTCCACGCGGGCATGGGGCGCGCTGATTTCCAGATAAGCCGTGTGGCCGATGCAGGCGCCGGACGCCGCGCCGATGACCGCATGGCTGATCTGGGCCGGCCCGGCGCTGGCGGCGAGCATCTTGTCAAACCAAGCGTCGAAATGCGCCCCGTCGCCGCGCTGTGTCATATAGGCCCAGATGTCGGGATCATCCGCGGGGCCGCGCAGCGCCTCGCGATGCACTTCGCTCAAGGGCTCCAGGCGCACATGGCTGTTTTCGAGGATGGCCGGTTTCAAGTCCATCACCCCGCCCCCGCCATCTCCATCACACCCATGACCAGATAGACCAGTCCGATCCCCGTCACCACACGCTTGGTCCAGCGGCGGAAATCGGCCTCGCTCATCGCCGTCAGCACCCGCGCGCCCAGCGTCGTGCCGGCGACGGACAGGGGCAGGGCCAGCGCGATGAGCCAGATCAGCCCGCTATCGCTGACCGCTAGGGCGGGGCCCACATAATAGACGATCTTGACGCCATGGGCGGCGACCTGGGTGGCGGCCTTGGTGGCGACAATGGCGCGCCGGTCAGCGCCTGAGTTCTGGAAGAACACGTCCAGCAGCGGCCCGGACACCCCGGCCACCACATTCAGCCCCGTCACGGCGAAACCCGCCAGAACGCCCTGCACCGGACGTTCCGGGTTCACCGGGACCAGACGCGGCGGCAGCCAGACGATAAAGGGGACAAGCCCCAGCGCGATCAGCAGCCAGGCCCGGTCCAGCACGATCTGGACGCTGAACAGGGCGATGGCCGCCAGCGCCGAACCCGCGAGATAAAATCCCAGCGTCCGCCACATCACGAACCGGCGCAGCAAGACCGCGCGCCAGCCATTGGATACGCTTTGCACGGCGCCGTGGGTGACCATGGCCGCCGACACCGGCAGGATCAGCGCCAGCACCCCCATCAGCACCAGCCCGCCGGCCATGCCGAGCATCGCCGACATGATCGCGGTGAGGAAAACTGTGATCAGGATGACAAGAGCGGTCATGTCGCGGGTGGATTTCTGCGCCAGATGGTTATGATCGGTTCCAGACACAGACCGCCGGGAAGCCCGGTGCGGGAGGAGCCTGAAATGAACTTCGAATATTCCGACGTGTGCAAGGCCTACCTGAAGCGCGTGCGCGCGTTCATGGACCAGCACGTATACCCCAATGAGCGCACCTATCACGAGCAGCTCAAAGGCTTTGGCGAGAATCGCTGGCAGATGTTGCCGATCATCGAGGAACTCAAGGTGAAGGCCAAGGAGGCCGGGCTATGGAATCTGTTCCTGCCCGATTCCGATCAGGGCGCGGGCCTGTCCAATGCCGACTATGCGCCGCTGGCCGAGGAGATGGGCCGGGTGCCCTGGTCGCCGGAAGTGTTCAACTGCGCCGCGCCGGACACCGGCAATATGGAAGTGCTGGTGCGCTACGGCACCAAGGAGCAGCAGGACCGCTGGCTCACCCCGCTCTTGAAGGGCGAGATCCGCTCCGCCTTCCTGATGACCGAACCGGCGGTGGCCTCGTCGGACGCGACCAATATCGAATGCTCGATCCGGCGCGAGGGCGATGAATACGTCATCAATGGCGTGAAATGGTGGAGCTCGGGCGCGGGCGATCCGCGCTGCAAGGTGTTCATCGTCATGGGCAAGACGGACCCGTCCGCCGACACCTACAGCCAGCAATCCATGATCCTGGTGCCCGCCGACGCGCCGGGCGTGACGATCCTGCGCCACCTGCCGGTGTTCGGCTATGACGACGCGCCCCACGGCCATATGGAAGTGAAGCTGGACAATGTGCGCGTGCCGGCCGCCAGCATCCTCCTGGGCGAGGGCCGCGGGTTCGAGATCGCGCAAGGCCGGCTTGGCCCGGGGCGCATCCACCACTGCATGCGCACGATCGGCGCGGCCGAACGCGCGCTGGAGCTGATGGTGCGCCGCGCCATGAGCCGTGAAGCCTTCGGCAAGCGGGTGATCCAGCATTCCATCTGGGAGCACCGTATCGCCAAGGCCCGCATCGATATCGAAAGCGCGCGCCTTCTGACGCTTAAGGCCGCGTGGATGATGGACACAGTGGGCAACAAGGGCGCGCGCGGCGAGATCGCCATGATCAAGGTCGCCGCTCCGCGCGTCGCCCTGCAGGTCATTGACGACGCCATCCAGGTCCATGGCGGCGGCGGGGTCAGCGATGACTTCCCGCTGGCTGCGGCCTATGCCGGCATCCGCACCTTGCGCATCGCGGACGGGCCGGACGAGGTGCACGAGCGCACCATCGCCCGCCTGGAAGCCAAGCGCTGGCTCAACGAGGCCTGATCTGAGGTGACGCAGACCGCGCCCGCACACCCCAGCCTCGCCGAGGCGGCCCGTGTGTGGGCGCGGATTGCGCTGCTCAGCTTTGGCGGTCCGGCCGGCCAGATCGCCCTGATGCACCGCATTCTGGTGGAGGAGAAGCGCTGGCTCAGCGAGCAGCGTTTTCTCCATGCGCTCAATTTCTGCATGCTGCTGCCGGGGCCCGAGGCCCAGCAGATGAGCATTTACGCCGGGTGGATGCTGCACCGGACAGCCGGCGGCCTGATCGCCGGCGTGCTGTTCATTCTGCCCGGCGCGGCGGCCATCCTGGCCTTGAGCATCCTCTACGTGCTCTACGGGCGGGCCGGGCCGCTCGAAGCGCTGTTCTTCGGGCTGAAAGCCGCCGTCCTGGCGATCCTTATTCAGGCGCTGATCCGGATCTCGCGGCGTGTGCTGCGCGCGCGCGCCGCACTGGGCGTGGCGGCTGCGGCGTTTGTGGCGCTGAGCGTGTTCAACATCCCCTTCCCCGTGGTGATCCTGACTGCGGCGCTGGCCGGTTTCGTCATGGACCGGGCCGGCTCCACCGCCTTTGACCCGCCCTCTCACAGCGGCCATGGCGGCGGGCAGGCGCTGCCGGCCGTCATCGGGACCCAGACCCTGGCCCACGCCGCGCCGGACCTGCGCCGCCTCTTGATCACCGTCAGTTCGGGCCTCGCGCTGTGGCTGGCGCCGGTGGCAGCGCTGGTGCTGGTACTGGGACCGGACGCGGTGTTCAGCGCCGTGGCGGTGTTCTTCAGCCAGATGGCGGTCCTGAGCTTTGGCGGCGCCTACGCCGTGCTGGCCTGGGTCGCCCAGGCCGGGGTGGAGACGTTTGGCTGGCTGGCCCCAGGCGAGATGCTCGACGGGCTGGCGCTGGCCGAAACCACGCCCGGGCCGCTGATCCTGGTGCTGCAGTTCGTCGCCTTCCTGGCCGGCGCGCGTGAGGCGGGCGGGCTGAACCCGCTGCTGGCCGGCGCCCTGACCTCGGCCATCGCCCTGTGGGTGCTGTTTGCGCCGAGCTTCCTGATGGTGCTGGCCGGGGCGCCCTATATGGAGCGCCTGCGCTCGGTGCGCTGGCTGGGCGCGGCGCTGGGCGCGATCACGGCGGCGGTTACCGGCGTGATCGCGAGCCTCGCCCTCTGGTTCGCCCAGCACGCCCTGTTTGATGAGCAAAGGGCCGTCACCGGGTTTGGCGTTGATACAACGCTGCCGGTCCTGGCCAGCGCCGATCCCGCCGCCATCGCGCTGACGCTGGCGGCGCTGGCGGCGACCCTGGCCTTGCGGGCGGGACTGGCCGTGCTGCTGGGCGGATGCGCGCTGGCGGGGCTCGCCTTCGCGGCTCTGGGCTGGATCTGAAGACCGCCCGGCCAGGGGCGCGCCGGAAAAAATTTACTTTTTGTTCATATTCAGCCAGGGTGTGAGTCAGGCAGCCTCGCAGCTGAACACCCCGGATCAAGCCCGCCTGGCGGGCAATAGCGGATATCGGCGCTCGCGGGCTGCCTTACCGTGTCAGCTGTGCTGCAAACCGGCCCTCGCGGCTATCCGCCACCGGTGAGCGCCGCGCTGACCTCGCTTTCGATATTGGTCCACATAACGTCATTGCCCGTGCCCAGAGCGGACACGCCGACAATGATCGCCAAGGCGATCAGTCCGGCGATCAGGGCGTATTCGATGGCGGTGGTCCCGGCGCGCGCGCTCAGGAGATTTTCACGCCCTCCAGCCGGTCGCGCAGCTCGGCGGCCAGCGGCTTGTCGGTCGGCAGCAGCGGGTAATCGCCGAGCCGCTCTGGGCGCACCCAGGCGATCTCCTGATTTTCCTTGGGATCGACGAAACCGTCCCAGCGCCGGCAGACAAACAGCGGCATGAGCAGCCAGCGCCGCCCGCCCTCGATGGGGGACGAAGCGAAGGCGAAGGGCTGCAGGCATTGTTCGCAAGGCTCCACTCCCAGCTCTTCACGCAGCTCCCGGACCACGGCCTGTTCCGGGCTCTCTCCCGGCTCGAGCTTGCCGCCTGGAAACTCCCAGAGACCGGCCTGCGCCTTGCCTTCGGGCCGGCGTGTGATGAGCACGCGGCCGCCTGAATCCACCAGCGCACAGGCTGCGACCAGCAATATGGACGCCGGAGTAGAGATCATTATGGCCTCGCTGACGTTAAGGGCGCGTGTGCCGGCACGGTTAGCCGGGACTTAACGCCGACCGGGGGCCGGGTCATCCGGCGCGTCATCGCCAGCGGCGTCTTCCCCTTCAAGGTCATCCCCCTCGCCGGCGTCTGTGTCGGCAGGGTCCGCACGGCGCAGCTCGGCGGGGGCGCGCGTGGCGGTGATGGTGACGGGATAGCGCTCGCGGATGGTGTCGAGCAGGGAATCGATGCGCTGCATGGTCAAAAAGCGCACAATGCTGGGCCGCATCTCGTCCAGCGAGGGCCGCGGCTGGGGACGCCGGTCGATGACGGTCAGCACATGCCAGCCCGCTTCGGTCTGGAACGGTTCGCTGACCGCGCCGCGCGCGGTGGCGAACGCCACGCGGGCGAATTCAGGCAGGATGCCCGCCGCGGTGAAATAGCCGATATCCCCGCCTTCCAGCCTTGTGGCGGGGTCCAGGCTGATCTGCCGGGCCAGCGCAGCGAAATCGGCGCCGTCCTCCAGCTGGCGCAGCACCTCGCGCGCCTCATCGCGCTTCGCCACGAGGATATGGCGCGCGCGCACCTCGTCCTGGGGCGGCGCCAGACGGCTCTGCTCTTCATAGACCCGGCGCACCGCCTCGTCAGACACCGCATCGGCCACGGCGGTCTCCATCAGCACATTGCCCAGAATGCGCTGCTCCGCATCGGCCAGGCGCGCGCGCGCCTCCGGGGTTTCATGCAGGCGCCGGCGCACCGCCTCAAGCGCCAGCAGGCGTTCGTCGATCAGCGCCTCCAGCGCTTCGCGGAACACCGGGTCATCGGGCGCCAGCCCATCGGGATCCTCGCTGAGATCGCGCGCGCGCGCCTCGCGGCGCACATCATCCACCGTAATCACCAGGCCGCCCACACGGGCCGCAGGCGCACCGGCGCCGGCGCGCTCGTCCAGGAAGCGCAACTGGCCGCCGCCGGAGCGGGCGGACTCGCCTGGCGAACCGTCCTGGGGGTCGCCGCAGGCGGCCAGACAGGCCGCCGCCAGCACACTGACCGGCAGCACGCGCATGAGGCGGAGCAGGCGGGCTTGATTGACAGTCAAACGGGGCCTCCTTAAGTCACCGTGCATCTGGGTCAGTCCGCACCGCCTTGCCGCTGGCGCGCTTTCGGGCGCTGCGGCACGGTGGAGGCGGCCACAAGGACCCGTTATCCGCGCCCGCGCAAAGGCTGATACGTCATGCTGAACTTCACCCGCAAGCTTTTCGGAACGTCCAATGACCGTGTGGTCAAGCGGATGCGCCCGCTGGTGGAGAAGATCAACGCGCTGGAGCCTGACTTTGTGGCGCTGGATGATGACCAGCTCAAGGCGAAAACCGCCGAATTCCGTGAGCGCCACGAGAACGGCGAAAGCCTGGACAAGCTGCTGCCCGAAGCCTTCGCCGCCGTGCGCGAGGCTGCCCGCCGGGCCCTGGGCGAGCGCCATTACGACGTCCAGCTGATGGGCGGCATCACCCTGCACGAGGGCTCCATCGCAGAGATGAAGACCGGCGAGGGCAAGACGCTGGTGTCCACGCTGGCGGCCTATCTCAACGCCCTGCCGGGCAAGGGCGTGCATATCGTGACGGTCAACGACTATCTGGCCAAGCGCGACTCTGAATGGATGGGCCAGGTTTACGCCCGGCTGGGCATGACCACCGGCGTGATCGTCCACGGCATCTATGACGAGGAACGCCGCGCGGCCTATGCCTGCGACATCACCTACGGCACCAATAACGAGCTGGGCTTCGACTATCTGCGCGACAACATGAAGTATTCGCTGGCCGACATGGTGCAGTTCGGCGGCCGTCCCATTGAAAAGGCCACCCACCATTTCGCCATCGTGGACGAGGTGGACTCCATCCTGATCGACGAGGCGCGCACGCCGCTGATCATCTCCGGGCGCACCGACGACCGCACCGATTTCTACAAGACCATCGACACGATCATTCCCCTTCTCGACGACGAGGACTTCGCCATCGACGAGAAGGCGCGCTCGTGCACCTTCACCGAAGAGGGCAACGAGCATATTGAAGACTTGCTGCGCGAGCGCGGTCTGCTGGAAAATGGCGATCTCTACGATATCGAGAACGTCACCACGGTGCACCACGTCAACCAGGCGCTCAAAGCCCACAAGCTGTTCAAGAAGGACAAGGACTACATCGTGCGCGACGGCGATGTGATCCTGATCGACGAGTTCACCGGCCGCATGATGCCGGGCCGGCGCCTGTCGGAAGGCCTGCACCAGGCCATCGAGGCCAAGGAAAAAGTCGAGATCCAGCCCGAAAACCAGACCCTGGCCTCGATCACCTTCCAGAATTATTTCCGCCTCTATGACAAGCTGGCGGGCATGACCGGCACCGCGGCCACCGAGGCCGACGAGTTCGCCGCCATCTACAAGCTGGGTGTGATGGAAATCCCCACCAATCGTCCGATCCAGCGGATCGACGAGGAGGATGAGCTCTACCGCACGGCGCGCGAGAAGAATGACGCCATCCTGGCCGCCATTGAGGCCGCCCACAAAAAGGACCAGCCAGTGCTGGTGGGCACGGTGTCCATCGAGAAATCGGAATCGCTGTCGGCCTTCCTGACCGAAAAGAAGATCACCCACAAAGTGCTCAACGCCCGCTATCACGAGCAGGAGGCGAGCATTATCGCCCAGGCCGGCGTGCCGGGCGCGGTGACCATCGCCACCAACATGGCCGGGCGCGGCACCGACATCAAGCTGGGCGGCAATGTGGACGCCCGCATTGATGACTGGCTGGCCGCAGAAGAAGAAGCCGGACGCACGCCGTCAGAGGAGGCGATCGCCGCCAAACGCGCCGAGATCGCCGCCGACGTGGAAGCCCAGAAGCAAAAGGCGCTGGAGGCTGGTGGCCTGCTCGTCATCGGCACCGAGCGCCATGAAAGCCGGCGCATCGACAATCAGCTGAGGGGCCGGTCAGGCCGCCAGGGCGACCCGGGCCGCACCGCCTTCTACCTGTCGGTGGAAGACGATCTGTTGCGCATTTTCGCGCCCGAGCGCCTGGACACCATCATGCGCACGCTGGGCCTGAAAGACGGTGAGGCGATCCAGCATCCGTGGATGACCAAGGCGGTGGAGACCTCGCAGAAAAAGGTCGAGCAGCGCAATTTCGACATCCGCAAGAATATCCTGAAATACGACGACGTGATGAACGATCAGCGCAAGGCGATCTTCGAGCAGCGCATCGAGTTCATGACCGCCGCCAATGTGTCCGACGTGATCAAGGACATGCGCGCCCAGTGCGCCGAGGATCTGGTCAAGCGCCATATTCCGCCCAAGGCCTATGCCGACCAGTGGGATGTGGCGGGCCTGAACGAGGCGGTGACCAAGTATTTCAATCTGGAACTGCCCGTCACCGAGTGGGCCGCTGAAGAGGGCATTGCTGACGAGGAAATCCTCGAGCGCCTGTCCAATGCAGTGGACGAGGCCTATGCCGAGCGCGCCGCCGATATCGGCCCGGAACTGATGCGCCGCATTGAAAAGCAGATCCTCTTGCAGACCATCGACCAGAACTGGCGCGAGCACCTCCAGCAGCTCGACGCGCTGCGCTCGGTGATCGGCCTGCGCGGCTACGCCCAGCGTGATCCGCTCAACGAATACAAGACCGAGGCCTTCTCCCTGTTCGAGGGGCTTCTTGACGAGCTGCGCTTTGAAACCACGCGCATGCTGTTCAATCTGCGCATGGCGCCGTCGGCCCCGATCCCCGCGCCGCGTCCGCCGGAGAATCTGGAAGTGCGCCACGCCGATCCGGCCACCGGCCGCAATACGATCGGCGACGAGGGCGCTGGCGCTCCGGCCGGGGGCGGCGCCGGCGTGCGCGCGCCGCTATCCTCACGCGTGGCGGCTTCGGCCATCGATCCCAATGACCCGTCCACCTGGGGCCGGGTGCAGCGTAATGCGCCGTGCCCGTGCGGCTCGGGCAAGAAGTACAAGCACTGCCACGGCAAGGTCGACGCCGCCTGATCGAAAGCGGCTTGCCCACCTGCACGCCCTGAGGGAATATCCTCCCCGCGTGGATTGATGGGGACAGGGGGTATTCCATGAAGCGGCTTGTGGTGTGCTGCGACGGCACCTGGCAGCGGGCAGGGCAGCCCGTCCCCACCAATGTGGTCAAGATCGCCCGCGCTATCCTGCCCGAGGCGACCGGGCCCGACGGCGCTGCGATTCCCCAGATCGTCTACTACGACCCGGGCGTTGGCGTGGCGCTTGACCTTAAGGACGCCAACTGGTTCCAGCGTCAGGGCGCCACTCTGGTGCGCCTGTTTGGCGGGATGTTCGGGTCCGGTCTGGAAGCGAAGATCAGCGCGGCCTATCAGTTCCTCGCCTTCAACTATGGACCGGGCGACGAGATCTGGCTGTTCGGCTTTTCGCGCGGGGCCTTCACGGTGCGCTCTCTGGCCGGGATGATCTATGGCTCGGGCCTTGTCAGCCGAAGGTCGATCCACAAGGTGGACGAGGCGTTCAACCTCTATCGCGACCCCAAGGTGAAGCCCGCCTCGCCCAAGGCCGCCGCCTTCCGCGACGCGCACGGGCGCGCCGCGCCAATTTGGTTTCTGGGCTGCTGGGACACGGTGGGCATGCGCGGCGTGCCCGAACTGCCGGGCATCGGATGGGCGGCGCGCCGGATCAACAGGGATTTCAGGTTCCACGACTGCTATCTCAACCGGTCCATCGTCCATGCGCGCCACGCCTGCGCCATTGACGAGACCCGCAAGGCGTTCGCCCATACCGACATGCTCGCATCGCCAGGCGCCCGGCCTGATCAGGTCAGGGAAGTCTGGTTTTCGGGCGATCATGGCGGGGTCGGCGGCGGGGAGGCGGCGAGCGAGCCCCTGTCCGGCGTGGCGCTGGACTGGATGGCGGGCGAGGCAGCGCAAGCCGGGCTGGGCCTTGATCTCAAACGCAGCCCGGAACCCGGATCCGGTCCGGACCCGCATCATCCACTGCCCCCGCGCGAACGCGGCCCGCTCGACCTGCTGGGCCATCGGCCGCGCACCATCCCCGAACCGGTTCGCGAGGTGCTGCACCCGTCCGTGCTGGAGCGCTACGCCGCCTCGCCGGCATACCGTCCCCCTGCCCTGAAACCGCATGCGGCACAGCTGGACAAGATCACGCTTCCTTAAGCGCCGGACTCAGGCTTGACTGCGCAGCCTTGGCGCCGCCGCCCGGCGCGCGCCGGTTTTGCGGAGGCCTGTCATGTACCAAACAATTCTGACCCCGGTTCTGGTCCTCATCGTCTGGACGCTGGTGATGTGGCTGTGGATGTACGCCACGCGCATCCCCGCCATGCAGAAGGCCGGCATCCAGCCCGCCAAGCTGCGCGAAAAGTCGGAAATGGACGTACTGCCGCGTTCGGTGCGCCAGGTGGCCGACAACCACAATCACCTGCACGAGCAGCCCATGCTGTTCTACGCGCTGGCCTTTTACATCCATCTGACCGGCGGGACCGGCGACTCGGTGTTCATCGGCCTGGCCTGGGGTTATGTCACCTTGCGCATCGCCCACAGCCTGTATCAGGCGCTGGTCAATTTCATCCCGGTGCGCTTTGCGCTCTACACGCTGGCGACCCTGATGCTCATCTTCATGGCCGTGCGCTGCGTCCTCGCCCTGGTCTGAGGCCGCAGCGATGACCGGCCTCACGCTCTACGGCCTCAAGACCTGTGATACCTGCCGCAAGGCGCTGAAAGCGGTGGAAGCTGCCGGGCGCAGCGTGACCTTTGTCGATGTCCGCAGCGATGCGGATCTCGGCGCGCGCCTGCCCGGCTGGCTGGCGGCGGCGGGGGCGGATGCGCTGGCCAATACCCGCTCCACCACCTGGCGCGGACTGGATGCGGGCGAGCGCGCCCGTCTCGCCGATGATCCCGCAGGCCTGCTGGCCACCCATCCCGCCCTCATCAAACGCCCGGTGATCGAGGTTGGCGGGGCGGTGCATGTGGGCTGGACGCCCGCCGTGCGCGCCGCTCTGGGGCTCGGCTGAGCCCCTCGCCCCCTTGACGCACAGCCCCCCGGCGCTGTCTCTGATCAGCTTACAGGGTTGCGCGCGGCGTCCTGGTCTGGCCAATAGCGGACCGGGCCTGGCCCGAACGCCGGCCCCAAGCCAACGGAATGGTGATCATGACACCAGACGCCCTGCAGCCTGCCGCGCGCGGACCGCGCCGCCTGCTCGGGCGGATCCGCGACCTGATGGCGGTGCAGGAGGATGCGCAAAAGCGCCTCGACCGGCTGACCGACATCATTTCCGAAGAGACCGCCTCGGATGTGTGCTCGATCTATCTGGTGCGCCCGTCCGGCGCGCTGGAACTGTCGGCCACCCACGGCCTGAAAGCCGAAGCGGTGCACAGGACGCGGCTGAAGGCAGGCGAAGGCCTGGTCGGCCTGGTGGCGCGGCGCGCGCGCCCCTTCTCGGTGGAAGACGCCCCGAACCATCCCAGCTTCTCCTTCCGTCCGGAAACCGGCGAGGAACCGTTCAAGAGCTTTGTCGGCGTGCCGATCCTGCGCGGCGGGCGCCTGGTGGGCGTGCTCACCGCCCAGACCCGGGCCGTGCGCCCGATCACCGAAGAAGAGATCGAGACGCTTCAGACCGTCGCCATGCTGCTGGCCGAGATTGTCGTGTCGGGCGATCTGGTCAGCGCCGAAGCCTTCTCCGGCCTGGAACTGCGCCTGTCGCGCCCGGAGCGCTTCCAGGGCCTGGCCCTGTCGGGCGGTCTGGCGCGCGGCGTGGCGGTCAAGCACGAGCCCCATGTGCGCCCGGCGCGCATGGTGGCCGAGGACGCCGAAGTCGAGGAGGGCCGGCTGGAGGACGCCATCAAGCGGCTGCGCCGCTCGGTGGATCTGCTTCTGGATTCCGGGCGCGCGCCCATGGGCACGCCCTCGCGGGAGGTGCTGGAGGCCTATCGCATGTTCGCCCATGACCGCGGCTGGCTGGACCAGCTGCGCGAGGCGGTGCGCGCGGGCCTGACCGCAGAGGCCGCCGTGGAGCGCGTGCGCAACGAGCACCGGGCCCGGCTGATGCAGGCGCGCGACCCCTATTTCCGCGAACGGCTGCATGATCTGGAGGATCTGGCCAACCGGCTCCTGCGCCATCTCCAGCGCAATGGCGCGGACAGCCCCGGCCAGCTGCCCGAAGGCTCGGTCCTCATCGCCCGCAGCATCGGACCGGCCGAGCTCCTGGAGCTGGACCGGCGCAATCTCGTGGGCGTGGCGGTGGAGGAAGGCTCCCAGACCAGTCACGCCGCGATTGTCGCCAAGGCGCTGGGCATCCCCATGGTGGGCCAGATCGAAGGCGCGCTCGACCGTGTGGAAGAGGGCGACCCGGTAATTGTCGACGGCGAGTTCGGCCTGTTGCACGCACGCCCCTCGGACGAGGTGCGCGAGGCCTATGACGAGCGCATCGCCGGTCTGGCCGAGCGCCGCCGGGTGTATGCAGGCCTGCGCGATGCGCCGGCCATGACAAGGGACGGCGCGCGCATCGTCTTGTCGGCCAATGCCGGCCTTCTGGTGGAGCTGATGCGCCTTGAGGAGACCGGGGCGGAGGGCATCGGCCTGTTCCGCACCGAGTTCCAGTTCATGGTCTCCGACACCCTGCCGCGCCTTCAGGCCCAGATCGATCTTTACGCCGCCGCCCTGAACGCCGCCGGAGACCGGCCGGTGGTGTTCCGCACCCTGGATCTGGGCGGCGACAAGGTCGCGCCCTACACCCGTGCCACGCGCGAGGCCAACCCGGCGCTGGGCTGGCGGGGGCTTCGCATGGGGCTCGACCGCCCAGGCCTGACCCGCTACCAGCTGCGCGCCCTGGTGCACGCAGCGTCGGGCCGGGCGCTGAACGTGCTGTTCCCGCTGATCACCGATCCGCGCGAGTTTGCCGACGCCAGCGCCATGCTGCATCAGGAGCTGCGCCACGCGCAGCGCCACGGCCATACGCCGCCGTCGAGCGTGCGCATCGGCTTCATGCTGGAGACCCCGGCCATCGCGTTTGCGCCCCAGGCGTGCCTGGCCATAGCGGACTTTGTTTCGGTCGGGGCCAACGATCTGATGCAGTACTTCTTCGCCGCCGACCGGCAGAACCCGCGCGTGGCGGACCGCTATGATCCGGTCAGCGCGCCGGCGCTGGCCCTGCTCAAATCGGTGCGCGAGGCCTGCGACGCGGCCGGCAAGCCGGTCAATGTCTGCGGCGAGCTGGCCGGGCGTCCGCTGGAGGCGTGCGTGCTGGCGGGGCTGGGCTATCGCTCCCTGTCCATGGCCGGCGGGATGATCGGCCCGGTCAAGCGGGCGCTGGCCGGGCTGGACGCGAGCCGGCTGAGCGCGTGGCTGGATGACTCCATCGCCCGCGGCCAGCCTGATCTGCGCCGCGCGCTGCTGGCGGCGGGAGAAAATGCGGGTCTGGCGCGAGAACTTGTTGATGAAATGACAAGCATTTGATTGAATGGTGTTGCAGTGCGGCAGCCGGGCCACACTGGCGAGGGGGCGCCCGACGGGGCGCAGGACATGATCAAGGCCTCAATGGGCAAGCTCGACACCAGTGTGGCGGATGGCGCCTATATCCCTGTGGATGCTGTGTTTTCGCAGCCCGCCGGGCGTGTTGACGACACCGGTTTGACCCTCGGCGACCGCCTCAGAACCGCGCGAATCAACGCGGAAATGACGCTGGATTCCGCCTCGGAGCGCACCCGGATCAAGCGCGATTATCTCGAGGCGCTGGAATCCATGGACCCGCGCGGCCTGCCCTCGCGCGCCTATGCGGTGGGATATCTGCGCACCTACGCCCATTTTCTCGGCCTCGACGCCGCCGGGTGCGTGGAGCAGTTCAAGACCGAGGTGGAGTGCGATACCGGCCGCTCCCAACCCACCGCGCCCCAGGAAAAGCGCGAGATCAAGCTGCCGCGCGGCATGATCGGCACGGCGGCGCTTCTGTGCGCCGTGGTCGCCATGGCCGGCTGGTACGGTCATTACATATCCCAGCGCGACACCGCCAGCGCGGCCGGTCAGCCGATTATCGCCATGATGGGCGCCGAAGCCACCGCCCCGTCGTCCGCCGCCACACAGCCTGTGCGCCAGCCCGCGGAAATCTGGGCCGGCCTGCCCGGCCCGCGCAGCACGGGGGCCGTGGTGCTGGAGGCAGGCGGGCTGGTGCATCTGGAAGTGCGCGATGCGTCAGGGCGCATTCTGGTCTCGCGCCAGATGGAAGCCGGCGACATCTATCGCGCGCCGGACGAGCCGGGCCTGACGATTTCGGCCAGTGACGGCGGCCTGGTCCTGCTGCGCGCCGCCGGACGCCCGATCGGCGCCCTGGGCGAGCGCGGCGAGGTGATGGACAACACGCCGGTATCGGAGTTTCTGCTCAGCGCCATGAGCGCTGCTGGCGGACGCTGACCCTCCTGTGACAGGCGCCGCGCCGTGATGCGGCGGCGTCCCCCCTCGCACCCGGGCGCAGGGCGGGCTATATCTGGGTCAGCACGATTGAAGCGGGACCGCCATGGCCATTGAAGCCCACACGAAAGTCCGTCCCTGGCGCATGATCGACCGGCGCGAGAGCCGCCAGATCCATGTGGGCAAGGTGGCCGTGGGCGGCGGCGCGCCGATCAGCGTTCAGTCCATGACCAACACGCCCACCACGGACGCGCGCGCCACGCTCAACCAGATCCGCCAGCTGGAAGAGGCCGGGGCCGATATCGTGCGGGTGTCCTGCCCGGACCCCGAAAGCACCGCCGCCTTCCGCACCATTGCGCGCGAGGCCAAAGTCCCGCTCGTGGCTGACATCCATTTTCATTACAGGCGCGGGATCGAGGCGGCCGAGGCGGGCGCGGCCTGCCTGCGCATCAATCCGGGCAATATCGGTTCCATGGACCGGGTGCGCGAAGTGGTCTCGGCGGCGCGCAATAATGGCTGCTCCATCCGCATCGGGGTCAATGCCGGCTCGCTGGAGCGCCATCTGCTGGAGAAATATGGCGAGCCCTGTCCCGAAGCCATGGTGGAGAGCGCGCTGGACCATGCGCGCATCCTGGAAGACCTGGATTTTCGCGAATACAAGATCTCGGTGAAGGCCTCGGACGTGTTCCTGACCGTGGCGGCCTATCAGATGCTGGCCGAGGCCACCGACGCGCCCCTGCATCTGGGCGTGACGGAAGCGGGCGCCCTGCGCACCGGCGGGATCAAGAGCGCCATCGGGCTGGGCAATCTTCTCTGGGCCGGGATTGGCGACACCATACGGGTCTCACTGAGCGCCGACCCGGTGCAGGAGATCAAGGTCGGGTACGACATCCTGAAATCCCTGGGCCTGCGCACGCGCGGGGTGAACATCATCTCCTGCCCGTCCTGCGCCCGTCAGGGCTTTGACGTCATCAAGACGGTGGAGGCGCTGGAAGAGCGCCTGGAGCACATCGCCGAGCCCATCTCGCTGTCGATCATCGGCTGCGTGGTGAACGGCCCGGGCGAGGCGGCCTATACCGATCTGGGCTTCACCGGCGGCGGCAAGGGGGCAGGCATGCTCTATTTCGCCGGCCAGCAAACCGAAAAAGTCTCCAACGAGGAGATGGTCGACCGCATCGTCGCCGCGGTGGAAGAGCAAGCGGCCAAGCTGCGCGCCAGCCGCGAGGCGGCGGAAGCGGCGGCGGAGTAGGCATCAGGCGGGGCTGCGAACCTCTGCCTCATCGCCCGATACGCCCTCCAGAAACCGGCTGATCCTCGCCTGAAGCTCATCAAAGGCCGGGTGCTCCAGCGGCAGATGGGACCCGTTGCTCAGCTCCACGAATTCTTTGGGTCCCTCAATCCGCTCATAAACCCGCAGGCTCAATTCAGTGGGCGTCCAGGCGTCGGCGCCGGGATGCACCAGCAGGAGCGGGCAGCCGGGCGCCAGGCGTTTCGCCTTGCGCTGATGCAGGGTTCGGAAGAAGCGCAGCCGCACCCGGAGCCGCCCCAGCAGCGGGTCGCGCGCAAAATAGTCATTCATCTGCGCGTCGCTTGACATGGCGCGCATCGGCGCCGCCAGCCACAAGGGCAGGGAGAGCCGATCAATCACCCACGGCATGAGCGCGAAGCCCAGCAGCGACAGGGCGCCCAGCCATCGCCAGCGCGCCGCGCGCATCAGCATGGCCGGGTCGCCCGCGTCGAACAGCGTGGTCACAATGACCCCGTCCACCTTCCGGGCCGCCTCGGCGGCTAACACCGCTGTCATTCCGCCCACCGACAGGCCCATCAGCACCACCGGGCCGTCGGTCTCATCGGCCAGCTGCGCCACAATGGCCGGCCATTCGTCATAATCGCCCCGATAGCCCGGCGCGGGGCGGGTCAGGCCATAGCCGGGCAGGTCGGGCGCCAGCACCCGCCAGCCGAGGCTGGCGGCGGCGTCAGCCAGGGGGGCGAGCACGCGGCCATTCCCGCCGCCGCCATGGACCAGGATCATCGTGCCTTTGGCCGCCCCCTCGGGCGCCCACATATCGATATGAACCTGATGACCGCGCAGCGTGCGCCAGGTTTCCTCGGGCGTGCGCGCGATCGCGATCCCGAAGCGGGTCTTGAGAAGGTCGCGATACTGCGTCCACGACGGCGAGTTTTCGTAGGCGTCCATTACGGGCTTCCGTTGCTGCGTTCCCAAGGTTATTGAATATTTGCTCAGGTTTTTAAACTCGGATTGGGGGCGCGCGCCTTGTCCACCGCCAGACCCCGCCAGACCCTTGTCCGCAAACCCAAACAGAGCCGTTCAAGGGCGACTGTGGCCGCCATTATGGAAGCCGGGGCTCGGATTCTGGCTGAACACGGATGGGCTGGATTTAACACCAATGCGGTGGCTGCGCGGGCCGGCGTGTCCATCGGCTCGCTCTACGAATACTTCCCCGGCAAGCAGGCGCTGGCCGACGACATCGCCAACGCCCATATCGCGCAAGGCGAGGCGCTGCTGGCCGCAGCGGCGGGCGAAGCCGCCATGACCGGCAGCGCCGGGGCGATTGTCGACGCGCTGGTGCAGGGCCTGGTCGACCTGCACAAGGATGATCCGAGGCTCCACCGCGTCCTGTCGTCCGAGGTCCCGCTCTCGGCGTCCGTGCGCGCGCGGGTCGAGGCGCTGCGGCGCGGCGCGATCAGTTTTCTGGAGGACGCGCTGGCGCCGCACGTGTCCGATCCGGGCGTGGCGGCCCAGCTTCTGGCGGACACGGCCGACGCCGTCATCCACCGCTGGTTTGTCGAAGATGACGGGACGCTGGCCTCGCCCGATCGAATGACGCAGGAGCTGCGCCGGATGCTGCGCGCCTATCTGGCGGCGCCGCTCTCCAGCGCCGCCCACGACACCGGCACAGGGTGACACACGGATCGCCCTTCAGGCCGCCATGGCCGGGTCTGGTCCCGAGACCCCCAGAAACGCGGCGGCCTCGTCCCAGCTCTGGAACGCGCGCGCGGGCACGCCGAGCGCCTGTATGCTGCGCGAGGCGTGGGCGGCGTAGAGCCAGGTGCGCGCGTCATAGAGATAGGCGAACCGCTCCAGCGTCTGGATGGCGGGCCGGTCAGGCGAAAGAAATCAGCGTATTGCGGCGGGCTGAGGACCAGATCGGCCTGGCGGTAATCGATCACGACGCTGGCGTATTGGCCGGTTTCGATGCGGCCGATGAGGCGCTGGGCGTTGTCCATGGTGGTCTTGAAATGTGTGTGACCGATAATGGCGATATACCGGCAGTCAGGGCCGACATCACACGCATGAATGACAGGATCGCTCATGAACTCATCCGTGATCAGGACCAGACTGTGTGCGACAGTATGTACGCAGCCGACTGTGAAGATATCTTTTCGCTAATGACCGGGGCCGGGCTGCATGATGACCGGCAGCGCCTCATTCCCCATCCTCAATCACCTCCCACCCCACCGGCTCGGCGTGACGCACGGGGCGGGCGAGGCGCCGTCCCAGCACGGCGGTGAGATGCTTCGGGGCCAGGCCGTGGCCGGGGCGGACCGAGCGCACATCGCCCTCGCCCAGCACATGGCCGGCGGGCAGATCGCGGGTGAAGTAGAGCGAGCGGCGGAACTGGAGATTGGCGGCCTCGCTGGGCTTGGGGCCGTAGACCGGCTGGCCCAGCGCCGCATGGGCGCTGCGCACGGCGCGGGCGAGGCGCGCAAACTCGTCCGGCTCCAGCGAAAACGCCGCGTCCGGCCCGCCGTCTGAGCGGTTCAGGGTGAAATGCTTCTCGATCACCGACGCACCCAGCGCCGTGGCCGCGATGGCCGTGACATCGTCCAGCGTATGGTCTGACAGGCCCGCAGGTGCGCCGAACCGGGCGGGCATGTCCATAAGGGCGGCGAGATTATAGTCATGGGCCGGGGCGGGATAACCGCTGACGCAGCGCAGAACCGCCACCCCGCCCGCACCGGCTGCGCGCGCGGTCTCGACGGCTTCGGCGATCTCGTCTTCGCGCGCCATGCCGGTGGAAATGATCAGCGGCTTGCCGGTCCGGGCCGCGCAG
>JBHYFR010000030.1:0-18823 GCA_051859425.1 Oceanicaulis sp. | reverse complement strand
TCAGCCGGTCCAGCGCATCCGCGCTCTGCTCAAGCAAGGCGCCCACATAGGCGCCACCCGTCTCGTCGCCCGAACCGGCAGGGCCAGCGGCCGACAGGCGCGAGATGGAAGAGAGCCATTCCTCCACCTCGTTGTAGAAACGGTTCTGGGCCCGGCTCGCCTGCAGCTCCAGAAATCCGATGATTAGAGAGCCCGCCAGACCAAACAGGGAGGAGGCGAACGCCGTGCCCATGCCCCGGACCGGCTCTTCAATGGCCGACATCAGCGCCATCGCGTCGGTCTCGCCCGAACCTGTCGCCGTGGCCGACACCGCGCGCACCGCCTCGCCCACATCCGACACCACGAGAAGCAGGCCGTAGAACGTGCCCAAAAGGCCGAGGAAAATCAGCAGCCGCCCGAAATAGCGCGTAAACGCGCCGCTTTCGGCCATGCGCGCGGCGACGGAATCCAGCACCACGCGGGCCGACGCCGCCGACAGGCGCGAGCGCCCGTCCGCCGCATCAGTGATCAGCGCCGCCATGGGCGCGATCAGAGCGGGCGGCTGGGGCAGCTGGTCGGGATGTTCAGCGCCATGCAGGCGCATCAGCCAGCGCGCGCTGGGCCCGATCGCAAGGGCTTGCTGAAACGTATAGGCGACGCCGATCACCAGCACGCCCAGGATCACCCCATTAATCGCCGGGTTCGCCTGGAAGGCGGTTATCAGCGGCTCATGCAGCACCGCGCAGAGCGCGGCGACCGCGCCGATGAACACCGCCATCCACAGAATATACTGGCCGGGCCCGGTAAAGCGCGCCTTGCGCGGGACAGGCTGGCGGGTGGCGGAGTCGTACTGGGGCATGAAAATCCCTTGAGACAGCGGTCACGAGGCAGGGTTGGCCTCATTGGACATGAAAGGCAAGGCTTCGGGCGGAAATTGGGCGGGCCCTGCACACGCGCCCGGCTTGACCCTGGACCGGGGCGCGCCCACTTTGCGCGGCCATGAACACGGTTGAAGACATCCCGGCCACAAAGGCTTCTGGCGTGGCCCCTGAAACGGCCCCGGACGCCCCTGCGCGCGAGGGCGTGGAGATCATCACGTTCGGCTGCCGGCTCAATGCCTGGGAGAGCGAGGTGATGCGCGACCATGCCCGCGCCGCCGGGCTGCAGGACGCCGTCATTCTCAACACCTGCGCGGTGACCTCCGAAGCCGTGCGCCAGGCCCGCCAGACCTTGCGCCGCCTGCGCCGCGAGCGCCCGGATGCACGCCTGATCGTCACCGGCTGCGCGGCCCAGATCGAGCCTGAGCGCTTTACGCGCATGGCCGAGGTGGATGTGGTGCTGGGCAATGCCGAGAAGCTGCGCGCCGAAAGCTTCCGCGCCCTCACCGTCAAGGGCGGCGAGCGGGTGAGCGTCGGCGATATCATGAGCGTCACCGAGATCTCGCCCCACCTGGTGGACGGGCTGGAGGGGCGCGCGCGCGCCTTCGTGCAGGTGCAGACCGGTTGCGACCATCGCTGCACCTTCTGCGTCATCCCCTATGGACGGGGCAATGCGCGCTCGGCCCCGGCGGGCGATGTGGTCGATCAGGTCCGCCGCCTGGTGGAGACCGGCCATAGCGAGGTGGTGCTCACCGGCGTGGACATGACCAGCTGGGGCGGTGACCTGCCGGGCGCGCCGAAACTCGGCCGGCTGGTGCGCGCCATCCTCAAACAGGTCCCGGACCTCAAACGCCTGCGCCTGTCTTCGATTGACGCCATCGAGATTGACGACGATCTGATGCGCGCCGTCGCGGAAGAGGAGCGGCTGTGCCCTTATATGCATCTGTCGCTGCAGGCGGGCGATGACATGATCCTGAAACGCATGAAGCGCCGCCATCTGCGCGATGACGCGATTGCGCTGGCGAAAACGCTTCGGGCGGCGCGCCCGGATATCGCCTTTGGCGCCGACCTGATCGCGGGCTTTCCCACCGAGACCGAAGCGATGTTCGAGAACACGCTGCGCCTGGTAGAGGAATGCGATCTGGCCTTCGTGCACGCCTTCCCCTTCTCGCCCCGGCCTGGCACGCCCGCCGCGCGCATGCCCCAGCTGGACCGTGCGGTGATCAAGGAGCGCGCCGCGCGCCTGCGCGAGGCCGGGGCGGCGGCGCTGACCCATCATCTGGACCGGCATCAGGGCGCCGAGCTGGAGGTGCTGATGGAGCGCGGCGGCCAGGCGCGTGCGGCTGACTTCACCCCCGTCCGCATTGACTCGCCCGCCCGCCCCGGCGCGCTGGTACGCGCGTCCATCACCGGCCATGACGGCCAGGCGCTGAACGCAAAAGCGCTGGAGGCCGCGCCATGAGCTGGTTCCGCTTCGGATTTGGCAAGAAGGACGGGGCGAAAGCTGAAACGCCCGCGCCGGAGCCTGTTGAGGCGGAGGCTGTCGCGCCTGAGGCGCCCGAGACGCTCGCGGAACCGGAAGCCGCCCCCGAACCCGAACCGGCGCGCGCGCCTCCCCCAGAACTGGCCCCGGAGCTGGCCGCAGAACCTGAAACTGAACCGGCGCCTGCGCCTGCGCCAGACCTGCCTGCCGAGCCTGCCCGCAAGGGGCTGCTGGCGCGGCTGGCGGAAGGCCTGAAGAAATCTTCTTCGCGTCTGTCGGACTCCTTCGCCACGCTGTTTTCAAAGCGCCGTCTGGATGACGCGGCGCTGGAAGAGCTGGAGGAATTGCTGATCGCGGCCGATCTGGGCGCTGGCGCCGCAGCACGCGTCACGGCCCGTCTGGCCCGCGACAAGTTCGACAAGGAAGTCACCGGCGACGATATCCGCGAGGCACTGGCAGGCGTGGTCGCCGAAACCCTCAGCCCCTGCGAGCAGCCGCTGGACATGTCCGGCCCGGCGCCGCGCGTGGTGCTGTTTGTCGGGGTGAACGGATCAGGCAAGACCACCACGCTGGGCAAGATCGCGGTGAAAATGGCGCGCGAGGGCGCGTCCGTCATCACCGTGGCGGGCGACACCTTCCGCGCGGCGGCTGTGGAGCAGCTGGAGGTCTGGTCCCGGCGCGCCGGGGCGCGTTTCATGAGCCGGCCCATCGGGTCGGACGCGGCGGGCCTGGCCTGGGACGCGGTGGAAGCCGCCCGGCGCGAAGGTGCGCACGCCGTCCTGATCGACACCGCCGGACGCCTGCAGAACAAGACCGAGCTGATGGACGAGCTCAGGAAGATCGTGCGGGTGATCCGCAAAATGGACGACACCGCGCCCCATCATGTGTTGCTGGTGCTCGACGGTACGGTGGGCTCCAACGCCCTGTCCCAGGCCGAAGCCTTTATCGAGGCGGGCGGCGTGACCGGGTTGATCATGACCAAGCTGGACGGCACCGCCAAGGGCGGGGCGCTGGTCCAGGTGGCCGAGCGGTACAAGCTGCCCATCCACTTCATCGGCGTGGGCGAAGACGAGGCGGACCTGCAGGCCTTCAGCGCCCGCGACTTTGCGCGGGCGCTGGCCGGCCTGACGGACTGACCGCCAACCCTAGCTCAGGATTTTCGCCGCAGAACCAAAGGCCAGCTTGGGCAGGCGGGGGAACAGCATGTCCTCGGTCCCGTAACCCAGATTGATCAGGAAGTTGGAGCGCCAGGCGCTCATTTCCGGGTCGTTCCGGAAGAAGGTCTCGTCCACGCCCTTCTTGTCAAAACCGGACATGGCGCCGCTGTCGACCCCCAAAGCGCGGGCCGCCATGATCAGATAGGCGCCCTGCAGCGAGCTGTTGCGGAAACCATTCTCAAAGCGCGCTTCGTCACTGGCGAACCAGTCACGCGCGCCCGGATTGTGAGGAAACAGCTCGGGCACCTTGTCATGGAAATTCCAGTCCCAGGCCAGCACCACGGTGACCGGCGCGGTCATGGTCTTTTCCACGTTGGACTCAATCAGGTGCGGGCGCAGGCGTTCCTTGGCGGCGCCTTTCAGGAACAGGAAGCGCCCCGGGCTCTGATTGGCGCTGGTGGGGCCGTATTGCAACAGCTCGTAGAGCGCTTTCAGCGTAGTGTCGGAGACCTCCCGGTCGCTCCAGGAATAAAAGGTCCGCGCGCCGCGAAACAGCTGATCAAGAGCGCGATCCCCCAGCGGCTTGTGACGGTCGGCCAGGGCGAGCGGGGTGGAATCGGTCATGAAGCGGTCTCCGGTATCATCTGTCAGGCATAATGGCTTGAATCAGACATAAGGCGGCGGCCCATTAGCCGCCACCCCGTCACCGGGAAACACCCTGTTTCGATTCGGGAACAGACCCTAAACCACCGCCTCCACGCCGGTCACTTCGGGCACGTAGTGCTTGAGCAGGTTCTCGATGCCGTGCTTGAGCGTCATGGCCGAGGACGGGCAGCCTGCGCAGGCGCCACGCATGTGCAGCTGGACCACGCCGCTATCAGCGTCATAGGCATGAAAGACGATATCGCCGCCATCGCGGGCCACGGCCGGGCGCACGCGGGTGTCGATCACATCCATGATCTCACGCACAATGCCTTCGGCCTCGCCGGTATATTCGGCATGACCGGTTCCCGCATCGCCGCCAAACAGGGGCTGACCCGACTGCACCGCGTCCATGATCACGCCCAAGATCGCCGGCCGGATCTGGATCCAGTCGGCCTCTTCGCGCTTGGTCACCGAAACAAAGTCCGCGCCGGCAAACACGCCCACCACGCCTTCAATGGCGAACAGCTCGCGGGCCAGCAGGGAGTCCTGCGCCGCTTCAGGCGAGGCGAAGTCGCGCGGCGTGCCCGGCGCGATCTCTTGACCGGGCAGGAATTTCAGCGTGTCGGGATTGGGCGTGATTTCAGTCTGGATGAACATGTCGGGCCACCTTTGCTCTTGCCTGACAGATGGCCTGACCGCGCGCCCGGTTCAACCCCTCGCAGTTTGGGGCTTCTCGCTCAGACCGCGGCCGCAGAGAGGCGCTCCAGCGCGCGGGCGTGCAAGTCGGCGCTCGCCGACGCCACCACCTGGCCGCCCCCATGGCAGGGACCGCCGCGCCAGTCGGTCATGACGCCGCCCGCTCCGGTGACCACCGGGATCAGCGCCGCCGCATCCCAGGCTTTCAACCCGCTCTCCACCACCAGATCGATCCCGCCGAGCGCCAGCGCGGCATAGGCGTAGGCATCCAGCCCGTACCGTCGCACACGAGTGCGGGCGGCCAGGCCGGCGAAGGCGTCCGCCTCGGCGCCCTGGAACAGGCCCGGATCGGTGGTGGAGATGATGGCGTCTTCGACCCGCGTCACGCCCGGCCCCCGCGTACGGATGGGCTGGCGCCCCTGTCCGCGATCAAGCCAGGCGCCCGCGCCGGTGAGGCCAAGAAAGCGTTCTCCGGTGAAAGGCTGGTCGATCACGCTCGCCATCGGGCCGTCAGGGCCGCTCAGGGCAATCAGCACGCACCAGGTCGGCAGGCCGGCGATGAAGGCGCGCGTGCCGTCAATGGGATCAATGATGAAGGTGCGCCCGGTTTGCGACGGCGTGGGCGCGTGCTCCTCACCCAGCACGCCGTCACCGGGACACTGCTGCGCAATCAGGGTGCGCAAGCGGGTCTCCACGTCGCGGTCGGCGGCGGTGACGGGATCATAGTCCGCGTCATGCCCGGCGGTTTTCGACTCGGCAACAATACCGGTGCGGAAATGCCGGAGCGCCAGCGGACGCGCTGCGTCCGCCAGCGTTTCCAGAAACGCAAGCTCACCGGTCAGATCCGGCCAGGCCGGAGCCACGATCAGGCGGCGTCGGACTTGCTGTCAGGATCGAGCGAACGCGCCAGCTCGAGCAGGCGGCGGCGCGGACGCTCGTTGAGCCGGTAATAGGCCCGGATCAGGTCCAGCGTTTCCTTTTGCGACAGGATGTCGGCCGCAATGTGCTCGCCCTCGGGCACCGCGCTCTCGCCACGACCCGACAGGCCTTCGTAGAAATACTGCACCGGCACATCCAGCGCCTCGGCGATCTCGAACAGCCGGCTGGCGCTGACGCGGTTGGCGCCGCTTTCGTATTTCTGCACTTGCTGGAAGCGTATCCCCACCGACACAGCCAGCTGCTGCTGGGTGAGGCCCAGCAGGCGGCGGCGGCGGCGGATGCGTTTGCCGACGTGGTGGTCAATTTCATTCGTCATGGCATTCAATTCCTTAAGCGGGGACGGAGCGTTGATACACTTAGCCGAAATGTGCGGACAAATCAGCATCAGTCCTGAGAGATACAAGTCATACGCCTATTCCCCGCGCAAGCGTATACCGCAGACCAACTGGTCGTGTCACGTATCCGTCGCGCTTTTGTGACGTTGTTTACTCGGCGGCCCTTGGCAGGGCGGGAGCGTGCTGGCCCATATGCGCGATCCATTGGGACATCGCTTCGGCGAGCAGCGCCAGGCCGCAGGTGGGCGCAACAGTGCGCTCATCAAGATAGAGCGCGCGATTGATTTCGATCTGCACGGCGTGGATTCCCCGAGCCGGTCGGCCATAATTTTCGGTTGTATGCCCCCCGGCATACGGCCGGTTGCGCACCACAGTGAAACCCAGGGCGCGAAACTGTGATTCGGCGGCGGCGATGAAGGCGCGCGAACAGGACGCTCCATACCGGTCGCCCAGCACGATATCAGCGCCTCGTGCGCTGGCGGCGGGCATGGAGTGGCAGTCGATCAGGAAGGCCTCCCCGAAGGCGGCCCGGGCTGCGGCCAGCTCAGCCTGGAGTGCGCCGTGATAGGGCCGGTAGCAGGTCGCCAGCCGCGCCTCGGCTTCGCCCAGAGCCAGGCGTCCGGCATAAAGTGGCCGTCCATCGGCCGCGGCGCGAGGAATCACGCCGAGCCCGGCCGCCGCACGGGCGCTCAGCGGGCGCTGGGCCGACGGCGCCGGATCAAACATCTCGGGATCCAGCTCCCACTCGGCCCGGTTCACATCCACGAAGACACGCGGGAACAACGCCTCGACCAGCGGCGCGCCATGGCCGGGCGCGCTGGCCAGCAATTGATCCACATAGGCGTCTTCTGACTGGCGCAAGACGCTCAGTGGCAGTTGGGTGCGCGCCAGCGCGTCCGGCGCGTAATTGCGGCCCGAGTGGGGGGAGGCGAAGACAAAGGCGGACGTCCGGCGCTCAGGCGCATGAACGCGCACGGCGGGGTCGCCGCCGCTTGAGCCGGTCTCGGACACGACAGTCGGGCTGGACATGACCGTCAGTGTCCGCACGCCGGACCCATTGGTCAATGACGACACGCCGCCGCGTTCAGCAGACTTTTACCTGCGTGTCATAGGGTGAAGATGGTGGATACCATGAAGGGGATGAAAATGGCCCGCATACTTCTGGCTGAAGACGATGATTCGATGAGGGATTTCCTGGCCAAGGCGCTCGAGCGGGCCGGCCACGACGTCGAGCGCGTCGCAGACGGGGAGGAAGGTCTGGCGGCTCTGGGCGAGACGCCCGGCGGCTATGACCTCTTGCTCACGGATATCGTGATGCCCGGCGTGGACGGCATCGAGCTCGCCCGGCGGGCGGCCGAGGTGGATCCGGGCCTGAAAATCATGTTCATCACCGGCTTTGCTGCGGTGGCGCTGAACGCCGGCGCCAATGCGCCCGCCCAGGCCAAGGTATTGTCCAAGCCCTTCCATCTGCGCGACCTGGTCGACGAAGTCGCGCGGGTGATGCAGGCAGCCTGAACGCACCGCACGCTGATTTGTGAAAAGGGCCCGCCGGAGCGATCCGGCGGGCCCTTTTCATATCGCGATGCACCGCCAAGAGCAGGCCATCAGCGCCAGCCGCCCCGGGGGCCAGCCCCGATGAACAAAAAAGGGCCCGCTCTTTCGAGCGGGCCCTTCCAGTCTTCACGTTTCCAAGCGTATTGGTGCTTAGAACTGCTTCGTCACGTTCATGAAGAAGCTGCGGCCGATGATGTCGTAACCCGACCCCAGAACCGCGTTGCCGTTGCCGAGCAGGGCGCCAGAGGCGTTGCCCGACACAACCGCCGGATCTTCGGCGAAGATGTTGTTCACACCCGCGCGGACGATCCAGGTGTCACGCGCATACGTGACCGACAGGTCGTGATACCAGGTGCCCGGCTGCGACGTGACGTAGGACGAGAAGTCCACATACGCCGTGGCGGGGTTGTTGACCGTTACGCACCCGACGTCGAGGGCCGAGCAGGTCGGGAAGATACGCTGGCCATACGGGAAGGCGGAACCGGGAGTGGTGTCACGATAGATGGACGCCTGCTCCCCGATATAACGGGCCCGCCACAGGGCAGACCAGTCGCCGCGGCGCACGCGGGTGGTGAAGTTGCCGCGCCATTCCGGGTTGCCCCAGTAGCCGACATTGTTCAGCACGTTCGACTGATCCGTGGTCTGGTTGAGGATTTTATCCGACCAGGTCCAGGTGGTGTTGATGTCCAGGCGCAGGCCGCCAAAGGCATCGATGTCCATGCCGAACCGGCCATTCAGGTCGACGCCGGACACTTCCGAGCGGGACACGTTGAACGGCGTGTTGTCCACCGACAGCAGAAGGCCGGTGTTGGCGTCACGGACGCGGCGGGCGCAGAACGGATCGTTCGGGAAGTTGCTGGAGTTGTAGCACTGCGACAGACCGAACGCGGCGCCCGGCAGACCGATGGAGTCTTCGATCTTCAGCTTGTACCAGTTCACCGAGACCGCCAGATCGAAATCATCGATCCAGGGCTGTTCGAACACGAAGCCGAGCGACCAGGCCGTGGAGGTTTCCGGATCAAGGCCGCGGTTACCGGTACGGAAGGCCTCGATCGAAGAAGCGCCGCCCAGACCCAGCGAGAACGGATCCACGCCTTCAGCCTGGCAGTTGGCGAGCACCTGGGGGTTCCGGTTGTCGAAGTTAGGATCGTAGATCGGCGCGCCAAGCGGATCATTGGGATCCGGCTGGCGGGCGGCGAGCGGAACGATGCAAGGGTCAGCCGTAGCACCCACGAAGCCGGTCTGACCGCCCAGGAACAGTTCGCGGGCGTTCGGAGCGCGGAACGAAGTGCCATAGGTGCCGCGGAAGGTCAGGAAGTCAAACGGCGAGTAACCCACGCGCGCCGAATAGGTGCCGTTCTGGCCATAGAATTCGTGATCGGTCAGACGACCGGCCAGATCAATGGACAGGTCCTCGGCGAACTGGGCCCCGGAAATCACCGGGATCGATACCTCGCCATAGGCTTCGGTCAGGGTCACAGCGCCCTGGGACAGACGGTCGGCGAAGAAGCCGACCGCACGGCCCTGAGCGGCCACCGAGTCCACACCGGAATCCAGCGAGTCACGGCGCCATTCCACGCCGAGCACCGCGGACATGGGACCTGCGGGCAGCTGGAAGAGCGGGCCGGTCACGAAGCCGCCGGCGATCGCCTGATCAACCCGCGTGGTGACCGTGCGGCGCACCGCGAGATAGTCGAGCTCTTCCTGCGTCGCGAAAGCCGAATCGCTCACGCCGTCGATCGGATACAGGCTGTCGGCGAACAGGTTGACCGGCACGCACGGATCCGGGCCGATAAAGCCGAGGCCGGCCGGAGTGTTAGTGCCGCAAACGATCACGCCATTCTCGATCCGTGAGGTCGCGATGGAGTGACGCAGACGGTCCTCATCGATGCCATTACGCGCCGAATAGCCGATCGAGCGCGTATACCCGGCAAAGGTTTCAAATTCCCATTGCGGGATGCCGAAACCGGCCAGATCGCCACGCAAGCCGACGAGCATGCGGGTCTGCTGCACCTCGATCGTATAGTTGCGGGGCGCCGGGAAGTGCAGGATTGGCGTAGTCACCAAGCCGAACGGGTTGAAGGGGTTCGATGCCGGCACGGTCGGGAAGAGCTGGCCGCGGAAACCCTGGGCCTGAGCCGCCTGGCTGTTGGAGTGAGAGATCTCGGTGAAAGCTTCGAGACCCTCAAAGCCGAAGATCGGCTGCAGGTCGCGGCTGGCGGTGACGAAGAGGCCGTAACGCTGGGATTGCGGGATCACATCGTCCAGGCCCTCAAGATAGGAGCTGGTGTTCTGCGGAGCCTGCGAGTCGCCCGTCGACCAGCCGTCCGGGAGAATGCCCGGGAAGTTGGTCGTGCCCGGCGTGCGGTACACGTCAACCGTGTTGCCGCGGCGTGCGCGGTTGATGATGGCGCCGGTGCAGCGCGACTGCTCCTGGCCATTCGCGTCGATCCAGATATTGCGGTAGCAGGCAATGCCCCGGCCCGGCTCGAAGTTGTAGTCGCTGTCATTCAGGTTCATGCGCTCCTGGGAGAAGTACTCGAACCCGATCAGGAAGCGGTGATTGTCGCCGGTGTTGCCCATCAGCAGGTTGTAGCGCTGGCTGACGGCCGCGCCGTGTTCCGGCACGTTGATGAAGGCGTCAGCCTGCACGCCGTCGAAATTGTCGCGCAGGACCACGTTCACCACGCCGGCGATGGCGTCGGAACCGTAAACCGACGAGGCGCCGTCGAGCAGGATGTCGATGCGCTGGATCATCGAGGACGGGATCAGGTTCACGTCCGGAAGCGACGGCGCGCCTTCGGCGCCGGCCGGCGCATAGCGGCGGCCGTTGATCAGAACCAGCGAGCGGTCAGCCGACAGGCCGCGCAGCGACACGTTGTTCGCAGCCGGGCCGCCATCGGTGACGAAACCGCCGGTCGAGATCGTGTTGTCGATCTGGACGCCCTGCGCCACGGTCGACTGCTGGATGATCTGAGCGGTGTCGATCAGACCCGCATCGCGGATGTCTTCAACGTCGATCACCTGCAGAGGCGCAGTGGAGGTGAAGCTGTCACGGCGGATACGCGAACCGGTCACGACCACGGTGTCGCCAGAGGCGGCAGCGGAACGCGGCGCGGTACGGGCCTGCTCTTCTTCCTCGTCTTCGTCAGTCGCCTGGGCGTAGGCCACGGCGCCGGTCATGGTGACCGCAGCGAAGCCCGCCAGAATCGTCGAGCGCAGCAAGCGCTCCTTTTCCCAAATCTTCACGATCGTTCCCCTTGTGTTGGACCGTCTTTGTCGAGCCGCTATCCGGCTACCAGCGCGGATCGCCGCACTTGGCCCGGACTATGGAGGCCCCAGGCCCGGCGCGTAAAGCACCTAGCACGGTGATCGGGTGGTGTTTTGCCGCTTTTGCCATGCGAATGTTGCAAAAAGGCCATAATGTCTTAATCAGCCGGTAACACGGCTCGGCGGCCATCCGCACGGCCCGGCAGCGATGCAAGATTGACAGGTTCGCCGCCGCCAGCTTAAGACGCGCCTCCTTCCGGTGAGGCGGCGCATCACGCGTCGCATGCCGGGAGAAAACAGTCTGGTGCGGGCGCGTAGCTCAGTTGGTTAGAGCGCTACGTTGACATCGTAGAGGTCACAAGTTCGACTCTTGTCGCGCCCACCATTTTTTCCTGATGCTCCGCACGTCCGTGCGTCGCGCCTCGCATAAGCTCGGGCGCGCGTTGCGCTTGCGGCGCTGCGCGCCGGGGAGATTTATTCTGCGAAGCAAGGTAAAGCGCCCCGGCCCCGCAGGGGCCGCAAGGCCGAACGGCCGCCCGCGCTCTTGCGCGGAATACCGCAACCCGGAGGGTTGCGGCGCTAAAAAAACCCGCGCGGTCGCGCTTGCGGCGCTGCGCGCCGGGGTGACAGTCCGGCCCCGTCAGGGGCCGCAAGGCCGACCGGCCGCCGGGCACTTTTGCCCGCGCGACGCACGGATGTGCGGAGCATCAACAAAAAAAGCGGCTGCAGCGAAGGGTGAGCTTTGCGAGCCCGGAAGCGAGGAAGCGAAGCCCGGACGGGCCGCGGAGCCAATAGCCGCACCACGATATATTCCCCGCTTGGGGTATCCTGCTTAACAAGGCGCACAGGCCGACAGAGCAGGGACCCCCCAATGGTATTCCAGAGATGGATTGTACGCGTGCACAAATGGGCAGCGCTCCTCGTGGGCCTGCAGGTGCTTGTCTGGATAGGCGGCGGGTTCGGCATGGCGCTGATGCCGTTGCACGAGGTGCGCGGCGAACACCGCATCGCCGCTCAGGCGCCGCTGAACACCGCGCCCGGCGCGCTTGCAGGCCTTGACGCAGCGGCGGCCGCAGCCGGGTTCGCCGCGCTCGACCGGGCCGAACTGGTCCGTCATCCGGGCGGGCCGGCCTGGATACTGGAATCGGGCGAGGCACGCGCGCTGGTCTGCGCGCAGACCGGCCGCCTCCTTTCCCCGCTCGATGCGCAAGGTGCCCGGCAGGCCGCCCGAGACGACTATGACGGTCCCGGCACGGTAGGGGAGGCCGAATGGCTGGAGACCGCGCCCTGGTATTATGGCGGGCCGGTGCCGGTATGGCGGGTTTCAATCGAAAACGACCGCGGGCGGGCGCTCTTCGTCGCCCCCGATACGGGCCGGATCGTCAGCCGCCGCTCCGACACCTGGCGTCTGTTCGACATCTTCTGGCGCCTGCACATCATGGATTACCGGGATGGCACCAAGATCAACAATCCGCTGCTGGTATCGGCTGCGGGCTTCGCGCTGGTCTTCACCCTGTCAGGGTTGATCCTTCTGGTCCTGCGCCTGCGGCGCACCGTACACAGTCTGCGCCGCCGCCGGGCCTGATCTCCGGGCCGTCAGGCAGACAGCGCCTTCAGCCGGGCGATGAAATCTGACGGCGGCGGACAGGGCGTGCGCGGCAGCGCGGTGGTCGCCCAGGCATAGATCATCCGCCCGCCGGTCAGGGCCTCATCGCCCCTGAAAATGCCCATGCGGAAGGTGACAGAGCTATTGCCGGTTTTCTCGAGCTTCACGCCGATTTCCACCAGCTCGTCAAACAGGGCTGGCGCATAGAAATCCGCATGCGCGCTGACAGCGAAGGACTCGCTGCCCGCCAGCGTCAGATCCTGCGGGATGCGAATGCCGGCAGCCCGCCAGTACTCCGTCAGCGCCACGTCGAAATAGAGAAAATAATTGCCGTTAAAGACGATGCCTTGCGGATCGGTCTCGGCCCAGCGTACTCGCAGGGCATGAAACCAGCGAAAATCATGGCGCTGCGGCCGCTCCGGCTTGCCTGACATAGAAAATCCCCCTGCGCCGTCTGACCCGCTTGTAGCAGGTTTCACCAGACAAGCGACAATTGGCCGGGGGGATCAAGCCCTGGAGGTCAGGCTCCAAGCCGGGAAGCGAAGGATTTTTCAAACGCGCGCAGCTTGGCGCGGGCGCGGCGCCATTCATGCCAGATCAGCAGCACGCGCGGACCATCAACCAGATAACGCCGCCACATGCGGCGCGGCTCTTCCAGCAGGCGGTGCAGCCATTCAAGACGGGTGCGCTGCATCCATTCGGGGGCGCGCTGCGCCTTGCCGGAGAGGAAATCGAGAGACGCGCCCACGCACAGGCCGACGCCGGTACAGTCACCGCGCTCCAGGCAGGCCTCGGCGATCATTTCCTGCTGGGGCGAGCCCACGCACAGAAACACGAACCGGGCCGGATTGGCGGCTATAAAGGCAGCACAGTCCGCAATCGCCTCCGGCTTGTGGCGCAGGCCCATGGGCGGTTCATGCCAACGCACATCGGTGAGGCCATAGCGCGCGGTGACCCCGTCAATCACGGCCTGAGACCCGCCAATCACCACCACCGGCTCGTCGCGGTCGATGGCGGTTTCGAACAGGGCTTCGGTGAGGTCGGAACCGGCGGTGACGTCCACCGCCTCGCCCGACAGCGCCGCCAGCAATTCCAGCACCCGGCTGTCGCACACGGTCAGCCAGGCCTGGGCGTAGAGCGGCGCCAGGGCGCGGTCATGGCGCATGCGCACCAGATGATCCACATTGGGCGTGACGACAAAGGCGAACGGCGCGTCCGGGGCGCGCATGGCGATGCGCTCCAGCGCGGTGTCAAACCCGATACGATCAAACGCCGTGTTCAAAAACCAGACATGGCGCGACGCCTTGCGCCGCTCCACAAGCGGCGCGGCGGCGCAGAACGTGTCTCGGGTCAATGGCGCAGTCATGGCGTGCCGTTTTGCTCCACGCGGCGGGGTTCGCAGCGGGAAGCGCGCAAGAGCCGGGCCGTCAGCTCCGCTTCAGCGTCCGCCAGGCGAACCGCGCCGGGTGCAGCGCCTCCAGCGCGCTGCGCTCCAGCGGCGCCGGCTCGCCGCACATCTGGCTGGCCAGCGCCTCGCCCAGCAAGGGCGCATGGGCGAAACCGCGCGCGCCCAGGCCCGTCAGGGTGAACAGGCGCGGCGACAGCCCGGCGCCGGGCGCCGGGCGGGGCGCGGCGGCGCGGCCCGGGGCGTGAGGCGCCCAGACGCTTGCGAATGTCTCATCCGGCAGCGGCCCGATCACCGGCAGCCGGTCCGGCGCCGCGGCCCGCACCCCGCCCCAGAACGCGCGCACCGGCCCCAGCGCCTGCGCCAGGCCCGCCGGACCCTCCTGCGCTAAGGAACGCAACGCCGCCTCGGCCCGGTCCGCATCACCGGGATCATCGCCCTTGTCATGGGTGGCGCCCAGCATCAGCCCTTCGGGCATGGCGCCGGCATATCCGCCCCAGGCGGCGGCGCAGGCGGGCGCCCGGTCACTGGCGAACACCGCCACCTGCCCGGCCGTGGCCTCCAGCGGCAGCGCCGTCAGGCGGCGTCCGGCTGCGCCGCCCGCCAGGATCACGGCGGCGAACGCGCCCAGTTCAGCGCCGCCCTCACCGGTCAGGCGCACGCCATCGCGGCTGTCCGCCAGCGCCGCGACGCGCGCCTCGCGCACCTCGGCCGCCCCGCCCAGCGCCGCCAGCAGGCGCGCGGGCGCAAACGTCCCGGCGCGGGCCATGAACAGGCCCGGCGCGTCCCAGCCTGTGGACAACCCGGCCTCACCCGGGTCCAGCCAAGAAAAACCATCGTCCAGCGCGCCGGCCAGGCGCTGCAGCCGGTCCGCCTCGCCCAGGCGCAGCACCCCGGCGCCTTCGAACGCGCCGGTCTGGCGATAGCGGTGAACCGCAAAATCAAACGCCGCCAGCAGCGCCCGGCTGTGCGGGCGGTCGGCGGCTTCCAGGCGCGGGGTCAACAGGCCCAGCGGCGCACCCGACGCGCCCGCGCCCCAGCCGCCCTCGGCGAATACCGTGACGGCGCGCCCGCGCCGCGCAAAGGCGTCGGCCAGGCTCGCCGCCGCGACGCCGCCGCCGATGACCGCGACAGGGCCGTCAATCTGGCCAGCCGGAGCGAAGGGTCCGGCGTGCGGAGTGCGGGCCGGACCGCCATAGACGGCCTCCAGCCGCTCGCGCTTGCGTCCGAAGCCTGGGCGTTTGGAGACGTCAAATCCCGCCGCAGCCAGCCCCCGGCGCACCGCGCCCGCCACGGTGAAGGTCGCCGCCCGCGCACCGGGCGCGCTGAGCCCGGCGACACGCGCCAGTACATCCTCGCGCCACATGTCGGGGTTCTTCGCCGGGGCGAACCCGTCCAGGAACCAGGCATCCGCCGCCAGATCCATCTGGTCCAGCGCGTGGGTCACCGTGTCATGGTGAACCGTCAGGCAGACCCGTCCGCCGTCGAATATCCGCCTGTGCGGCCCGCAATGAGGCGGCGGCCAGGCCTCCAGCAGCGCCCCGGAGAGCGCAGCCAGTTCGGGGAACATCGCCAGCGCCCGGCCCGCATCGGCGCGGGTGAGCGGATAGCCCTCCACTGACACCATGTGCAGGCGCGCAGTGGCAGAGGCGTGGCGGCGGAAACTGTCCCACAGGGCCAGGAAATTGAGCCCGGTGCCGAAGCCCAGCTCGCCCACGACATTCACGCCGCCATGAAACCTGTCGGGGTAACCGGCGCCCTGGACGAACACCGCGCGCGCCTCGGCCAGCCCGTCTTCGGGCTGGAAATACATGTCGCCATGATCGCGCGCCAGCGGGCCGGAGGGCCAGTCCAGCTGCGCATGGGGACGTTTCAGGATGAGGGGTTCGGACGCCATGATGCGTCCGCCATGGCCGATGGCCGCGGCGGACGCAAGACCTGCGTGACGGCGCGCTTACGCCGCTTGCACGGTGGAGATGGCTTCCTCCAGCTCCATGAAGCTCGGCTGGAAGGCGCTGGGGACGGCGCCGCGGCCGATCTCGACAGAGATCTGGGCGGCATTGCCGTGCAGGTGAGCGACCAGCACGTTCTGGATGATCTGGTAGAAGATCGCCTCTTCGTCGTAGACCGCCTGCATGCGCGAGGCGAAGGGCCCGACAAAGCCATAGGCCAGGAACACGCCCAGGAAGGTGCCGGTCAGAGCGCCGCCGATCATCTTGCCCAGAATGGCCGGCGGCGCGTCGATGCCGCCCATGGTCTTGATGATGCCCAGCACCGCCGCCACGATCCCCAGCGCAGGCAGGGCGTCCGCCATGGTCTGGACGGCGTGGGCCGGGCTCGCCGCCTCGTGATGATGCTTTTCCAGCTGTTTTTCCATGGCGTCCTCGACCTGGTGGGGATCCTCCAGGTTCATGGTCATCATGCGCAGCGTGTCGCAGATGAAGTCCACCGCGAAATGGTCCTTGAGGATGCGGGGATAGGCCGTGAAGATGGCGCTCTCGTGCGGCTTCTCGATATGAGCCTCCAGCGCGATGACGCCCTTGGTCTTCATCGTCTTGGTCAGCTGGAACAGGAGCGTCAGCAGGTCGATATAGTCCTGCTGCTTCCACTTGGACCCCGAGACGATCTTGCCCAAGTCCCCCAGCGTCTTGGTGACGGTCTTGGGCGCATTGCCGATGAGGAATGCGCCCACCGCCGCCCCGCCAATCATCATCATCTCGAAGGGCAAAGCCTTGATGATGATGTCAAAATTGCCGCCTGACAGCACAAAGCCGCCAAACACCAACGCGAATACGGCCACGATGCCGACGATCTGAAACATGTCCCACCACCCGTTCTTGTCCGTCCGCTCTCCGCCCCGGCGGGTGGTCCCGCTCTGTCAGGCACAAGTGGAGCTGCGTCCGATTTCGGGACGGTTATGACAGAGGATGCTTAAAGCCCGGTTTGCGCGCCGTTAGCAGGCGATTCACCATCACGGCGCCGGGCCGCCTCCACCAGGGCGCGGAACAGGGCGCGCATATCGCGCCTGTGCAGCATCATTTCAGGGTGGAACTGGACGCCCATGCGCAACACGCCGGGCGGTCCCTCGACAGCCTGCGCCTCGCCATGTTCGCCGCGCGCGCTGACGCGCAGGTCCGCGCCCAGATCATCCACGGCCTGCCGGTGCAGGGAATTGACCCGCGCGCGGGTGCGGCCCCACAGCCGCGCCAGCCGCGTGCCGGGCGTGATATCGACGCTCTTGCGGTACAGCATATAGCCCAGCGGCGTGGACGGCAGGGCGCGCAGCACGTCCTCGTCCAGAATGTCGCGCACCGCGCCGCCGCGCGATACATTCAGCAGCTGCATGCCCCGGCAGATCGCCAGCATGGGCCGCCCGAGCGTCCAGAAAGCCTGCGCCCATTCCAGCTCCAGCCCGTCGCGGCCCTGATCATAGCGGACGCCGGGCGCGGCATCGTGGCCATAGGCGTCGGGATGGACATTCAGCCCGCCCGCCAGAATAAGGCCGTCGAACGCATCGGGGCGCGCCGCCTGCGTACGCGAGGTCACCCGCACGGCGCGTCCGCCGGCCAGGCGCACGCCCGCCCAGATCAGGGCGAACACGCCGAAATCGGCGCCGGCCGATGTGGTGACGGCAATGACCGGGCGGCGCCCGGCGGAGGCTGGCTCAGTCATCAAATCTCAGCTCTGGCGGCAGCTCGCCGCGCCGGATCAGGGAGGACAGGACGAACAAGACGCCCAGCGTGGTCCCGGGATCATCCAGCGGTATGAAGTCCGTGGCCGCGCCTTCGGTTTGCTGGCGGGTTTCCCCCAGCGCCTTGAGATAGGCGCCCAGCGATTTCACATCAAACAAGCCGTTGATGAAGGCGCCAAAACCCTTCTGGTCGCCATCGGCCAGCTTGTCCCACCGCTCCGACAGGGTCTTGAAATAGGAGTCTTCCTCCGAGATGGCCTGCGCGGCGCTGAGAAAGGCCAGAAGCGGCACCTTGGAGCGGCGGCCCACCGTCACCTCAGGCGGCTCGAGCACCGGGTCGCCCGTCACCTGCCGGTAAAGCAGCCACGGGAAGTCCACCCCGCTGGCCACCGACTGGAACAGGCCGGCCCAGAAGCGCGGATTGACCTCGATCAGGGAAGGCTTGTCGTCCGGCTTGCCGGTCCAGCGGTAATCGATCTCGCACACGCCCGACCAGTTGAGATGGCGCAGGAGTTTGGCCGCCTCGTCTTTGAACGGCGCGCTGTCCACGGTCTCGCGCAGCACGCCCGCGCCGCGCTTGGGCGGGAAGCCGTGCAGGCTGCGATAGGTCATCCAGGCGCGCAGCTCGCCATCCTCGCACAGGGCGCAGAAACAATAATCATCCCCCGGCGCCGCCTCCTGCAGCAGCGGCCACTCGGCCGCCTTGCGCGGCGGCTTGTCCTCCAGCCAGGCTTTCAATTTCGCGGCGCTGTCATGGCGCGCCACGCCGCGCCCGCCCACGCCGCGCGCCGGCTTGGTGATCAGCGGGAAGGCGAGGTCTTCCAGCGCCGCGTCCAGCGCCTGCATGGATGTGGGATAGACCGTGCGCGGGAAAGTCACCCCGGCGCCCTGCGCCGCCGCGGGCAGCTTGTCCTTGGGCTCCACCTTTACGATGGAGGCGTGATCGGGCGCGGCCACGATCAGTCCCGCCTCGCGCAGCCGGCCGGCATGTTCGGCGATGATAGAGGTCTCCTCGAAAATCGGCATCAGCACGAAGGGAGCGTCCCCGCGCGGCCGCAGCGCATCCGCCGCCCTGATCAGGTCGGTGATGAATTTGTCCGGCTTTTCGCGGTGATCGGCGACCAGCTTGTGGCCCCTGGAATGCTTGGAAAACTGCAGCACCGTCATGTCGATACTGTCGCAGCC
>JBHYFR010000029.1:0-20157 GCA_051859425.1 Oceanicaulis sp. | reverse complement strand
TTCATTCAGCGCGCCGGCCTCATAAAGCGTCGCCGCGGCCTGATACGCGTCGGACGCAGCATCAGCCGCCTGCCGGGTGGTGGCGGTCCAATACTGATAACCAGCAGCGCCCAGCACGATCGCAGCGGCCACACCGGCGACCCACGGCCCCCATTTGCGCAGCATCGCCTGATAGCGTTCGCGGCGCAGTTCTTCTTCGACTTCGTCGAAAGCGTCAGCCAAGACAGGGCTCCGGAGTTAAGCTCAAAACAGTGCGCGCGACCCTAGCCGCGCCGTGTCTCACGGGCAACAACGCCATGCCGCTCAACAGGCAGTCAGGCCGGTTTGGGCTTGTAGACCTGATCAGGTCCGGGAAAGGTGCGCGTGCGCACCTCGTCGGCATAGGTCTTCACACCGTTCTCGACCTGACCTTTGAGATCGGCGTAGCGCTTCACGAAGCGCGGCGTCCAGTCGAACAGGCCCAGCATGTCCGGTGTTACCAGTATCTGGCCGTCACAGGCCGCCGAGGCGCCGATTCCGATGGTCGGCGCCTTCACCTTGCCGGTGATCTCGGCGGCCAGATCCTCGGCTACGCCTTCGATCACAATGGCGAACGCCCCGGCTTCGTCAGCTGCGACCGCCTCTTCAATGACTTTCGCCCGGCTGGCCGCATCACGGCCCTTGGCCTTGAACCCGCCATCGGCCAGCGACGCCTGGGGCCGCAGGCCGACATGGCCAATCACAGGAATTGCGCGCTCGGCCATGAAGCGGATGGTGTCGGCGATATAGACGCCGCTTTCCACCTTCACCGCGTGGCAGCCGGTCTCGCGCAGGATGCGCGAGGCATTGTCGAACGCCTGCTCTTTCGAGCGCTCATAGGTGGAGAACGGCATGTCCACGGCGACCAGCGCGCGCTTCGAGCCGCGCATCACCGCCTGGCCGTGCATGATCATCATATCCAGCGTGACGGGCAGCGTATTGGGCAGGCCGTGAACCACCATGCCCACCGAATCGCCCACCAGCAGCAGATCGCAATGGGGATCGAGCAGCGCGGCGGTGGGGGCGTCATACGCGGTCAGGCAGACCAGCGGCTCGCCGCCCTTGCGTGCACGGATGTCCGGCGGCGTGATGCGCCGAATCTCGGCTTTGGACTGGGCAGACATGGTTCGCCTCACACGCCGCGTCGGGCTGTTTGGGGACTGCGCCCCTCAGAGACCCGGAATCTCAGGATCTTCTTCGGCAGGCGGCGCAGCGGGCGTGTCGCCGATCTCAACGTCCGGCTCAAGGCCATCAGCCTCGTCATCCGGCATGGTCGTGAAGTCAAACGGCAGCTGGTCAGTCTGCTCCCCGCCAAGACGGTCGATGACCGAACGCCCGCTATCGTCCACGCTGGCCAGGACCGCCAGCAGAATGGAGTTGCCGACGAAGAGTGCGCCCAGAATCATGGTGGAGCGCGTCAGGAGATTGGCCGCACCGCGCCCGCTCATCATGCCGCCCGGCCCGCCGCCGCCAATGCCCAGAGCGCCGCCTTCGGAGCGCTGCATGAGAATGATCGTCACCATGGCGGCGATAATCAGCAGATGGATAATCAGTAGAACAGCAATCATGTCGGCGCGGCCCTGTCGCATAAATAGCGCGCCGGGGCTCCGGTGCGCTCAACTTGCCGCGCGTTTTAGCTCAGGCGCAGCCGCAACGCCACTATCGGGCTGCGCCTTGCGCACAGACGCCTGGGCCATGCGTTGCTGCAGCAGCTGGACAGCCGATTCAATCTCGTTGCGCGACCGCTCGATGCCATCATCGCCGGCGAAGGCGACATAGGCCGCCATGGCCAGCTCACGCGCCAACGACAGATTGGCGATGGTGAAGCCGCCCGGCTCGCGCAATTCCGAGGCGACCTCGCACAGCGCATGAGCGACTCGCTTGGCTTCGGTCGAGCGCGTACGCGACAGCCGCGCGCGCACTTCCTGAGCACCGCGCTCCAGGTCGGACAAATCCATGATCGGTTCACGGCCCGCCTTCAGTTCGGCGGCGGCGGCTTCTGCGCCAATAACCACGCGCATGCACAACCGGCGCAGGCGCTCGCCGTCAACTGTTCGCCGCGCTTCATCAATCCAGACCCGCGCACGCGCCAACGCGTCGCCGTCATTCTCCACAACCGCGCGCAGCACGTTCGGCGCGTCGATCGGCTGGGCGGTTCCGCCGCCGCGCGCCTTGTCGCGCCGCCGGTCCGGGCCGATGTAATCGCTGGTAACGATGAACGGCTTGCGCGCACGCACCAGCGTGCGTACCCGCTCTTCAGCAAAGGAGGTTGAGAAAGGGCGGATGATCACGTCATCGGCGCCCGACCCGATCGCCTCACGCACCACGCTGGTATCGCGCCGCCAGGTGGTCAGCAAGATCGCGGCGAAGGGATTGGAGGATACTTCCCCGGCCCGGATCGCGCGCACCAGACGGAATATCTCCGCCTCATGATTTGAGGTCTCGGCCACCAGCAGATGCGGCGCCTCGTCAACCAGCCTGCGCTTGAGCTCGCCCACCGAGTTCAGCGACGCGATCTCCCTGAAGCCGATTTCATGCAGCGCATAACGGGTTATGCGCAAATTTACATGCACAGGATCAAAGAGCGCCACGGTCGCGCGGCGATAATCCAGTTCTGCCATCCGCCACTCCAGCGCCCGCTGTCCGGGTCTCGTGAGTTATGGACGCTGAACCTACTCGGGAAATCTGAAGATCGCCTTACCCGGCCGCGCGGATGATCGCAGCGAAACTGGCCGGGTCGAGGCTGGCGCCGCCCACCAGCGCGCCGTCGATATGCTCGCGCGACAACAGGCCGGCGGCGTTGCCGGGATTGACCGACCCGCCATACAGGATGCGCAACTGGCCGCCATCACCGCCGCGCCAGGCATCGCGGATGGCGCGGTGCATCCGGTCGGCGTCTTCAGGGCTGGCGTGCAGGCCGGTGCCGATGGCCCAGACAGGTTCATAGGCGATGATCACGCGACCCGCCGCCGCTTCGGGCACGCTGGCGAACACCTGGCGCAGGACCACCGCCTCTGCTTCCCCCGCCTGGCGCTGATCCAGCGTTTCGCCGACACAGACAACCGGCGTCAGCCCGGCCTTCAGCGCCGCCTCGGATTTGGCGCGCACCAGCGCATCGCTTTCACCGTGAAACCGCCGCCGCTCGCTGTGCCCGGTGATGACATAGCGCGCACCCAGATCCGCCAGCATCGAAGCAGAAATGTCGCCTGTGCGCGCGCCTTCCGCTTCAGCAGCACAATCCTGGCCGCCGACAGCCACAAATTCGGGTACGCGCGACGCCAGCGACGCCAGCAAAGTGGCGGGCGGAAAGACCAGCACGTCGCTGCCCGGGGCGGTCCCGACGAGACCGGACAGCCGGTCAGCCCAGACCAGATCGGCGCTGCGCCCGTGCATCTTCCAGTTTCCCGCAATGAGCTTGCGCCGATTCATGGGTGCCTCCCCCGCTGGTCCGGACGTCCCATGCGCTCTGCCGGAACTTCGGCGCGGAGCGATACCAGCCGGACGCCTGCGCTGCAATGCAGGGCGCGGCGCGCACGCGGCTTGCCGCTGCGGCGCCGCCCGGCTAGGTTCGCGCTCCCCGCAAACGGCCCCGGACCTGGTTCACCGCATGCTCACACTTATCCGTCAAATGGCCAAGAACCCGCTGATCGGCGGGATCATCATCGCGCTGCTCGTCGCTGCATTCGCCTTGTGGGGCGTGACGGACATCATCCGCGGCGGCGGGACCTCCGCTATAACCGTAGGGCCGGAACGGGTCAGCGCGCAGGAATTGCTGCGCACCTACAACCGTCAGGTCGCTCAGGTGCAGCAGGAAAATCCGCGTCTGACACGCGAGGAAATCGATGCTGCGGGCTTTGGCGAGCAGGTCGTCCAGCAAATGACGCTGCAGGCCGCCCTGGCCGGCAAGGCGAACGAGCTGGGACTGTCGATCTCGGATCGGGCGGTGTTTGACGCCATCCAGGAAATCCCCGCCTTCCAGAACCCCTTCACCGGCCGGTTTGACCGGGCGACTTTCCTCGAAGTGCTCTCGCGCAACGGTTACACTGGCGGATCAATAGACCGGCAATTTGAACGCGACATCGCGCGCGAGCTTCGCCAGGGCCAGTTTGTCGATGCCCTTCTCGGGTCGGTTCAGTCGCCGGTCCTGTTCCTGGAGACCCGCCAGGCCTGGGCGAATGAACGGCGGGCGATGCGCGCGCTGCTGCTCCCCCCGAGCCTCGCAGGCGATGTCGGTGATCCCGATGAGGCCGCGCTGGAGGCTTTCATCACCGAAAATTCCGGCGTCTTCGAGCGGCCTGAGCAGCGCCGTTTTTCACTGATCCGCTTTACGCCGGAGCTGTTTGAGCGCGATGCGGAAGTCAGTGAAACCGACATTGAAGACCTCTACGCGTTCCGTCTCAGTCAAGGCGAGCTCGCAGACCCCCAGTTGCGCTCATATGTGCAGTGGGCGGCCCCTGACGACGCCACGGCCCAAGCCGCCGCCGCGCGTCTGGCGGCAGGCGAGCCGGTGGCTGATGTGCGCGCAGAGCTGGAACTGGGCGAACGCGTTGCGTTCACCTCTCTGCAGCAGAACCAGGTCCCTGATCGCGCGATCGCAGAAGCGGTCTTTTCCATGGATCAAGGCGACGTGCGCGCCGTGGACAGCCGGCTGGGCTGGCGCGTCGTGCGCGTGACCGAAGCCGTCAACCCGGAGGCGCCGTCTCTGGCCGCACTGCGCGAGGAGCTGCGCGCAGAACTCGCCGCGTCACAGGCCGAAGATGATATGTTCACCGCCATGAGCGCCTTCGAAGACGCCCGGCGCTTCGCGCTCGATCTTGAGGAAGCGGCTGCACAAGCAGGCGTGCCACTGGAGCGCTTTGATTACATCACGGCCGATGGCTTCACTCTTGAAGGCGCGCCCGCCTCGTCTCTGCTGGAGGAAGGGGGCGACGCCGTAATGCAACTGGTGTTTTCGCTGACGCCCGGACTCGATAGCGCGCTGGAACCATACGGTGACGGCAATTATGTCGTGGCCCGCGTCGACTCCGTCGAAGCGCCGCGCCTGCCACGTGTGGACGAAGTGCGTGAGGATGCCGAAGCGTTCTGGCGCCTGCGCACAATCGACGAGCGCCTGCAGACCATAGTGGATGATGCTCTGGAGCGCGCCGAGGCCGGTGAGAGCCTTGAAGGCATCGCTGCCCTGATTGGCGGCGGCGCCAGCGTCGAGATCGCCACGCTGGGCCGGGAAGAGACCGCCGGACCCTTCAATCGCAATCTTGTCGCCCAGGCGTTCGGCGCCGCGCCGGGCGTGCGCTTTGCTGCACGCGCAGGCGATCAGCGCACCCGCGCCATCGTTATTGTGGACGAGATCATTGCGCCGAGGATGACCGCAGCCGGGTCAGAGCAGCAGGCGTCGATGCGCCGGGAACTGGAGACCGACACCGCGATCGCGCTTCACCACGCCTTGCTCGAGGCCTATGACGTGCGCGCCGATCAGCGCCTGATCGATCAGGCGCTCGGCCGCACCGACCCCCGGCTGCAGTAGCGGCACGGCCATGTCGCAGCCGAAATTCGCGCCTGACCTCGACGCCGCGCGCGCCGAGCTGACCGCTGGCCGCGCGGTGCTGCTGACCGCGCGCCGGGTGGATGATCTCGAAACCCCGGTCTCGGCCTATCTCAAGCTGGCCGCATCGCACGTGAACACCTTCCTGCTGGAAAGTGTCGAGGGCGGCGCCTATCGCGGGCGGTATTCTGCCATCGGGCTGGACCCTGATCTGGTCTGGCGCTGCAGTGGCGACACCGCAGAGCAGGCGCGCGCGCCCGGCCCGGGCATGGCGCCGGGCCGGTTCGAGCCGTGCGCCGAGCCGCCGCTGGACGCACTCAAGCGCCTGATCGCAGACAGCGCCATGGACCTGCCGTCGGGCGTCGCGCCGCTGGCGGCCGGACTGTTCGGCTATCTGGGCTATGACATGGCGCGACTGGCCGAGCGTCTGCCCTCACACGCCGCGCCGGACCCGCTGGGCACGCCGGACGGCTATCTGTTGCGCCCGCGCGTCATGGTGATCTTCGACGCCCTGCGTCAGGAAATCCTGGCCGCCGCCCCGGTCAGGCCCGAGCCCGGCGCAGATCCGGCCCTGCAGGTCGAAGCGGCCCGGCGGCGCATCGAGGCGGTGTTCAACCGGCTCGATTCCCCTGCCCCGCTGCCCTCCGGCGCGCCCCCGTCAGCCCCGCCCGAGCCGAAGGCGAATATGAGCGAGGCCGATTTTCGCACCAAGGTGCAAGCAGCGCGCGCCTATATCCGCGCCGGCGACGTGTTCCAGGTCGTGGCCAGCCAGCGCTTCTCCACCCCCTTCACCGCGCCGCCCTTTGCGCTTTACCGGTCGCTGCGCCGGACCAACCCCTCGCCCTTCCTGTTCTTCTTCAACCTGCCCGGCTTCGCCATCGCCGGGTCCAGCCCTGAAATTCTGGTGCGCCTGCGCGGATCGACGGTCACCGTGCGCCCCATCGCCGGCACCCGCCCGCGCGGCGCCACGCCCGAAGCCGACGCCGCGTTCGAGGCGGACCTCAAGAACGATCCCAAGGAGCGCTCGGAACATCTCATGCTGCTCGATCTGGGGCGCAATGATGTGGGCCGGGTCGCGCGCCCGGGCAGCGTACGGGTGACCGAGCGCGAGAATGTCGAGCGCTACAGCCATGTGATGCACCTGGTCTCCAACGTGGAGGGCGATCTGGCCGAGGGCGAGGACGCTGTCTCAGCCCTGATGGCCGGCTTCCCCGCCGGGACGGTCTCGGGCGCCCCCAAGGTGCGCGCCATGGAGATCATCGACGAGATGGAGCCCCACCGGCGCGGCGTGTATGCCGGCGCGGTGGGCTATTTCGGCGCCCAGGGCGATATGGACGTGTGCATCGCGCTGCGCACCGCGGTGATCAAGGACGGACGCATGCATGTGCAGGCCGGCGCCGGCGTGGTGCTCGATTCCGATCCCGAAGCCGAGCGCCAGGAAACCGTGAACAAGGCCCGCGCCCTGTTCCGCGCCGCCGCCGAAGCCTGGCGGTTCGTCTGATCTGACAGTTTTCGATGTAAAAGTGCTCGCGTGCGGGACCGCCGCTCGTATAGCGTTGAAAGCTCGCGGGCCAGACTGATCCCGGGGACAGGCATGCCAGATTGGTTCACCCTAGACACACTCCAGATGGTGTTCGTGCTGATGCTGGTCGGCGCGGTGTTTTTCGGCTTCGCCCGGGAAATCCTGCCGCCTGACATCATCGCGCTGGTGGCCATGGGTCTGTTGCTGATCACCGGCATCCTGACCTCCCGCGAGACGCTGTCGGTATTCTCCAACGCCGCGCCCATCACCGTGGCGGCGCTGTTTGTCCTGTCTGCAGCGCTGGAGCGAACCGGGGTCATTGACGCGGCCGCCAAGCTGGTCTCGCGCCTGTCCAAGGGTTCCCACCCGGCGACGGCGCTGATCGCGCTGATGGCCGGCGTGATCGGCATGAGCGCCTTTATCAACAATACGCCCATCGTAGTGGTGGTCATCCCGGTGGCCATTGGCCTGGCGCGCTCGCTGGGCGTGGCGCCGTCGCGCTTTCTGATCCCGGTGTCGTTCGCCGCGATATTCGGCGGCACCACCACGCTGATCGGCACATCCACCAACCTCCTGGTCGACGGCGTGGCCCAGACCGGCGGCATGGCGGCTTTCGGCATATTCGAGATCACCGCGGCCGGCGTGATCATGGCGGCGGTGGGGTGCATTTATCTGGCCATTGCCGGCCCCTTCCTGCTGCCCGAACGCGACACGCTGGCCGGCCTGTTGCCTGACCCCAAGGAGCGCCGCTTCCTGGCCCATGTGGCGGTGACGTTTGATTCTGAACTGATCGGCAAGACCCTGAACGAGGCGGGCCTGACCGCGCGCAAGGGCTTTTCCGTCGTGGATGTGGTGCGCAAGCGCCAGTCCCTGCGCCACGCCCTGGGCGATGTGGTGATCGAGGGCGGCGACCGGATCGTGGTCAAATCGCGCATGTCCGAAATGCTGTCCCTGCGCGAACAGGGCGATGTGGCGCTGGGCGTCACCGGCGGGCGCCACGCGTTTGAGCCTATCGAAGCCAGCGAGACCGTGATGCGCGAAGGCGTGATCGGCCCCAATTCGGGACTGATCGGGCGCCCGCTGGGCCGGCTGGGTCTGGCGCGGCTCTATGGCGTTTACGTCCTGGCGGTCCACAGGCGCGGCGAAAACGTGTCGCGCAAGGGCGAGGCGTTGCGCCTGGAAGTGGGCGACACCCTGCTGGTGGAGGGCTCGCCGACGGACCTGCGCACCATGTTCGACGATGGCTTGCTCAACAATCTCGCCGAGCCGCAGGACCGGCCCTGGCGGCGCGAGAAGGCGCCGATCGCCATCGCCGCCATTCTCGCCGTCATCGCACTGTCCGCGTTCGAGGTTCTGCCCATCGTGGCGCTGGCCCTGATTGCGGCGGGCGCTGTGATCGCGCTGGGCTGTCTCGATCCCAAGGACGCCTACGATTCCATCCAGTGGAATATTCTGGTGCTGATCTTCGGCATGCTCGCCGTCGGCATGGCGCTGGAAAAGACCGGCGCGGCCGCCATGCTGGTCGGGTTCCTGGCGCAGCACGCAGCCGGGCTGGGCCCGATTGCGGTGCTGGCGTTGATCTATGTGATCACCTCGGCGCTGACCGAAACCATCTCCAACAACGCCGCCGCGATCCTGATCACGCCCATCGCCATCGGACTGGGCGTGGAGCTGGGCGTGGACCCGCGCGCCTTCGTGGTCGCGGTGATGTTCGCGGCCAGCGCCAGCTTCGCCACGCCCATCGGTTATCAGACCAACACGCTGGTCTATAATGCGGGCGGATACAAATTCATGGACTTCGTGCGAATCGGATTGCCGCTTAACATCATTCTTGCTGTGGTGGCGGTGATCGTGATTCCGATCTTCTGGCCGCTGTGATCATTGCGCGCAAACGACCCGTTACAGGGTCCGCCTGCACGCGCTAGGATGAGCCTGACAGGACAATGAATAGCCAGGGACGCCCGTGACCCGACCGTTCAACACCCGCCAGCTGCCGTTCTTCCTGACGGCGCCCTCGCCCTGCCCCTATCTGCCCGGGCGGCTGGAGCGCAAGGTGTTCACCCGTGTCGATCCCCATGAAGGGCCCGGTCTGAACGACACCCTGACCCATGCTGGCTTCCGCCGGTCCCAGGCGATCCTTTACCGCCCGGCCTGCGAACGCTGCGCGGCCTGCAAATCCGCGCGCATCCCCGTGAACGACTTCGCGCCCAGCCGCAGCCAGCGGCGCATCGTGCGCCGCAACCGGCCGCTTCTGCGCCTGCCGCGCCATGCCGAAGCGACGCCCGAGCAATACGCCCTCCTGAGCCGCTATCTCGACGGCCGTCACAGCGACGGCGACATGGCGGGCATGGATTTCTTCGACTTCGCCACCATGGTGGAGGAAGGCGCAGCGCGCACCGAGATGGTGGAGTACCGCGACACCGCCGGCGCCCTGGTCGCCGCCGTGCTGGTGGACCGGCTGCAGGACGGCTACTCGCTGGTCTATTCCTTCTTCGACACCGAACGCGAACGCGACAGCCTGGGCGCCTTCATCATCCTGGATCACATCGCGCGCGCGCGTGAGGCCGGCCTGCCTTACGTCTATCTTGGATATTGGGTGCAAGGCAGCCGGAAGATGGACTACAAGGCGCACTACCATCCGCTGGAGGTGCTGGAACCGTCAGGCTGGCGCCTTCTGGCCGACAGCGACCGCCTGGCGGCGCCTGAACCGCTCAGACAGGTCGGCTGAACACCGGCCGCCGCAATGCGCCGGGGCCGCAAAACATAACAATACTCTCGGGGGAGGCTCATCATGGATCGCCGCACATTTCTTTCTGGCGCCGCCGTCGTGGCGGCCGGCGCAGCCAGCGCCTGCTCTCAGGACAACGGGACACAGAACGGACCGGCGGCGCCCGCCGTGGCGCGCCGGCGCACCCGGCGCCTGCGCATGGTGACCACCTGGCCGGCGGGCTTCCCGGGCCTGGGCACCGCGGCCGAGCGCACCGCGGACTATATCCGCGAGATGTCGGGCGGCGAGCTGGACATCCGCGTCCACGGCGCAGGCGAGATCGTTGGCGCGTTCGAGGTGTTTGACGCGGTCTCGGGCGGCGTGGCCGACATGTATCACGCAGCGGAGTATTACTGGCAGGGCCGTTCGCCGGCCTATAATTTCTTCTGCTCGGTGCCCATGGGGCTGACGGCCACCGAGATCATGGGCTGGGTGGAGTATGGCGGCGGGCAGGAGCTGTGGGACGAGCTGGCCGGCCAGTTCAATCTGATCGCCTTCCAGGCCGGCAATACCGGCCACCAGATGGGCGGCTGGTTCAAGCGTGAAATCAACTCTCTGGCCGATTTCCGGGGCTTGCGCATGCGCATCCCCGGCATCGCCGGGAATGTGATCCGCGAGCTGGGCGGCGCCGCTGTGGCGCTGTCGGGCGGGGAGATCTATCAGGCGCTGCAGTCAGGCTCCATCGACGCCACCGAATGGGTCGGGCCGTGGAACGACATGGCGTTCGGCTTCTATCGCGAGGCCCCCTATTATTACGGTCCCGGCTTCCACGAGCCCGGCGCAGCGCTGGCGGTGGGCATCAACCGGGGCGTCTGGGACTCGCTGTCATCTGACCATCAGGCCATCGTGCGCGCCGCCTGCCGCGCGGCCAATAACCAGAGCGTGGCCGAATTCACCTATCAGAACGGGCTGGCGCTGGAGACGCTGCGCACCCGTCACGGCGTGCAACTGCGCGATTTTTCCGACGAGATCTGGCGCGAGATCGGGCGGGTCTCCGAGCAGGTGGTCGCAGACAGCGCGCGCAACGACGCCCTGACGCGGCGGGTCTATGACAGCTATATCGAAGCGCGCCGGGTGATGCGGGCCTGGGGCTCGATCTCCGAAGCGCCCTATCTGCAGCGCCGCGACATGATCCTGGGAGGCTAGCGCCATGCGCGCAGGCGACGCGCTGCTCGTCATCCTCATGGGCGCGACGGTGGCCGGCCTGGCGGCGGATGCAGTCACGGGCGGCGCTCTCGGCGCGTGGTTTCAGGCCAATCTGCCGGCGCTGGGGCGCGATATCGGCGCGGGACTGGGCTGGGCCGGCCTGTTGCTGTCGCCGCTTCTGGCCGTTCCGCTGATCGCCGGGCTGTGGGGCCGGTTTGCGCCCCTGCCTGGCGCGGTGGAGCGTGTGCTGCGCCAGGGCGCGCGCGCCATTGATGCGGTGAGCGTGACCATTGGCGACATGGTGCGCTGGGCGGCGCTGGCGCTGGTCGTGGTCACCGCTGTGATCGTGGTTCAGCGCTATGTGTTCGGCGTGTCCTTCACCCGCCTGCAGGAAAGCGTCATCTACCTGCATTCGGCGCTGTTTCTGCTGACCAGCGCGGCGGCTCTCCTGAATGGCGGGCATGTGCGCGTCGACATCATCTACTCAAAGCTTTCGGCGCGGGCGCGCGCCTGGACCGATCTGGCGGGAACCTATCTCGCCCTCATGCCCATGTGCTGGCTGATCCTGGATACGTCCACGGGCTATGTTGGCGCGGCGTGGCGCATTCTGGAGCGCTCGCGCGAGGGCGACGGCCTGCCGCTGATATTCCTGCTCAAGACGATGATCCCGGTGTTCGCCGTGCTGATGATGCTTCAGGGCGCTTCCATGGCCGCGCGCGCCGCGCTCACGCTGGCCGGACGCCCCGCGCCGCCCACGCCCGGCGATCTGGCCGGACAGGAGCTCTGAGGTCATGAACTGGCTGATCGATCTCCTGCCCTTCATCATGTTCGCGGCGGCGTTCGCCGCCTTGCTGCGCGGCTATCCGGTGGCGTTCACCCTGGCGGGCGTGGCGATCGCCTTCGCGCTGATCGGGCTGGCGCTGGACCTGTTTGATCCGCTGCACCTGCGCGCCTTCCCCCAGCGCATCTACGGCAACATCATGGAGATGGACAAGGCGATCCTGGTGGCCGTGCCACTGTTCGTCTTCATGGGCGTGATGCTGGAAAAATCGCGCATCGCCGAGGAGCTGCTCGAAGCCATGGGCGCCCTGTTCGGCGCCATGCGCGGGGGGCTGGGCATCTCGGTAGTGATCGTCGGCGCGCTGCTGGCCGCGTCCACGGGGATTGTCGGCGCCACGGTGGTGACCATGGGCCTGTTGTCCCTGCCCACCATGCTCAAGCGCGGATATGATCCGGGGCTGGCGTCGGGCACCATCGCGGCCTCGGGCACGCTGGGCCAGATCATCCCGCCCTCCATCGTGCTGGTGCTGCTGGGTGATCAGCTCTCGTCCGCCTATGCCGACGCCCAGCGCCGCCAGGGCATATTCTCACCCGACATCATCTCGGTGGGCGATCTGTTTGCGGGCGCGCTGATCCCCGGCCTGATGCTGGTGGGCGCGTATATCCTCTACCAGGTGTTCGTCGCCGTGACCCGGCCCGGCGCCGCCCCCGCCGCGCCGCGCACCGACGTGAAGACCGACTGGGGCAAAATCCTCGCCGCCCTGCTGCCGCCGCTGGTGCTGATGACCGCTGTGCTCGGTTCGATCCTGGGCGGGCTGGCCACCCCCACCGAAGCGGCTGCGGTCGGGGCGGTGGGCGCCACCTTGCTGGCCGGTTTCCGCAATGCCGGGGGCGGCCTCAATCCGCGGCCCGGGCGCGCCTTTATCGGCGTCGGCGCGCTGGCGCTGGCGGCGCTGATCGGATCGGCGCTCATGCTCAACCTGCGCTCCGGGGCGCCCGGAGCGGCCCTGACCGCAGGCTATATACTGGCGGCCCTAGCCGCGGCCGGGGGCGCGTTCGCGCTGTGGCGGCTGAACCGCACCGGCGTTCTGGACCAGGTCATGCGCTCCACCGCGCAAATCTCCGCCATGGTGTTCGTCATCCTGATCGGCGCCAGCCTGTTCGCCCTGGTGTTCCGGGAGCTGGGCGGGGACGAGACCGTGCGCACGGCGCTCGAAGCCGTGCCCGGCGGCATCTACGGCGCACTGGCCGTGGTCATGATCATCATGTTCCTACTGGGCTTCTTCCTCGATTTCATCGAGATCACCTTCGTGGTGGTGCCCATCGTGGCGCCGGTGCTCTTGTTCATGGGCGTGGACCCGATCTGGCTGGGCGTGCTGATGGCGCTGAATCTGCAGACGAGTTTCCTCACCCCGCCCTTCGGCTTTGCGCTATTCTATCTGCGCGGCGTCGCCCCGCCGCAGGTCTCCACCGCCGCCATCTATCGCGGCGCCCTGCCCTTTGTCGGCATCCAGATAGCAGCGATCTCCGCAGTCATCGCCCTGCCCTGGCTGGCGACCGCCTTGCCGAGGATGCTCTATGGCTAACGACGCGCGCCGGCTTCAGCTGCAACGGGTGTTCATCGTCGCTTTGGCGCTGGGCCTGACGGCGGTCTTCGTCTGGATGATCCGTGATTTTCTCGGCGCGCTGTTCCTGGCGGCGGTAATGGCGATCTTCCTGATGCCGGTGCAGCACTGGCTGTCTGCGCGCATGGGCGGGCGGCCCAAGATCACCGCGTCGCTCCTGTTAGTGTTGGCCATCTTTCTGATACTCCTGCCCCTTCTGGCTGTTCTCGCTGTGGTCGCCCAGCAGGCGGTGGAGGTGGGTCAGACCGTCCTGCCCTGGCTGCAAGGCGAGATCCGCAATTTCCGCGAGGAAGGTCTGGCCGGCCTGCCCGAATGGGTGCCGTTCAAGGACGCTCTCGCCCCTTATCAGGGCGAAATCGCAAGCCGCCTCAACGAGTTGGCTTCTGGCTTGGGGGGCGCGATCATCAATGGCCTCACCCGCGCCACCGGCGGCGCCCTGGGCTTTGCGCTGGGCGCCATCGTCTTCCTGTTCGCCCTGTTCTACCTGCTCACGGCGGGCGAGAGCTCGCTCAAGGGGGCGATGAACCTCCTGCCCATGCGTGATACCGATCGCAAGGTGCTGGCAGAGCGCACCCTGTCCACCATCCGCGCCACCGTGAAGGGCACGTTCATCATCGCGCTCATCCAGGGCACGCTGACCGGCGGCGCGCTGGCCGCAGCCGGGGTGCCCGGCGCGGTGTTCTGGGGCGCGGTCGCGGGGCTGATCTCGATCATTCCGGCCATCGGCACGCCGCTGGTCTGGGGCCCGGCGGTGATCTGGCTGTTCGCCACCGGCTCGACGGTGTCGGGCATCGGGCTGGGGATATTCGGCTGTGGGGTCATCATGAATGTGGACAATGTCCTGCGGCCCATTCTGGTGGGCAAGGACGCCAAGATGAGCGACCTGATGGTGCTCCTGTCCACGCTGGGCGGCCTGACCCTGTTCGGCTTTATCGGCCTGGTCATCGGCCCGGTGGTCGCCGCCCTGTTCACCTCGGTCTGGTTCATCTACGCGCGAACCTACGAGCAATTGCTCAGTGAAGACGATGCGCCTCAGACAGACGATCCGCCGGCATAGGCCCGCAACGCCGCGATCCGCTTGGGGATCGGCGGATGGGTGGTGAACAGGCCCGCGAATGACGCCGTGTCATTGTCCAGGAACATCTGGCGCACCTCTTCGGGCGCCTCTTCGATCGCTGAGCGTCCGGAGATTTTGTTCAGCGCCGAGATCATGGCGTCGGGATTGCGCGTCAGCTCCACCGCCCCCGCATCGGCCATGTATTCACGTTTGCGCGACATGGCGAAGCGGATCACCAGCGCCAGCACATAGGCCAGCGCCACAATCGCCAGCGCCACGATGATCAGCACCCCGGCATTGCCGCCCCCGCCCCGGCGCGCGCCGCCCGCCCGCGACAGCGAACCGTGCAGCATGCCGCGCGCGAAGATCTGGCCGACGAAAGAGATGATCCCCACGAAGATCACCGAGATCACCAGGAGGCGCACATCCCGGTTGATGATGTGGGTCAGCTCGTGGGCCAGCACGGCCTCCAGCTCGTCATCATTGAGGCTGTCCATCAGTCCGCGCGTCACCGTCACCGCCGCCTGACGCTCGCTGAGCCCTGTGGCGTAGGCGTTGAGCGCCGGCGTCTCGATAATGCGCAGGGCCGGCATGGTCAGACCGCGCGAGATGCACAGGTTTTCCAACAAGTTATAGAGCTTGGGCTCGTCCGTCCGGCGCACGGTCCGCGCGCCGGTGGCTGCGTCGATCATCTTCTGATAGCCCAGCCACGCGATGATGAACCACACCCCGGCGGCGACCAGCACAAAGGGAATCGCCGACAGCGTCCAGTCCAGCGCCAGCGCGAACTCGCGCTGGCCCGGCGCATCCACCGAATACGCGATGACGAACAACGTGCCGGCATAGGTCAGCGTCAGCAACAATACCGGAAACCCCGCCATCAGGACGATGGATTTCAGGTTATTGTTCCAGATATGCGTGCGCAGACCCGCCGCAGCGATCATGAACGGCTCCTCCGGAGCGTGTCAGACGGCTGCGCCTAGAAGGACACGGACGGGGCAGCGCGTTCGGCGCCGCCAATCTCGAAGAATTCCTTGGCCGCGAAGCCGAACATGCCCGCCAGCACCACCGCCGGGAATTGCTCGATGGCCGTGTTGTATTCCGAGACCGCGTTGTTGAAGAAGCGGCGCGCCGCGGCGATCTTGTTTTCCAGATCGGCCAGCTCGTTCTGCAGCTTGAGGAAGTTCTGGTTGGCCTTCAGGTCCGGATAGGCTTCCGACAGGGCGAACAGCTGGCGCAGCGCGCCTGACAGCATGTTCTCGGCCTGGGCCAGATCCTTGACCGAGCTGGCGTCCACCGCCTGCTGACGGGCTTTGACCACGTTTTCCAGCGTCTGGCTCTCATGGGCGGCGTAGCCATTGACGGTCTCCACCAGATTGGGAACCAGATCGTGGCGCTGTTTCAGCTGGACGTCGATATCGCCCCAGGCCTGACGCGTGGTCTGACGCAAGGCGACCAGGCGGTTGTAGATCAGGACGATGACCAGGCCGATCACCACGATGATGGCCAAAAACACCATGAATTCCATGTCTCACTCCTCAAGCCCGGCGCGAGTCTGCGCCTTGAAGTCCCATGGTTTACCGCGCGCGCGCCGCCACGCCAACTGACAACGCAGACAGGGTCAATGCCCGGTCAAGCGCGACGGCTCGCATTTGGACCGGATTCGGCTGAACACTGCGCTGTCCATTCTCCCTCCCCCACCGGAGGAGGGTTGGGGTGGGGGGGGCGCCTTCTCAGCAACCCTGACACCACCCCTCACCGCCAAACACCCCACCCTCGTCAGACGCCTTCGGCGTCCGACCCCCTCAAGGGGAGGGAAAAAGTGCTCATGGCCCTATCGCGATAGCCCTGCCTCAAGGGGAAGGGGGACATATAGAGCCAGCTTAACCAAAATCACCGCCCGTCAAAGCGCTTGGACGCGAAACCCTTGGGCGCCAGCTTGCCGGCCTGGGCGCGGCGGCCCTCGAACAGGCGCCAGTCCTCGATGAGGTGGCGCCGGCCGGCCGGATCAATACGCACCAGGCCCTCTTCGCTGGCGAACACGGTGATGTCGGCCAGCCCCGCCTGCTTGGAGCCGCCGATCAGGCGCACGCCCTTGCCGCGCACCATTTCGGGCATGTCGTCCAGCGGGAACACCAGCAGCTTGCGATTCTCGCCCAGCACCGCCACCCGGTCGCCCGTGACCGGCACGGCGGCCATGGCGCGCGCGCCTGCGGCCAGGGTCAGCACCTGACGCCCGGCCCGCTTGGCGGCAGGCAGCTCCTTTTCATCCACCACAAAGCCGTGGCCCGATGTGGAGGCGAGCAGGAGCTTGCGCGTTGCGTCATGGCGCATCAGCGCCACCGGGTCCGCATCGTCGGCGGCGTCCACCATCAGGCGCACCGGCTCGCCAAAGCCGCGCCCGCCGGGCAGTTTGGAGGCGTCCAGCGTGAACCAGCGCCCGTCCGTGGTGAACAGAAGCAGCTTGTCCGTGGTCTCGGCCTTCACCGCGAACAGGGTCTCGTCGCCATCCTTGTGCTTCAGGGACGACAGATCATCCACATGGCCCTTGAGGGCGCGGATCCAGCCCATGCGCGACAGGATCACGGTGATGGGTTCACGCGCGATCAGCGCCTCATCCACTGCGTCGGCGAGGTCGGCGGAGGGCGCGTCGGCGAACTCGGTGCGGCGCTTGCCCAGCGGCGTGGCGGGGCCGAAACGCTTCTTCACCTCGGCGATTTCGCTGTCCACCGCCTTCCACTGCACCGCCTCGTCAGCGATCAGCTCCTGCAGCGCGGCGCGCTCCCCGCTCAGCGTGGCCTGTTCGGCGCGCAGCGTCATCTCTTCCAGCTTGCGCAGCGAGCGCAGGCGCATGTTGAGGATCGCTTCGGCCTGACGCTCGGTCAGGCTGAAGGCCGTCATCAGGACGGGGCGCGGCTCATCCTCCTCGCGGATGATGCGGATCACCTCGTCGAGATTGAGAAAAGCGATGACATAGCCGGCCAGCACCTCCAGCCGGTCTTCGACCTTCTCCAGCCGGGTGCGGGCGCGGCGCACCACCACCACCTGGCGGTGGTCCAGCCAGATGCGCAGCGCCTCTTTGAGCCCGACCACGCGCGGCGCGCCGCTGGCGTCCAGCACGTTCATGTTCATGGCGAACCGCACTTCCAGATCGGTGACCCGGAACAGCGATTCCATCAGCAAGGCGGGATCGACGCTGCGGCTTTTAGGCTCGAACACGACGCGGATATCCTCCGCGCTCTCGTCCATCACATCGGCCAGCAGCGGCAGCTTCTTTTGTTCCATCAGCGCCGCGATGCGCTCGATCAGGCGCGATTTCTGGACCAGATAGGGAATTTCCGTGACGATCACGCGCCACTGGCCGCGGGTCAGCTCCTCGACCTCCCAGCGCGCGCGCAGGCGAAAGCCCCCGCGCCCGGTCTCATAGGCCTCCAGCATGGACGCCGCCGGCTCCACGCACACCCCGCCGGTGGGAAAGTCGGGGCCCTTGACGTAGTTTATCAGGGTCTCGGTGGCGGCATTGGGCGTCTTGATCAGGTGGCGCGCCGCATCACACAGCTCGGCGGCGTTGTGGGGCGGAATGTTGGTGGCCATGCCCACCGCAATCCCCGCCGAGCCATTGGCCAGCAGGTTCGGGAAGGCCGCGGGCAGCACCAGCGGCTCTTCGTCCTCGCCGTCATAGGTGTCCCGGAAGTCCACCGTGCCTGCGTCATAGTCCTGCAGGATCAGGCGTGCCGCCTCGGTCAGGCGCGCTTCGGTATAGCGCATGGCCGCCGCGCCATCACCGTCCACATTGCCGAAATTGCCCTGGCCTTCGACCAGCGGATAGCGGCTGGCGAAATCCTGGGCCAGGCGCACCATGGCCTCATACACCGCCTGGTCGCCATGGGGGTGGAAGCGGCCGATGACATCGCCCACCACCCGCGCGCATTTCTTGAACGCCGAATCCGGGTCCAGCTTCAACAGCCGCATGGCGTAGAGCAGGCGCCGGTGGACGGGCTTCAGCCCGTCGCGCGCATCGGGCAGCGCCCGCTGTGTGATGGTGGACAGCGCATAGGCCAGATAGCGCGAGGACAGCGCGTCCTCAAAGCTCTCCTCGAAAATCCGCCCGCCATCTCCGGGAAACTGCTCGCCCATATCATCCTCGCGATTCGATCAGGGGGGAGTATACGCCAGCGCGAGGCGCGCAATGGGGCGCCGGGTGCAGTGGATCGTGATCCGGTTGCCCCTTGACGCGCCGCCCGGATATCTCGCGTGGCGCCAAATAAATCATCTTGATCTGAAAAAAACGCACGGACATAGTATTCAAACCGCATATCAAGGAGACAGAAATGTCCTTCAAACATATGACTATATTGACATTTTGTCTTTCGGCCCTGACCTGCGGCTCTGTAGCCTTCCTCTATCCGGCTCAAGCTGAGGCTCAATCGCTTCCATCCAGGACCATTCCGGGGCAGGCGCCGCTCAGAATCGAACAGATGCCCGCAAGACGGCCTGCCGATCAGGAACACGGATGTACGCCGCTTCAGGGCGTGATCTGGTCCCAGGATGGCCGATGGTCGTGCATGGACATGCCCGCCTTTTCTGTACCCGGGCAAGGTCAGGGACAAACGGGTGCGCCACAGATTGATACCCCCGCCGCAAGGGTCTGGGTCGGCTCTCCGTATTATGGCAGGCATCAGTCACGTGGCGGAGTCGACTATAGTTCAGTAATTTCGCGCACACATACTTATGTTTTAAATATCGGTTCTCATACGGCCACATATAATTGTACAGTTTTTAATAGTAATGGTTTAATTTTGGCCAATGCTGGGTCGCGCGGGACTTTGTCACCTGGCGCCCTTGGCTCATGCAGCAACGTACACGATTTGATTGATGAAGACCCGTCAGGCGACCGATCCTTCGAAGGCTGGATGATGGTTACAAGCGACCAGCCCATTATTGTTTCAGGATATTCACACAGATCTATCGAGCTTCGCCAAAGATATAGCACTGACCGCGTTGAAATCCCTTGGTATCAAGTGGATTGTAATAACCCTGAAGGCGTGGAGCATGTCTGCAGATTTGCCGCAAATATAAATAGAAACAGACGATAAACCAGATCGCCTTCAAATCTCCCACGGCCGCCCCCGGCGCGCATCATTCGCCGTGCGCAGGCGGATGATGCGGCCATCGCGGATCCACAGCTCCGCCCCGCCCAGCTGTGCGCGCGCATCATCATCCAGCAGGATGGCGGCGCAGCGGCGCTTGCGCCAGGCGCTGGCGCGGCCCTGGAACAGGATCAGATCAGCGCGCTCGCAATCCTCCGCCAGTGCTTCGGGATGGCTGGTCGCCGCGATCAGCACGCCCTCCACCGTGCGGCCCGCACACCCCAGCGCGTCACAGGCGAGCCCTGCGCGCTGCGCAGGCGCCCCGCCCTCTCCGGCCCTTTGCAGGAAAACCGTGGAAGCAAAGCGCGCGCGGCGGGTGTTGGTCGCCTGGAAGCCTGCGCCTTCCTCGAAGCGCGCCAGCACCACGCCGCCATCGGCGATCATCAGGTCAGGCGGGCTCTGCGCGCTCCACAAGGCCAGCGCGGCCAGCGTCACCGCCCCGCCCACAAGGCGCGCCAGTCCCAGACCAAGGGTCAGCAGCGCAAACCCGAACGCGTAGAACGCCACCACCCGCCCGTCGCCGGCGGTGACCTGCACGGCAGAACCCTCC
>JBHYFR010000028.1:0-20689 GCA_051859425.1 Oceanicaulis sp. | reverse complement strand
GTCAAGGTTGCTGATAGGGCGCGCCCCCACCCCGGCCCTCCCCCGGTGGGGGAGGGAGGTCGGATAGCGCCGTCTTCAGCCTAACCCGGCAAACAGGGTCCAAATGCCATCACCTTAGGCTCTGGGGCGCCAGATATTTCGCACCTGCAGCAGCGCCGGGCGATGACAGGGCCGGTCCGAGGCGCATAATGTCCGGACTTGCCCCCGCCGGAGTTGCGCCATGCCGCTGAATGAACCCCAGAGCGATCTGACCTCGCGCCTGCCCGGCGCGCCGGACAAGCTGGCGGCGTATTGCCTGGAGGCGCTGGAGGGCGGATGGGGCGAGGACTGGGATGCGCCGCTGGTCAATCCGGTGGGCGATCTGGCCGCCGAGCTGTTTTCCGGCCTGCGCCGGGGTGCGGTGTCAGTGGAGGGGCTCAAAGCCCTGATCCAGCATTTCGCCGACGCCGGACTTGCCGCGCGGGCGCGCGCTTTATCGGCGCTGCATGGCGATGGTCTGTCGGGCGCCGCCGAAGCAGCTGTGCGCGATCAGCTTCAGGCAGTGGCGGGGCAGGGGTTTGACGCCTTCGCCGACGCCGTGGCGCGGCGGCGCGGCGGCGTCGTGTTCACCGCCCACCCCACCTTCGCCCTGTCGCGCGCGGTGCGCGACGCCCTCGCCGAAGCCGCAGTCACGGGCCAGGCTGATGCGCTGACCGGCGCCGGTCATGTCCACGGGCCGGACGACGACGTCACCCTGATCAACGAGCATGACGAGGCGATGGCCGCCGTGGAGGCCGCCCGCGAGGCGCTGACGGCGCTGAACGCCCTTGTCCTGGACGTGGCGCGCGCGGCGTTCCCGGACCGCTGGCGCACGCTGGATCCCGATCTCATCTCGCTGGCCAGCTGGGTGGGATATGATCTTGATGGCCGCACCGACATCCATTGGGGCCGCTCCATCGCTTTCCGCCTGCAGGAAAAATCGCGCCAGCTGATGCGTTACGCGGCGCAGGCCGAGGCGTCGGGCAGCTCCGAGCTTGGCCCGCTCGCTACCCGCCTGCGCGCCGCCGGAGAGACGAGCGCGGCCCACGCGGCGCTGTTTGAAGCCGATCTCGACGATCCGTCCGCGGTGGTGCGCGCTGCCAACGCGCTGACAGCGGACTATCCCGAGCGCCTGACCAGCCTGTCAGGCGCCATCGCCGAACTCGACCGCGCCATCGCCGGCGCCAGCGACGATGTGGCGGCCCGGCTGGTGCTGTTGCGTGCGGAGATGAAGGCGGCGGGCCTGGGCGCGGCGCATATCCATCTGCGCATCAACGCCGCCCAGCTGCGCGGCGCGGTGCGCGCCGATCTGGGGCTGGAGGATGATTCAGATGATTTCGGCCGCCTGGCGCTGACCCGCGCCGCCGAGCGCGCGGCGGAAGCGCAGGTGCGCACGGTCAGCTTCGCCTCGGTGTTTCTCGAACAGATGACGGCGCGCCGCCAGTTCATGCTGTGCGCCCAGCTTCTCAAGCACGTGGACAGTGACACGCCCATCCGCTTCCTGATCGCCGAATGCGAAACCGCGGCGACGGTGATGGGCGCGCTCTATCTGGCGCGGCTCTATGGCGTGGCCGACCAGGTGGATATCTCGCCCCTGTTCGAGACGCCGGAGGCGCTGGAGCGCGGCGGCCGGCTGATCGAGCGCCTGCTCGCAGAGCCGGTCTATCGCGACTACATCGCCGGGCGGGGCCGGCTCGCCATCCAGCTGGGCTATTCGGACTCAGGGCGTTTCATGGGCCAGGCGGGCGCCCAGCTCGCCATCGAGCGCCTGCACATCCTCACCGCCCGCGCTCTGGCGCGCTATGGCGTGAAGGGCGTGGCGGTGGTGGTGTTCAACACCCACGGCGAATCCATGGGGCGCGGCGCCCATCCCGGCGGTTTCAACGCGCGGCTGGATCATTTGCTGACCCCGTGGGCGCGCGGCAAGTTCGCCGCCGCCTGCGCGCCGGTGATCCACGAGACCAGCTATCAGGGCGGGGACGGGTTCGTGCACTTCGCCCGGCCCGAACTGGCGCGATCGGTGATGATGGCCACCGCGCGCCATTTGCTGACGCCGCCGGACGCGCTGAGCGGCGATCCGTTCTATGCCGAGATCGATTACACTTGGGATGTCTACCGGGCGCTCAAGGCTTGGCAGGAGGCGCTGTTCGACAATACCGACTACCGCACCGCCGTGACCGCGTTTGCGCCCAACATGCTGGTGCGCAGCGGCTCGCGCCGGGCCAAGCGGCCGGGCGCGCCGGGGCAGAGCCTTGAGCTGTCCATGCTGCGCGCCATCCCCCACAACGCGGCCCTGCAGCAGCTGGGCATTCCGGTGAATGTGTCGGGCGGGCTGGGCGCGGCCATCGGGTCAGAGCCTGAACGCATGGCGGCGTTTCTGGAGCGCTCGCCGCGCATGGCGGCGCTGCGCGGCATGATCTCGCGCGCCCGCACCCTGACGAGCCTCAGCGCGCTGCGCGGTTATGCGCGCCTGTTCGACGCCAGCGAATGGACCGGCCGCGCCGCGGCGGCCCGGTCGGAAGCCGCCGAGCGGGCCTTCCTGGCGCTGGCCGGGCGGCTGTCCGACCAGTCGCGCCAGACGGCGCTGACCCGGCTGAGCAATCACCTGTCGGCCGATCTGATGCGCTTTGACCGCATTGCGGACGGGTCGGATCATGCCTGGCGCGAGGATCCCGACCGGCGGGCGGTGGAGGCGCTGCACGCCATCCGCCAGGCGCTGATCATGCAGGCCTTCCTGACTATTTCGCGCCTGCCGGCCTTCTCGCGCCGCCATGATCTGACGCGCGAGGATCTGATTGATCTGGTGTTCGCCCTGCGCCTGCCGGAAGCGGTGGCGGCGCTGGAAGAGATTTTTCCTGCGGCCAGCCCCGGGCTTGAATTGCTGGACGCGGTGGAAGAGCAGACCGGCGCGGATGAGCCGGCGCGGCGCGGATATCCCGAGATCCAGGCGCGCATCGTCCGGCCGCTGGCCGAGTTGCACCCGATGATCGGCCAGATCACCGTGGCGATCAGCCATTACTACAGGGCGTTCGGATAGACCTCAGGCCACGCCGATGCGCGGCGGGCCGCCATGGGCGGCTGCCGAGGGTCCGAAGGCGCGGTTCAGCGTGGCGGTGGAATCGCTCGCCAGCTCGATCGCGGTGGTGAGGTGATCGAGCACCTTCACATTATTGGCCAGTACATGCAGCGCTTCGGGGCGCGCATCGCCGGAGATTTTCGTACACCGGACAAGCACTTCGGCGCGCAAAGCCTGAAGGATGTCCTCCAGCTTCATGCCGGCCGGATTGTCGTCAGAGACCAGATAACGCGTCATCTCCGCCTCCCTGGTTGCGGGTTTGAAGCGTCACCATGGCACGCCGATGTCATTTTTCCGTAAACACGGGGCCGGCGCCTTGCCCGCGCCGGTCAGGCGGGCCAGTTTGCCTGCAATCAGTCAGATGTGAGGAGAGCGCGATATGGCGGAACGGATCGGAGCGGCGGCGCTGGTTGAGGCGCTGGAAGGCTGGCAGGCCGTGGACGGGCGCGACGCCGTGCGCAAGGTGTTCCGCTTTGACGATTTCAAGACGGCCTTCGGCTTCATGACGCGCGTCGCGCTGAAAGCCGAGCAGATGGATCACCATCCTGAATGGTTCAATGTCTACAACACCGTGGACATCACCCTGTCGACCCATGACGCCGATGGCGTCACGGCGCTGGACAAGGAGCTGGCCGACTATATCGAGGCCGCCGCGCGCTGACGCCGCCGCTCAGCCCGAATGGATCATGACGGTATCCAGGAGGATCCGCGCCCGGCCCGGACCGAGCAGGCGGTCGGTTTCAGCCTGCAGCAGGGCGGCGATCGCCTCGGCGTCGGGCACGCCCGGCCAGGCATACTGGCGCGCCGCGTAATTGAGCACGGCGCGGGTATAGGCGTCGCGCAGCCAGGGCTGGCGCTCGCGGGCCAGCGCTCGGTCCTCGCCCGATTGAATATCCAGTCCGAACGCCACTTCCAGCTGGCCGGCGGTGCGTCCGCGCGCGCGCACCGGCGCATGGACAGGCGGCTGCGAGACATAGGATTGCGCGGTGGTGATATGGCGCGGCGGGGCCGGCTCCATGGCATGGGACGCCGCAGCGCCGCCGGCGCCGGCGAGCGCAGCCGCCAGCGCGGCGGCCAGACAGGACAGCATTAAGCGTGCGCGCATCATCGCGCCATCATGCCTGCGCCACGTAAAGGATTGGTGTGCGCGCGGCGGCGGTGCGCCCGCTACCAGTCCATATCCTCTTCATAGCCCAGATCGATCAGCGCCTGGCCGTAGCGTTCCTTGAACACTTCGCGGATTTTCGAGGTGAAGTTCTGCGCCCAGGGCCCTGAATCCGGGTTGGCGCCGGTATTGTCAAAATTCAGCCCCGCGACATCCGGCACTTTCAGGAAGCGGGCGATCTGTTCGAGATGCACGGCCGGTTCGGCGGCGAAATCCTCCAGGCGCAGGGTCAGCACGCGCTCATCGTCAAACGGCGCCAGCACCAGATCCTCGATGACATGCCGGGAGATATTGTCCAGCTCGTACAAAATCCCGTCTTCCTTGGACAACTCATTGAGGATCGGCTTGTCGTGCTTGAGCTGGTCCCACACCCAGCCATTGAGCTCGGTATGGTGGTCGCCCTTGTGATGGAAATAGTTTGAGATCAACACTTGGCGCGGATCGCGGATGATCCGCAGGCCCCGCCAGTCGCCGGCGGTGCGCCGGATCTTGTCCAGGCTACGCTGGGTCGCATTGGCGAACAGGACCACATCGCGGCCATTCTCGCCCAGCCCGGAGAAATCGATATTGGGCAGGTCCAGATCGTCCAGCCGCGAATAATGGTGCGGCGGATTGGCGATCTTGTAACTGCGCACTCGTGCGCCGGTGCTCTCGGCGATGCGGCCGAACACCTCGCTGCGGAAGAAGCGCGAGCCGCATTTGTGATGACCGAAGAAGACAAACACATCGGGTGCATCGGGATATTTGATCGCGCCGATCTGGCGTTCGGCCGCCGCGATCCGGCTTTGCAGCATGGACCCGGTCCGGCGGAACACCCCAGTGGTCTTCTGCACCCCGGTGGCGATGTCCAGCGCCTGTTTTGACGTGGCGGTCAGCGCCTCCAGCGGCGCCTTGATGTCATCATTGAGCAGCGCGCGCAGGGCTTTGATTTCCTCACGCAGGCCGGCGTCAGCCTCACCGGCGGCGTGCGCCGCCGCTTCGATGCGCGCGTTCAGCTGGCTCAGCGATTGCGAGGTCGCTTCGCTCACTTCGGCATGCAGGCGTTGTTCAAGCCCCTGGCGAAGCGCCTTGAGCTCCTCGCGCAGCGCCTCGTCGCCGGTCTTGGCGGCCGATTGCGCGGCCAGCGCCTGCTCCTCGGTCCGCTTGAGGGCGTTATGCAGCGCCGCGATCTGTTCGCGCAGCTCCGCCTCGCGCTGCCTCGCGGCCTGGGCCGCCTGGTCGAAACTCGCCGTTGTATTGGCGGCGCGTGCGGTCAGCTTTTGCTCCAATGCAGACTGCAGGCTCGCCAGCTCGGTCCTGAGCGCCACGGCCTTGGCCGAATTGTCTTCAGCCAGCCGCGCTTCCAGCGCCGAGAGTTCGGCGCGAAGGGCCGCGTCGCTGCCCGAACGCACAGCGCTGGCCACGCGTTCGATCTCGCCCTTCAGGGTCTCAGCGATCCGGGCCTGCTCGGCCTCCAGCCGGGCCAGCTCCGCGCGCAGCTCCGCGCTGTCGCCCGGGCGTCCGATATTGGCGGCTTGCGCAATCTGGTCCTTGAGCCGGCTCGTGGCGGCCGCCTGTTCAGCTTCCAGCCGGGCCAGGTCTGTACGCAGCATGTTCATGGCGCCGGTGCGCGCCGCCTCGGCGGCGCGTGCGATCTCGCCTTTAAGCGCCTCTATCGTACTGGCCTGTTCGGCCTCAAGGCGCGCCATTTCGGCGCGCAGCGCGTCGTGGGTGTCCGAACTTGCGGTCTGTTGCGTCGCCTGCGCGATCTCGTCCTTGAGCTGCTGCGCGGCCTGCGCCTGCCGGGCTTCCAGCTGCTCCAGCTGCGCGCGCAAGGTGGCCACCGCATCCATGCGCGCAGCCTCGCCGGTGCGCGTGATCTGGCTCTTGAGTGTTTCGCCGGTGCGGGAAATCTCGCCCTTGAGCGCCTGGATGGTCCGGATGTGCTCGTCATTCAAGGCCGCAAGCCGATCCTCCAGCACGCTGGCGCTGCGCGCCTGGGCGCCCCCGACCTGGACTAGCCGGTCGTCAAATTCGCGCTGCTCGTTGACCAGGCGCTCCACGCGGCTTTCGCGTCCGGCCGCCAGCTCGTGGATATGGGCGATGTCCTGTGCAAGCCGGCGGTTCTCAGCTGACAGGGTCTGAATCGCCCGGCGCATGCGCCAGCCCAGCGCGCCCAGGCCCAGCAACACGATGGCGCCCAACAAGCCGCCGCCCAGCAAAAGGCGGGCGCCGAGCGGGCCGGGTCCGAATGCGGCAAAGCCCAGAGCGGCGATCACGCCGATCCCGGCCAGCAGGACCAGGGCTGACCCTCCCGAACGCCACAGGGTACGCCGGGTGGTTTGCAGCGCCGGGAACAGGCCCGGCGCCATGCGCCGCACGGCGTCACCGGCGGGCGCATACCAGGGCCGGGTCAGCGGCGGCCGGGGCGGGGTGATGGCGTCACGTCCGGCGGGACGCACCGGTTCCGGGGCTGGCGCTCTGGTGATGTCTGACGGTTTGGGCGCGGGGGCCGGCGGCGCCGTCTCCACGGCGGCTGGCTGTGGCGCCGCGACTGGCTGAACCGCCGGCGCCGGTGCCGGTCTGACGGGCGGCGGCGGGGTTTCGGCCGGCTGGCTGGCGGTCATCGGCGGCAGCTCCACCGGGGCGCTGTGCGCGGCGTCGTGGATAATCTGGCGCAGCGTCTCGTGCAGTGTTTCCAGATTATGGTTCTCGAACGCGAAGCTGCGGCCCGCTTCGCCCAACGCCTGGCGCCGGTCCGGGTCATTGAGCAGGCCGTGCAAGGCCTGCTCCAGCGCACCCTCGTCTTCCTGGTCGACGACAACGCCCAGGCCGTGCTCCTTGAGATACCCGATGGTGGCCGCATCCGACGGGCCATGGGCGAGCAGGACCGCGCCCGAGGCCAGGCATTCGGGCATTTTGTTGGCCATGGAGTAGCGCACATAGCGCAGCGTGGCCTCGTCGAAATTATACGCGATCACCACGGCATCGGCGCGGCGCAGCCATTCGCGGTACACGTCCAGAGGCCGGGTCTCGTCGGTTACCGAGGTGAATTCAAAGCCCGAAAAATCGTCCTTCGCCTCGCGCAGCCACCAGGGCTGAGTATTGATCTCCAGCGACACGGCGTTGCCGGCCTTGCCGAGCCGCTCAACCACGCGGGCCAGGCGCAAGATGCTGGCGCGCTGCATGTTCTGGGCGAGCCCGCCGGCATAACGGATGCGCAGGCGCCGTCCGGAATGAGGCGCGCGCTCGGGCCAGTCGCTGACGCGCACGCCATTGGCCAGCGGAATGAACGGCGCGCCGTAACGCTCTTCGAACGCGGACGACATGGACTGGCAGATCGACAGCCGGGCGTCGGCGCGCTCCAGCAACTGCATGAGGTCGGGCTCCAGGGCGCGCCATTGTTCAGGGTCGCGCTCGGCCAGATCGCGCGGCCAGTCATCCATCACCCAGGCCACGACCGGCTTGCCGATCTCGTTGATCAGGGACATGGCCAGCGTGTGAAGCCACGGCACGTCGGGCACCGGACGGTAAAGCACGGCATCGGCGTTGAACGTCAGCGCCGCGTCGCGGGCCGCTTGTTCCGAGCAGGGTTTGGTCACGTACCCGCCCGCCCCGTCAGGCTGCGACAGGGCCAGCCCGTCCTTGCCGTGACGGGCAATCTGCAGGAGCTGATCTTCGGGCCAGCCGGCGAACAGATTGGCCTTGATCTCGCCGGTGGCGGAGCCATTGGCGAACGGCGTCATGTCCAGCAGCAGAAGCCGCGGGTAACGCCGCAGATGGCCGTTGGCTTTCACGTCCTCAGGCGAACGCGCGTGGGGAAACAGATCGTGGAAGGGCCGACGCTCGAACACTTCAAGCTCGCCGCCAATCCCGGCGTTGTAAATCGTCTGGCCGGTGCCCTCGAGCGTGCGGCGCGCCTCGGTATAGGCTTCCACCATCTTGTCGACCTGGGGGTCGTGCCAGCGGAAGCCCTTGCCGAAATAGTCCGGGTCGAAATGGTTGGGGTCGTCGGACTTCATGTCCAGGACCCCGACCCCGTAATCCTTGCTTTCCTTGGCGTCGTCGGGGATTGCGTAGCTGGCGTCCACGCCGATGAGGTAAATCTCCTCAAAGCCCAGATAGGCCGCGATCTGCATCATCGAAAAGGTGACGGTGCAGCCGGTATAGGTGATCTTGTCGGCTTCCATGGAGAAGTCGAAGCCGTGAGGATAGCTCTTGCGGGGGCGGTGGTTGTAGAAGACCGTGTCTTCATCCGCCTCGAACATATAGCCCAGATAGGCCGGGAACAGCTTGATCGGCCCCTTGAACTCGTTGATCCAGGGCGCGCGGTCCTCGGCGACCAGATGGTCCTCGACCAGATAGAAGGTGGGCTTCCAGTCCAGATCCTTGGCTTTCAGGAAGAAGCCGTTCACCGCGAACGTCACCTCGTCCTTGAGCACCGCCAGATCGGTTTCGTTCATGCTCGGCCCATTGCCGATCAGGAAGCAGCGCTTGCGCCCCTTGAACTGCTCGCGCAGCGCGCGCAGGCGCGGGCGGTAAACCGCGTCGAGATCCTGCTTGTAGATCTGGATGACATGGCGGACGCCGCGGATCTTGTCCTCCAGCGGGATTTTATCCGTCGGCAGATAGATCGGCGCGCGGCTCGGCAACTTGGCCAGCAATTCCTGGTATTCCTGCTCCAGCGAAGCGGTGTCCATCGAAAGCTGTGTCATCGGGGTCTGCACGTCCTTCATTGGCTCAAACAGCTGGCGCGCTGCAACAATCGTCGCGGCCTGCGCCGCAGGGGTGGTTCAGGCAAAGTCCGTCAGTCCGGCGCCGCGTCCGCGGTGTCGTTCCGCCGCCGCAACGCCTGTTCCCAGGCCCAGGCGGAGGCGACAATTTGTTCGAGATCATCGTGGCGCGGCGTCCAGCCCAGCTCTGTCTTGAGCCGGTCGGCGCCCGCGACGATGGCGGCCGGGTCGCCAGGCCGGCGCCCCGTCTCACGCACCTCGAAATCCACGCCCGACACCGCTTTGACCGTATCGATCACCTCGCGCACGCTGGCCCCGCGGCCATAGCCGCAATTGAGCGTGACGCTGCCATTCCCGGCGCGCAGATGATCCAGCACAACGCTGTGCGCGTCCACCAGATCGGTGACATGGATATAGTCGCGCACGCAAGTGCCGTCACGCGTGGGATAGTCGGCGCCGAACAGATCGAGACGCTCGCGCACGCCCAGCGCCGCCTGGCAGGCGGCCTTGATGAGATGGGTGGCCCGCGCGGTGGATTGTCCGGCGCGGCCGCGAGGATCGGCCCCGGCCACGTTGAAATAGCGCAGGACGCCAAACTCCATCGCGCCGGTGTCGGCCAGATCAGCCAGCATCCACTCGGTCATCAGCTTGGAGCGGCCATAGGGTGACAGCGGCGCCAGGGGCGCGTCCTCGCTGACCGGTTCATCGCCGGCCATGCCGTAGACTGCGGCGGTGGAGGAAAAGATGAAGCGCTTCACGCCGCCCGCGGCGGCGGCCTCGATCAGATTGCGCGAGGCGGCGGTGTTGTTGGCGTAATAGCTGAGCGGATCGGTCACGGAGTCGGGCACCACAACCGAGCCGGCGAAATGGATGATATCGGTGACGCCATGCTCTGCGATCAGCCTGGCGGTCAGCTCCATGTCTCCGGCATCGCCGCGCACGAATGTTGCGCGCGCATCCACCGCCCAGTCAAACCCGGTCACCAGATTGTCCAGCACCGTGACTCGCTCGCCTGCATCCAGCAGGGCGAGGGTCATGTGGGCGCCGATATAGCCTGCGCCGCCGGTCACCAGAACAGTCATAACGCCCCCAATTCGCCCCCCCGGGCAGCCCGTCTGCAAACAGCCGGGCCGTTCAGCCTGCTTGGTAGCGTCCAACGCCTGGGGGTTCAAGCCGGAATGCGCCCGCAGGTGCGCCCGGGAACACTGCCAAGGCAGGGATTTGCTGTAGCGCGGAGCTGGAAGGGTTCTGGTGGAGCCGAGGGGAATCGAACCCCTGACCTCGTCATTGCGAACGACGCGCTCTACCAACTGAGCTACGGCCCCGTTCCAGAGGCGCGATCGGATACGGAGGCGCCCCTGTGTTGTCAAGCGCGCCCGCCAGCGCCGCACCCGCCTTGCAGGGCGCCGCCGCGCCGGGTAAGGCAGGGACAAGGAGGCCGCTTCGCCCGGCCAAGGAGGTTTCATGTCGTTCGGACAGGCGCTGATCGCCTATTTCATCCACCCGGTGCTGACGCTCCTGGTGATCGTGATTTTCATCAACGTGATCCTGACCTGGCTGGTCGGGTTCAATGTCGTGAATCCGCGCAATCAACTGGTCAGCATGATCGGGCGCGCCACCGAAGCGATCACGGCGCCTTTGCTCAATCCGATCCGGCGTGTGCTGCCGCCGCTGGGCGGGATGGATTTCTCGCCGCTGGTGCTGCTGCTGATCATATTCTTCGTGCGCGACTGGCTGGTCATGGGCCAGCTGTGGCCGCTGCTGGGCTGACGGCGCGCTTGACGCCTGACGCGCTCAGGGTCCATGAGCGCGCCCCATGACAGACGCTGATCCGATATTGCGCCCGTCGGGCGCGCGCGCGGTCCTGATCGACGGCAAGGCCGCCGCCGCTGAGGTGGACGCCGCCGCCCGCGACGGCGCGCTGGCGCTGGCCGGGCGCCTGGGGCGCAAGCCGTGCCTGGCTGTGGTGCTGGTGGGCGATGACCCGGCCAGCCAGGTCTATGTGCGCAACAAGATCCGCCGCACTGAAGCCGCCGGCATGACCTCGCTGGAGCATCGCCTGCCCGCATCGGTCACCCAGGACGAGGTGATGGCGCTGGTGGCGCGGCTGAACGCCGATCCGGACGTGGATGGCATTCTGGTCCAGCTGCCACTGCCCGCCGGGCTCGACGCCACGGCAGTGGTGCAGGCCATTGATCCGGCCAAGGATGTGGACGGGCTCACCGCCGCCAGCGCCGGGGCGCTGGTGCTGGGCGCGCCGGGCCTGCGCCCGTGCACGCCGTCGGGCTGCGTCTGGCTGGCCCGCCGCGCGCTGGGCGATCTGGCTGGACGCCATGTGGTGGTGATCGGGCGCTCCATTCTGGTGGGCAAGCCTGCGGCGCTCCTGTTTCTGCAGGCCGATTGCACTGTCACACTGGCTCATTCGCGCACAAGCGACCTGCCGGCGCTGGCGCGTCAGGCCGACATCCTCGTGGCCGCCGCCGGACGGCCCGCCATGGTGGGCGCGCACTGGATCAAGCCTGGCGCAGCGGTGATCGATGTGGGCATCAACCGGGTCGATCGCCCGGACGGGACCAGCGGCCTGGCGGGCGATGTGGACTTTGACGCGGCGCTGGACGTGGCCGGTTTCATCACGCCTGTGCCCGGCGGGGTCGGGCCGATGACCATCGCCATGCTGCTGGTCAACACCGTCGCCGCCGCCGCCCGCCGCGCCGGGCTCGACCTGCCCGCTCCGGCGGCGCGCGTGCTGACGCCTTAACGAACCCTTAAGCCTGTGCGCATACCGATATTTCGAGTTTGAAGGAGGCGCGCGTGTCCCAGGAATTGAACGTTCTGCATGTCGAAGACGACTTCGCGGACGCCATGTTGCTGCAGCAGGCGCTGCGGGACGCCGGGGCCTATGCGTTCAATTTCGAAGTTGTGCGCACCCTGCGCGATGCGGGCTTCAAGCTGCAGCGGCGCGAGTATGATCTGATCATCGCCGATCTGCGCCTGCCCGATTCCTCGGACCCAAACGAGACGGTGGGTTTGCTGCAAAAGCGTGCCGGTGACGCACCCATTCTGGTGTTGACAGGGTCGGCCGGCATCGACGCCGACCGGATCGGCCGGGACATCACCCTGTTGGACAAGAATCTCTATTTTGATGGCCGCGCCTCGAAGCGCGGTGCAGAACTCCTGCGCAAGGTGATGGACGCAGCGACGCCTGACCGTGACGCGCTGATGATCTGACCGCTGGACGCGGGCCCGGCCCGGTCTAGCTGAGGCGTCATGAGTCTCACCCTCACATCTTTCCCTGACGGTTACCGCGCGATGGTGTTCGGCGCCGGCGGCGGGCTGGGCGGCGCTTTCGTGCGCGCGTTGGCCGCCGATCCGCGCTGCGCGGCGGTGTTCACCGTGTCGCGGCGTGCGCTCGACATACCCGGCGCCACGGCGCTGCAGGCTGATTTCGACGACCCTGACACCATCGCCGCCGCCGCTGAAGCCGCCGCCGCTTACGGTCCGCTGCACCTGGTGATCACCGCCACCGGCGTTCTGCATGATGGCGATGGGCTGCAGCCGGAGAAATCCTGGCGTGATCTTGATGCGGACCGGCTGGCGGAGGTTCTGCGCATCAATGTGATCGGCCCGTCGCTGATCGCCCGCCACACGCTGGACCGGCTGGCGCGGGGGCCGCGCGATGCGCCGGAGAAAGCCGTCTGGGCGGCGCTGTCGGCGCGGGTGGGCTCCATCAGCGATAACCGACTGGGCGGCTGGCACGGCTACCGCGCCTCAAAGGCCGCGCTCAACCAGATGATCCGCACCCTGTCGGTGGAGCTGGCCCGCAAGGCGCCGGGCGCGGCCTGCATCGGTCTGCACCCCGGGACGGTGGACACCGGCCTGTCCAAACCCTTCCAGCGCAATGTGCCCGATGGCAAGCTGTTCACGCCGGACTTTTCAGCCGCCAGCCTGCTGGGCGTGATCGACGCGATCGGTCCGGCCGCCACCGGTCAGGTGTTCGACTGGGCCGGTGAGCGCATCGCGCCGTGAAGCTCTGACGCGGCCCGGTCGGGCAGGGTGAAGTGGAAGCGGGCCCCGAAGCCCGGCTCGGTATCCACCCAGATGCGCCCGCCATGGCGCTCCACCGCCTGCTGGCAGATCGCCAGGCCAATGCCGGTGCCGGCGTACGCTTCACGATTGTGCAGGCGCTGGAAGGGGGCGAACACCTTTTCGGCAAAGCGCGGATCGAACCCGATGCCGTCATCGGCCACGGTGATGCGCCAGGCCTCGCCATCGCGTTCGGCGCGCACCACGACGCGCACATGGGCGCCCTTGCGGTATTTGAGCGCATTGGTCAGCAGATTCTGGAACAAAAGGCGCATCAGGGTGAGGTCGGCGTGCACCTTGGGCAAGTCGCCGGCCTCGATCTCGGCGCGCGCTTCGGCGACCATCAGGCTGAGCTCGTCCAGCGTCGTCGCCAGCAGGGCGCTCAAATCCACCGGCTCAAACGCCAGCTCCCGGTTGGAGGTGCGTGAATAGGCCAGAAGATCATCGATCAGGCGGCGCATGCGCTGGGCGGCGTCCACCAGATAGGCCAGGCTCTGGCGGCCGTCAGCGTCAATCTGGTCCTCATAGCGCCGCGCCAGCAGGCTGGCGAATGCCGAAATCTTGCGCACCGGCTCCTGCAGATCGTGCGAGGCGACGGTGGCGAAGCGGTCCAGCTCCCGGTTGGAGCGCTCCAGCGCCCCCGCATGACGCTCCAGGGCGCGGCGGGCGGCGTTGATATCGCTAACATCGGAAAACGCGCCGTGAGCGATCAGCGGCTGCCCTTCGGCGTCGCGCTCCAGAAAGGCGGACAGGCGCACTTCGATCGGCGCGCCCGACCGGGTCAGCGCCGTAAGCGGGACTGTGTCCACAACGCCGTGGCGCAGGACCTGGGGAAAGATCTCGTCGCGAATGCGGCGGGCGTCCTCGGGCATGAAGAAATCCCAGCCCGGGCGGCCGCGCACCTCGTCTTCACTATAGCCCATGCGCGCGCACCACAGATCGTTCACCAGCAGGGTGTGGCCCTGCGCGTCCAGCGAATGGAGCATGACCGGGGTCGAGCGGTAGAGCGACTCAAAGCGCTGCTTCTCCGCTTTCAGGGCATCGGCATAGGCGCGCTCGCTTGTGACATCGATGAGAACACCGGCCAGGCGCAGCGCGCTTCCGTCCGCCGCACGCGCCACAATGGCGCTGCGTGTGCGCACCCAGCGCCAGCCTTCAGGGCTTTTCAGGCGATAATCAAAGGTCTCGACGGTCTCGCCGCCCGCCACTTTGAGATAGGCCTGGTGCGTGGCTTCCAGATCGTCGGGATGCACGATGGCCAGCCATTCCTCCACGTCCAGTATGGCGCCGCCTGACGGCTTTGAGACCCATTCCATGGCCCGGCCCCGCCCGGAGAGACGCTGGGTTCTTATGTCGAAATTCCAGGCCCCAAGAAGCCCCGCGCTGACCGCTTCGAACAGGGCGCGTTCGCCCTCGATAAACGCGTCTTCCAGCCTCTTGCGGTGAGTGATCGGGCTCAGAAAACCGGCATAGCGCACCGGGCGCCCGTCCGGTCCGTACTCGCTCACCCCGCCGCGCAGATTGAGCCAGACATACGCGCCATCCTCGCTGCGCACGCGGTATTCTACATCGGCCACTCCCGAGGCCAGGAAGGAAAACGTGGCGCCGGCCATCATCGCCCGGTCGTCGGGCGCAAGGCGCTCGGCCCACGCATCGATGCCCACTTCCAGATCCTCGCCGGGCAGACCCAGCAGTTCCAGCACCGGCCCGCTCAGGCGCAGCTGGCGCGACACGGCGTCGAAACTCCATGCGCTGACCCGTTCGGGCTGCTCCGCCGCGCGCGGACCGGCGGCGGCCAGGGGCAGGGCGAGGGTCTTGCCGCCGGCCACGCCGCGCAGGGTCACCGAGGCCGGCAGGCCCTCCAGCGTGCGGCCGGTCCACGGCCCGTCCCCGAACGCCTCACAGAAGGCGGCGTTGACCGCCAGCACCGCGCCGGATCCGTCCAGCAGGGCCGCCGGGTCGGGCAGGGCGCCGAGCACGGCCTGGCCGGAAATGTCCTCAAGGGACGGATGGGCATTGTCGTCGCTCATGGGCGGAACCGGCTGCAGACTGCGAATCAACGTGTTGCGCGCACTATAGCGCGCCGGGCGCCGCGCGCGCTGGCCATCACGATGCGAGCGGGTATGCTGCGCGCCGCGTATGCCGCCGCCAATATCAGGATATTCGCCTTGACCCAGACGACTGCGCCCATCTTCCAAGTGTCCGACCTCCATGTCACCTTTGATACGCCTGATGGCGCCGTCAACGCCGTGCGCGGCGTCAGCCTGGAGATCGCCCGCGGCGAATGCCTCGCCGTGGTGGGCGAATCCGGTTCGGGCAAGAGCCAGACCTTCCTGGCGGCCATGGGGCTTCTGGCCTCCAACGGCAAGGCTGCAGGCTCGGCGCGCTATCGCGGCGACGAAATCCTCAACCTCGCGCCGAACAAGCTGAACCGGGTGCGCGGGCGGAAGATGACGATGATCTTCCAGGACCCGCTGACCTCGCTGACCCCGCACATGCGGGTCGGCGACCAGCTCAAGGAAGTGCTCGACGTCCATCTCAAACTGCGCGGCGAAGAGGCCGAGAAGCGCTGTGTGGACTGGCTGGAGCGCGTGCGCATTCCCGAAGCGCGCCGGCGCCTGCGTCAGTTCCCGCACGAGCTGTCCGGCGGCATGCGCCAGCGCGTGATGATCGCCATGGCCATGCTGTGCGAGCCGGACCTGCTGATCGCGGACGAGCCGACCACGGCGCTGGACGTGACGGTTCAGGCCCAGGTGCTCGACATCATGGACGAGCTGAAAGCCGAGACCGGCGCGGCGATTGCGCTGATCACCCACGATATGGGCGTGGTGGCGCGCATGGCTGACCGCGTCCAGGTGATGAAGGACGGCGCCTATGTGGAAACCGGCGACGTGCATGACATCTTCGCCAGTCCGCGCCACGCCTATACCCGCATGCTGCTGGACGCGATGCCGCGCCTGGATCAGCCGGGCAAGCTGACCGGCGCCGCGCCGCGCAAGGGCGCCGATACCGATGCGCCGATCCTGGAGGCGGTGGACCTGAAGGTTCAGTTCCCGGTCAAGGTCGGCGGCGGGGTGTTTCCCAAGACCAAGCCGCTGAAAGCCGTCGACGGGCTCAGCTTCGCGCTGATGCCCGGCGAGACGCTGGGGATTGTCGGCGAGTCCGGCTGTGGCAAGTCCACGCTGGCGCGTGCCGTGCTGCGTCTGGTGCCGTCAAAGTCCGGTGCGGTCAGCTGGATCGGCAAGGATTTGCTGGCGCTGAACCGCAACAAGATGCGCTCCGCGCGCGAGGATTTGCAGATCGTGTTCCAGGACCCGATGGCGTCGCTCAATCCGCGCATGACCATCGGCGCCTCCATCGCAGAGCCCATGCTGACCTATCGCCGCCTGATGAGCGCGCGCGAGCGTCAGGACGAGGTGCGCGCCATGATGAAGCGGGTCGGGCTCGATCCCGACATGATCAACCGCTATCCCCATGAATTGTCCGGCGGACAGAACCAGCGCGTGGGTATCGCCCGCGCCATGATCCTGAAGCCTAAACTGGTGATCTGCGACGAGGCGGTGAGCGCGCTGGATGTGTCGATCCAGGCGCAGATCATCGAGCTGCTGGCCGGTCTCCAGGAGGATCTGGGCCTGTCCATGCTGTTCATCTCCCACGATCTGTCCGTGGTGCGCGAGGTCTCCCACCGCGTGATGGTGCTGTATCTGGGCCGGGTGGTGGAGCTGGCTGACCGCGATACGATCTATTCTGATGCGCGCCACCCCTATACCCGCGCGCTGATCAGCGCCGCGCCGATCCCCGACCCTGCTGTCGAGAAATCACGCAAGCGTCTGAAGCTGTCGGGTGATCTGCCCAGCCCGCTCGACAGCCGCGCCCAGCTTCGTTTCCTGAAATCGAAGCTGATCGATGACCCGGACGCCGAGCAATACCGGCCAAAGCTGATCGAGGTGGCGCCCGGTCACTGGGTCGCCGAGCATGATCCCATCGAGATGCTTGCCGAAGTAGAGCCCGCCTGACCGGCGGGTGTCAGCAATTTCATTTGCTGTGCGCTGGCAGGCGCCTATCCTTCATCACGGGACGGGGCGGGCTGTAAGAGGTTGCAGATGACGATGATATGGCGCAACGCGCTGGCGCTGGCCGCAGCGCTGGGTGTACTGGCTCTGGCGGGCTGTGACCGGCCCGAGGCGCCCGAGACCGATCTGCGCGCGGCGTTCGAGGCGGCTGATTTCGCCCATGAAGCCAGCGACATACCCGCCGATCCGGGCGTGCGGTACGGCGCTCTGGACAATGGCATGCGCTACGCGATCATGCCCAACGCCACGCCCTCGAACACGGCGGCGGTGCGCCTGGTGCTGGATGCCGGATCGCTGGCCGAGGATGACGACCAGCGCGGCCTGGCCCATTTCATCGAGCACATGGCCTTCAAGGGCTCCACCAATGTGCCGCGCAACGAGATGGTGCGCCTTCTGGAGCGCTATGGACTGGCCTTCGGGCCGGACACCAATGCGTTCACCGGCCATGATGTGGTGGGCTACCAGCTCAACCTGCCCCAAGCCAGCGAGGAGTTGCTGAAGATCGCCCTGTTCCTGATGCGCGAAACCGCATCGGAGCTGACCTTTGAAGAAGCCGAGATCGAGTCCGAGCGCGGCGTGATCCTGGGCGAGGAGCGTTTCCGCAACACGCCGGTCAACCGCTTCCTGGGGGCGTATTACAATTTCCTCTATCCCGGCACGCTGATCCCGCAGCGCGATCCCATCGGCACGACGCAGGTAATCGAGACCGCCCCGCGCGAGGCCTTCGTGCGCTATTACGAGGCGTACTACCGGCCCGAGCGCGCCCTCCTGGTGGTCACCGGTGATTTTGACCCCAGTGACGTCGCGGCCATGATCCGTGACGGGTTCGACATCTCCGTGCCCGGCCTTGAGGTGGAGCGCGTGGAGAGCTTCGCCAGCTGGACCCAGCCCGGCGAGCCCGGCGCCGATCCTGAGGTGGGCGGCGTCACCCGCGTGAGCGAGCCGCGTTTCGGGTTCTTCCATGATCCGGGCGTGTTCACCCTGATCACCGTGGACGTGATCGAGCCGGGACCGCGCGCGCTCGATACCCGCGCCGGGCGCGAGCAAGCGCTGTTGCGCCAGCTGGGCCAGTCCATCGTGCAGCGCCGTCTGCAGGCGCGCATCAATCGCGGCGATTCGCCTCTGGTGCAGGCCAGCCTCTCCTATGTCAGCGAGTTTGATATCGCCAAGCGCGCCGGCGTGTTCGCCGTGTCATCGCCTGACCGCTGGCGCGAGGGTGTGGCCATGGTGGAGCAGGAGCTGCGCCGAGCCGCCGAGCACGGCTTCACCCGCAGCGAGCTGGATGAGCAGCTGGCCAATATGCGCACCGGCGTGCGCAACGCCGCCGATCAGGCCACCACGCGCCAGACCACCAGCCTGGCCGATGCCATCTGGTCGAGCTGGCTGCGCGGGTCCGTATTCAACCACCCCGAATTCACCCGGGAGTGGTTTGACGGCCTTGAGAGCCGGATCACGGTCGCGCGCGTCGAGGCGGCCTTCCGGGCCGCCTGGGACGCGGCGCCGCCCCATGTGAAAGTGGCGCTCAATCAGGATCTGGCCGAGGGCGAGGCCGCCGTGCGCGAAGCCTGGCTCGCCTCCACCGCCGAGCGGGTCGATCCGCCGGGCGAGAGCGGTTCGGACGCCTTCGCCTACACCGATTTCGGGCCGGCCGGCGAGGTGGTCTCTCGCGAAACGCTCGACGAATTTGGCGTCACCCGCCTGACCTTCGCCAACGGCGTGCGCCTGAATGTAAAGCCCACCGATTTTGAATCGCGCGTGGTGCGCGTACGCGTCGATTTCGGCGCCGGCGACATGACCGACCAGCCGGTTCCGGCGGCCGGTTCGATCCTGGGCGCGGCGTTTGGCGGCGGCGGTCTGGAAGCCCATGACCGCGACGACCTTCAGCGCCTGCTGGCCGGGCGCTCGGTGGGCTACGGGCTGGGCGTGGGGGCGGAAAGCTTCTTCTTCTCCAACGCCACCACCCCGTCCGATTTCGAGCTGCAGATGCAGGTGCTGGCCGCCTTCATGACGGCGCCGGGCTGGCGCGAGGACGGGCTGAACCAGTTCCGCGCCATCGCCGAGGAGGTGCGCCGCGGCCAGAACGCCCAGGCGGTGCAGGTGGCGGTCAATCGCGGCGGGCGCATCCTGCGCGGCGGCGACGCGCGCTGGGGCTTTCCCACCGCTGAAGAGATCGCCGGTTTCACCATGGATCACGCCCGCGCCATGCTGGCGCCGGCCCTGAACGAGGCCCCGGTGGAGATCACCATTGTGGGCGACATCACCGTGGACCGGGCTGTGGAAGTGGCGGCGGCGACCTTCGGCGCCCTGCCGCAGCGCGCACCCGACTGGCCGGGCTATGACGCCAACCGGCGCCTGACCTTTCCCGACCCGGCCCCTGAGCCCGACGTGCTGTATTTCGACGGCCAGGACTATCAGGGCATGGCCAATGTCTACTTCCCGGTCGGCGACGGGTTTGACCGGCGCCGGGGCCGGGCGCTGGACCTGATGGCCGAGATATTCTCGCTCAAGGCCGTAGAGCGCTTCCGCGAGCGTGAGGGCGCCACCTATTCACCCATCGTCCAGGGCCAGCCGTCTACGGTCTTCCCCGATTTCGGCTTTGTCTGGGTGGGCCTGGATGTGGCGGTGAGCGATATCGGGCGCATGTACGAGATCGTCGACGAGATCGCCGGCGTCATGGCGTCCGGCGAGATCACCGAGGATGAGCTGCAGCGCGCCCGCCAGCCCGTGCTGGAGCGCCTGCGCGAACAGCGCGAGCGCAATCCGTTCTGGATCAATGCGCTCGCGCGCTCCCAGACCGATCCGCAACGGCTGGAGGACTTGCGCACCGCCGAGGCGCATTACCGCGATGTCAGCGTGGAGGAGATCGCCGGCCTCGCCCGCGAAAGCCTCGATCCCGCCCGCGCCTTCCGCCTGACCATCTTGCCGCGCATCGTGGCGGACGCGCCCGACGAGCTGGATCTCGACGACGACGCGGGGTGATCGCCGCAGGGGTGCGCGCAGCGGCGCTCGCGGCCCATCCACCCGCTTTTCCACTGCCGAGGCGGCTTGGGCGTGGCGCGACGGGCCCCGGACATTTGCTCACGCAAACTCCGGGGAAGCAGCGTTGGGTCAGGCGGCTGAAGGGCCCTACGCCGCCTCGCGTTCCAGCTCTTGCGTCCACTGGCCCAGCGCGGCCAGGGAGTTCATGCGGGCGCGGTGGTTGAAGGCCGCCTGGCCGGCTTCGACGTTTGAGCCATTCCACGCTTTCAGCGGGGCGGCCTGCAGGGCGCGACCGTAGGAGAAGGTGAGCGGCCAGGGCAGGTCAAAGCCCTGGTTCATCATCGACAGATGCGCGGTGGCGTCCTCGTCCGACTGGCCGCCGGACAGGAAGGCGATGCCCGGCACGGCGGCAGGCACGGTGTTGACCAGGCACTGCACCGTCATCTCGGCGACTTCCTCGCGGCTCGCCTGGTCGGGGCATTTGGCGCCGGCGATGATCATGTTCGGCTTCAGGACCGTGCCTTCGAGGATAACGCCCTGATCGAACAGCTCGGTATAGAGGCGCTTGAGGGCGAACTCGGTC
>JBHYFR010000027.1:5251-21018 GCA_051859425.1 Oceanicaulis sp. | reverse complement strand
AGCGCGTCCAGCCGCCGAAGGTGTGATAGGCCACCGGCACCGGGATCGGCACATTCACGCCGACCATGCCCACATTGACCTTGGAGGCGAACTCGCGCGCCGCCAGCCCGTTGCGGGTGAAGATCGCCACGCCATTGCCATAGGGGTGCTCGCTGGGCAGGCGCGCGGCCTTCTCAAGATCGTTGGCGCGCACGATTTGCAGGACGGGGCCGAAAATCTCTTCCTGGTAGGAGCGCATGTCCGCGCGCACCTTGTCGAACAGGCTCGGCCCGATGAAGAAACCGTCCTCATAGCCCTGCAGGGCGAAGCCGCGCCCGTCCACGATCAGCTCGGCGCCCTCGTCCACGCCCATCTGGATATAGCTTTCCACCCGCGCCTTGTGGGCCGCCGAGACCACCGGGCCGTAGGCCGCGTCCGGGTCCGTGGAGGCGCCGGGGACGAGTTTCTCGATCTCCGGCAGGAGCTTGGCGATCAGCGCATCGGCGGTCTTGTCACCTACCGGCACGGCCACCGGCAGGGCCATGCAGCGCTCGCCCGCCGAGCCGAAGGCGGCGCCGATGAGGTCGCGCGCCACCTGGTCAAGATCGGCGTCAGGCAGGATGATGGCGTGGTTCTTGGCGCCGCCCATGGCCTGCACGCGCTTGCCGTTCTGCGCGCCGGTCACATAGACGTACTGGGCGATGTCGGACGATCCTACAAAGCTCACCGCCTTGATGTCGGGATGGTGCAGGATGGCGTCCACCGCTTCCTTGTCGCCATGGACCACGTTGAGCACGCCGTCCGGCAGGCCGGCCTCGGTCATCAGCTCGGCCAGGCGCATCGGGACGCTGGGGTCTTTTTCCGACGGCTTGAGGATGAAGGCGTTGCCGCATGCGATGGCCACGCCGAACATCCACATCGGGATCATGGCGGGGAAGTTGAACGGGGTGATGCCCGCCACCACGCCCAGAGGCTGGCGCATGGAATACACGTCGATGCCCGGCCCGGCGCCTTCGGTGTACTCGCCCTTCATCAGGTGCGGCACGCCGCAGGCAAACTCGATCACCTCAAGCCCACGCTGGATATCGCCTTTGGCGTCTGCGACCACTTTGCCGTGCTCGGTGGCGAGCAACCAGGCCAGATCATCGATCTCGCGTTCCACCAGCTCCTTGAACCGGAACAGGACGCGCGCGCGCTTTTGCGGATTGGTGGCGGCCCAGGCCGGCTGGGCCGCTTTGGCCAGCTCCACGGCCTGGCCCAGCTCGCCGGCCGTGGCCAGGGCGACCCGCGCCTGCACAGCGCCGGTATTGGGGTCGAACACATCGCCAAGGCGCCCCGACGTCCCGGCGACGCGCTGGCCGTTGATGTAATGGGAAATCTCGCGGGGGCCGGACATGGGGCTTCCTCCTTGCGCCGCCTCTGCCGGGCGGCGTCTCTGGGTCTGTCAGATGGTTGTCGGCGCCGGTTTAGCCCCTGGCGGCGCATCTTGTCGAGGCTGCGCGCCTGCTGCGCGCGGTCAGCGCCGGGACAGCTGCACCGGCGCGCCGCTTGCCGTCTCGCCCGCCCAGCCGCGCCGGTCGCCCGGGGCTGCGATCAGAAGCACGCCGCCCATGGCGTCGAACACGGTCAGCACATTGTCAGCGGTGTTGAGGCGCCAGAACGACGCCTCATCCATGCCGGCCGGGCAGTCGGGAAAAGCCAGCACCAGGCCAGCGGCGCCATCGGGGGTGACCAACGATCCTTCCGGCGCGCCGGACGGCGCATCCAGCACGATGTGGCAGGTCCGATCCTCAAGGCGCAACTGATAGGACCCCGGCGCGTCGGCATTCGACAGGAGGGCGGCTTTGGCGAAAGCGACGAGGATCATGGGACGCTCCAGATTGCGGCCGCGAGGGTACGTCGCTCAGCCCCCCGGTGTCGAGGCGGACGCGGAGTCTCGCGCCCACGCCCATCCGCCCAGCCCCTCGGCGCGGCCGATCAAACGGTCCGGACCGATCATCAGCCCTGACCAGGCCGGGGCCTGTCCATCTCCCGAGAAAAGGTCAACACGCATCCTCTGGTCCGGCTCCAGACGCCAGGAGTTGACCTCCATCAAGACTGCGGGGCAATCGCCCGACAGCCGGGCAACGCCTGAGTGTTGTCCGGCGCCAAGCTGCAGCTGGCAGGCGTCCGAACGCCAGCCTCCGGTCAACGCGGCGGGATCAACCGCCACGGGCCGCCCCTCCAGCATCGCCGCGTGCGGCGGCAGCACGTCCCGCGCTGATGGTGGAGATGGATCGAGCAAAGACAGATGCCCAGGCGGAGCGGACACGGCGCATCCGGACAGGGCGGCGGACGCCAACGCACCGGCGAGACAGACCGCCCCTTGAAACAAGTCATTGAAGCGCATTTGATCTTGCCTCCTGAAATTCCTGGACTAGTGTATGCGCGATACACCGGATCGGGGACATTCGTTTCCGTTTTCGGTTGCAGAGGGTCATGGCGTATTCGCGCCTGAATTGCCGCACATCATCATCGGGGACCAACATGATCAAGACTCTGAAGACCGGCCTGTACGCCGCGGCGTCCGCCGCCGTTCTTGCAACCGCGCTCAACGCTCCGGCTCAGGCGATTCCGTATCGTGATGATGTGGGCGACCAGGGCGCTCAGGATTTTGCAGCGCCTTGGGACGGCGTCATTCAGATCTTCATGTGGAACCGGTCCACAGGCGGCATCAGTTTCAATTGCACCGGATCAATGATCAACCCGCGCACGGTTCTCAGCGCGGCGCATTGCTTCAACAGCCTGCCGAATGACTTCTACGGAATGAATGGCCCCCTGACGCCGATCATCGCGTTCGGCCCCGACACCTTCTTACCCCTGTTCAACTGGATCGGCACGGGCCGGCAGTTTGTTGATGATCGCAATGGCCTGACCTTCGCATTGGACGTGCGCACGCCGGGTCAGGGCGCCTTCGGCGGAGAACCGTTCCCGGCCGCCGACGTCGCCATGCTCACCCTGCTCGATCCGCTCTACATGCTGCCCACCTACGGCATGCTGTTCAGCCCGATACCCGATGATGTGCTCAGCGATGGCGTGCATGTGAACATGATCGGCTACGGCACGTTCAATCCCGGCTCGAGCACAGCGGGAGCAACCATTAACGGACGGCGCCGTGCGGGCGAGAACATGCTCGGATTCATGGGCAATTTCAATCACTTCTTCCAAACCCTCTCCCAGGATCCGAACAACACCTTCAATTCTCCGTCCGACAACCAGATGCTTTATTGGGTCGATTTCACCAACCCTGACCCGCAGGGCGAGTGTGAGCGCGCCAGCGCATTCGGCTTCACCAATTCGATTGTCTGTTCCGATTACACGGGTGGCGGAGCATTCGTCGGCCCCGACACCGTGGTGCTGCCCGGACCGTCGCTGGGCCTGTTCCCCGGCGAGGCGCTGCCCAATGAAGTCGGCACGGCCGGGGGTGACTCCGGCGGCCCGCTGATGGCGATGAACATCTTTTCGAACCCGCTGATTCTCGGCGTCTTGTCAGGCGGCTTTGTCGATGGCTCTTTCCATGCGCCGGGCCAATCCTACGGCAAGCTGAGCTATTACAACCCGCTGTTCGCCTGGCACGAATTCATCTCTGAGAACAATCCGTACAAATACGTCACCAATACCGGCGGCGGCGACTGGTTCGACGCCTCGATCTGGCAGCAGGTGATGGACCCCAATTACTACATCTACGAGGACGGCGAGATCGTGAACGGTCTGCCGGACGGTCCGGAGCCGGGCACCAACCCGACCGATCCGTGGGGCATCGTGTTTGACACTGATGTTCAGGACGTGCTCGGTGCGCCGGCAGCAGCTGGCGCCAGCGACGCTGCGACGGGCGAAACGGCCTCCAACTTTGCGGCCGACGGTCTCGTCGCCAGCTCGGACGCCAGTGTGCGCAGCGGCGGCCAGGGCGTCAGCAGCGGTGACGGCTGGATCGACGGCGAGCCCGTTGCTCTGGACACCTCAGACGCTGACGATGCGGGCCATCATGGCGTCGCGGGCGAAGCCGCGCCCTACGATGCCGCACCGGCCAATACCGGTCCGGGCGCGACAAGGTTCGTGCCGTCCAATTTCTACGCCGGAGGTGGCGCGGCGCGCTTCTACGATGTGACGCTGGCAGCGCCAGGCACGGTTACGCTGAGCGACGCGTTCGTCGAAATTGACCAGCTGACCATCGCCGGCGCCGGCGCCGGCCTGACGATCGAAGATGACGCCACGCTCTGGTCCATGATCCGGACAGAAGTTTTCGCTGGCAATCTGCGGGTTGAGGGTGAGCTCGTGACCCGCGAAATCGTGCTTTGGGGTGGATCACTGACCGGTTCGGGCTTCATCGACCTGTTCGACCCGACCATACTGTTCGGCAACGGCCAGCTGTTCGCCGGCGCCCTCTTCAATGTGGCTGGCATCGTCAATCCGGGCATCGCCGACGAGACCGGCGCCATGTTCATGTTCGGCGACTACATCCAGACTGCGGCTGGCGCCTATCTGATCGACTGGACCGCGACCAGCGCCAGCCGTCTGGACGTGGCCGGCTCGATCTCGCTGGATGGCGGGTTCGCGGTGAATCCGGAGGCAGGCTATCTGCCGCGCTTTGGTGACCGTCGCCGGGTGATGGCCTTCACCGGCGAGCGCGTGGGCGAGTTCGCCGGCGCGCTGACCGATCTGCCCGGCGTGTTGTTCTTCGCCCCGGTCTACGGCGCTGGCTGGGTGGATGTGGAGATCCGCGCAGCGTCCTTCGCCGGGTTCACCGACTTTGACACCCCGGCCCAGTTCAACCTGGCCCAGCGCCTCGACCAGCAGCGCGCCAGCCAGGCGGCCGGAGCCGGTCCGCTGAGCGGGCTCTATGACGTCATCGACCTGGTCCCGGCCGGCCCATTGGGCGACGCGCTGGAAAACCTCGTCCCTCACGAAAGCTGGCACCTGCGCCGCACCGCAGCCCTCCATGGCGATCTGTTCGCCGGGGCGCTGCGCCAGCGCATGATCCAGAGCCCGGGGTCGACCTCGACAGGCGGAGCCCAGGCGATGTTCTCGCTGCTCGGATCGGAAGCCGGCCAGTCCATGGATGGCGCCAGCCTCGCGGCGATCGCCCGCCAGGCTGGTGGATCGGAGCCGGTGGTGCATGACGCCGGCGAAGGCCGTTCGGTGTTCTTCTCCGCCGGGCTGATCGACGGGTCGGCCCTCACCTCGCTCGCCTCCCCGCGAGCCGGTATTGACGGCGCCTACGCGCTGGCCGGGGCTGACTTCACCATCACGCAGGGCGCGCGGTTGGGCGGCGCAATCGGGTTCGCCAGCTCGGAGGCAGACCAGGCTTTGCCCGGCGGCGGGGCGGCCAACACGCGCACCGAAACCATCCAGGCCAGCGCCTACGTCTCGCTTCGCCAGGGCAATCTCATCACCCAGGCCAGCGCCGGCTGGGCCGAGCATGACGCCCGCACCCGACGCACTGCTGCCGTCGGCGGGCTGGCCTTGCCCGTGACCGGCGATCTGAGCGGGCGGACCTGGGACGCCAATGTCACCGGGGCTTACGAGCATGTTGACGGAGCCCTGCGCGTCATTCCCTCCATTAGCCTCAACCTCAGCCAGACCAAGCTGTCGGGCGAACGTCTGGGCGGCTCGCCGCTGGCGTCGATGACGCTGCGTGATGAGACCTACACACGCCATGTGGCGCGGGCCGGTGTCGATCTCGGCTACAGCATCGCGGCCGGCAATGCGGTCATCGAGCCGCGCGCCTATATCGGCTATGCGAACCTCTTGAGCACGACGGGTGAGAGCGTGGTGGGCGACTTCGCCAGCACGGGCGGGACAGGGGCCATCCTGTTCGACACCGGCGTGTCGCAGGATAGCGACTGGCTTGAACTATCGGTCGGCGCCGCAGCGATCCTGTCTAACGGGGTCGAGTTGAACGCCCAGTACGCAACGCGCGAGCGCGGCAATCTGGCGCTCGAGAGCAATGTGTTCTCGGTAGGCCTGGCCTTCCGCTTCTAGCGGTCCGGTCAGACGGCCAAACCCGTTTGTCATGACGCCGTCCCGGAGTGATCCGGGGCGGCGTTATGCATTCCGGCGGCGGCCTGATTGACCCGGGCCATCAGTTCTTGCGCGCTCTCCTTGCGCTCGGAATACCGGTCCACGAGGTAACCGGCGCTGTCGCGGGTCAGGAGGGTGAATTTCACCAATTCCTCCATCACATCCACGATGCGGTCGTAATAGGGCGAGGGCCGCATGCGTCCGTCGGGTCCGAACTCGGCCCAGGCCTTGGCGATGGAGGACTGATTGGGGATGGTGATCAGACGCATCCAACGGCCCAGAACGCGCAGCTGATTGACCGTGTTGAAGCTTTGCGAGCCGCCGCACACCTGCATCACCGCCAGCGTCTTGCCTTGCGTGGGCCGCACCGCGCCCAGCGATAGCGGGATCCAGTCGATCTGGGCCTTCATGATCCCGGTCATGGCGCCATGGCGCTCCGGGCTCGACCACACCATGCCCTCGCACCAGGTGACCAGATTGCGCAGCTCGGCCACCTTGGGATGGTCCGCCCCGGCGTCATCGGGCAAGGGCAAGCCGGACGGGTTGAAGAAGCGGGTTTCCGCGCCCAGCCGCTCCAGAATGCGCGCCGCCTCTTCCGCCGCCAGGCGGCTGTAGGACACCTCCCGGAGCGATCCGTAGAGCAGGAGGATGCGCGGCCGGTGTGTGCTGCGCGCGGGCGGGAAGAGCTGATCGCGGTCAGGCGTCTGGAAGCTCGCCTCGTCCAGCTGGGGCGTCTGTGAGCTCATGGGCTCAATCCTCCGGGAAGAAGCGCCGCGTACGGTTGGCCAGGGCCACCAGCGACAGCATCACCGGCACCTCCACCAGCACACCCACCACGGTGGCCAGCGCCGCGCCGGAATTGACCCCGAACAGGACGATGGCCACGGCGACCGCCAGCTCGAAAAAGTTCGAAGTGCCGATGAGCGCGCAGGGCGCGGCGATCGTGTGAGGCGTCTTCCAAGCCCAAGCGGCGAAATAGGCGACAGCGAAAATGCCATAGCCCTGAATGAGCAGCGGAACCGCGATCATGGCGATCACGAGCGGGCGCTCCAGAATCACATCGCCCTGAAAACCGAACAACAGCGCCACCGTGGCGATGAGGCCTATGACCGAGGCCGGCTTGACCCGGCCGGTGAAGCCCGCAACCCGCGCCTCGCCCGCCGCCCGCTCGCGCCCGCGCGTCAGCCAGAGCCGTGTGGCGACGCCTGCGATCAGCGGGATCACCACATAGAGCAGCACCGACAAAAGCAGCGTGTCCCAGGGCACGGTGATGTCGGTGACGCCCAGCAGGATCGCCACGATGGGGGCGAAGGCGAACACCATGATCACGTCATTGGCGGCCACCTGGACCAGCGTGTAGTTGGGATCGCCCTTGGTGAGCTGGGACCAGACGAACACCATGGCCGTGCACGGCGCGGCGCCCAGAATGATCAGCCCGGCGATGTATTGCGCGGCGTCCTCAGGCTGGATGAAGGGCGCGAACACGTATTCGAAAAACACCACCGCCAGGGCCGCCATGGTGAAAGGCTTGATCAGCCAGTTCACAATGAGGGTGATGATCAGTCCCTTGGGCCTTTCATGCACCCGGGCGAGGCTGGTGAAGTCCACGCTGATCATCATGGGGTAGACCATGGCCCAGATCAGCACCGCCACCGGCAGGTTGACCGAGGCGTATTCCATCGCCGCCAGCGCCGCGAAGGCGTCGGGGAAGACCGCGCCAAGCCCGACGCCAGCGCCAATCGCCAGCGCCACCCAGAGCGAGAGCCATTTTTCAAACAGGCCGATTCCGGCGGGTTCAGTCTTGGCGGCTTCGGTCATGAGCAAGCCTCATGGGCGGCTTTGAGGGCGGCGCTCAGCCCCCGGGGGTCTTCCGCCCCTGCGCCCGAGGCCAGCACATGGCGGATGCGCGCGGCCAGCGCCTCATAGGTCGCCTCGAATGCGGCGCGGCAGGCCTGAGCATCGTCGATATTGGCCGGGTCTGGAAGGCCCCAGTGGGCGCGGGCGGGCGCCCCGGGCCAGACCGGGCAGGGCTCGCTGGCGGCCGAATCGCACACCGTGATGACCGCATCCATCACTGGCGCGCCGGGCGCCTCGAACTCATCCCAGCGCTTGGAGCGCAAGCCTGACACCTCATGGCCATGGCGCTTGAGCGTGGCGAGCGCTTCAGGATGCGGCTCCCCCTTGGGATTGGACCCGGCGGAGAAAGCCTGCACGCGGCCCTCGCCCAGCGCGTTGTACAGCGCCTCGCCCAGAATAGAGCGGGCCGAATTGCCCGTGCACAGGATCAGTATGTTCATGGCACGCCCCTTGGATCAGCCCGGTTTTGCTGCCTCGCCGCGCTGTGATACGATCCCCATTCAAACATTTCAATAGATATTGAAATGAGGATCGGCCCATGACCGCAAACGCCCTCGCCACCGCTCCGGATGCGCCGACCCTGCAGGCTTCGGTCCGGCTGGGCGCGCTGGCCCATGAAACCCGGCTGACAGTGTTTCGCGCCCTCATGCGCGCCGGGCCCGACGGTCTGGCGGCGGGCGCGCTGGCTGAAGCAGCGCAGGTCAGCGCCTCCAACCTGTCGTCCCATCTCGGCGTGCTCTTGGGGGCCGGGCTGGTCAGCGTGCGCCGCGATGGCCGCCAGCGCATTTATGCGCCCGATTTCGATGCGGTGCGCGATCTTCTGGGCTTTCTGGTCAATGAGTGCTGCCAGGGCGCGCCGGAGGTGTGCGGCGGCCTGATCCGGTGCTGAGCGCACGTTGTCGTGATTGACCCTGTCGCCGGGCTGTCATAGGGGCAGGGTAGAGGATTCATCCTCCACCGCTGCAAGGACATTTCCCATGCTCGACCGCCTGCGCCCGCTCGCCCTGTTCGCCGCGCCCTTCGCCGCGCTTGTTCTGGCGTCCTGCGCCGCCACCACACAGCCCGCCGCCAGCGCACGCGCCGCGTCCGCCGATGACGAGACGCTGGTGGTGCTGTTCGCGGTGGACGGATTGCGCTGGGATTCGCTGGAGCTTTACGACGTTCCGAACATGCGCGCCCTGGCCGCGCGCGGCATGCAAGCCGAGCACCTGATCCCGGTCACGCCCACCTCCACCTTCGTGCAGTTCTATTCCATGGCCACCGGTCTGCACCCGGAGGATCACGGCATTCTGAACAACAATACCTGGGACCGGGAGCTCAATGAGCGCTTCACCAACCCCCAGAGCATGCGCGATGCGCGCTGGTGGCATGGCGAGCCGTTCTGGATCACCGCAGAACGTCAAGGTGTGCGCACCGCGATCCAGTTCTGGCTGGGCTCGGAAAACCAGTTTGATGGCGACCGGCCCACGCGCTGGTTCCCCTATCACCACACCATGCCCTATGAGGACCGGCCGGCAGCGGCCATGACCTGGCTGGACGGCCCGTCAGAGCTGCGCCCGCGCCTGATTGCGCTGTACTTTGACGAGCCGGACGGCGCCGGCCACCGCTATGGCCCGGATTCGGACGGCTACGGAGCGCAGATCGAGCGCGTGGACGCGATCCTGGGCCAGATGATCGACGAGTTGGACGCGCGCGGCCTTCTGGAGCGCACCGACTTCATCTTCCTGTCTGATCACGGCATGGCGGAGATCAGCACCGACCGGGTCATCACTATCGACGATCATTTTGACATCGACAGCGTGTTCATCCCCGAAGTGCACGGGCGCTGGGGCAATTCCTATCAGCCCTATATGAATCTCTTCGCCGATGATCCCGCCGCCGCCGAAGCGGCCTATCAGGCCATGAAGGATCTGCACCCGAACCTGCGCGTCTGGCGGCGCGGCGAAATGCCCGACCATATCCGCATCGATCACCCGACCCGCGGGCCGGACGTGTTCATCATGGCGGATGCAGGCTGGATGCTCACCTCGGGGCAATTGCCCGAGCCCACGCGCCCGCTGACCATGCGCGGCACCCACGGCTATGACGCCAATGACCCCTCCATGCACACCGTGCTGATCGGCGCGGGCCCGTCCTTCCCGGCGGGCGAACGCACAGGGCCGGTGCGGCACCTGGACATGTACATGCTGGTGACCTGCCTTCTGGGCGTGACGCCTGTGGAGACCGAAGGTGACGCCGACGCGGTCTCGCGTCTGACCGGCGGGCGCTGCCCGGCGCAATAGACGCTGGGTTCAGTTGGCGACCACGATGCGGGCGTAGAGCGGGGCGCGGTCAAAGCGCACGCTCTCGGCGCCGCGCCAGCTGCGCGCGGCGGGATCAAATTCCACCACGTGCTCGAACACGCCCATGATCTCCGCCCTGCGCCCGTCGGGGAAATGCACGAAGGCGTCCGGCGCTGGTCCGTCAAACACGAACTCGATCCGGCGCGGGCGCGGCGCGATCAGGGCGCGCAGGCCGAGCTGGCGGCGCAGCGCGGCGCGCGACTGGGCAAGTGCCGCCTGCAATTCCTCAAGGGCGTAAACGCGCGCGGGCGCCGCGCTCAGCGCAAACTGCACCTCGGCGCGCACCGCGCCTTGCGGGGCGTTGGTGGCGAGCTTCAGACCCGCCGCCAGCCGGTCGGGATCAGGCGGCGTCACCACGCCGTCCAGCCCCGGGGTGATCTCCACCCAGTCCTCGCCTTCCAGCGCGGTCCAGAAGCGCCAGTCATCGCCGCCTGGTCCTTCGCCGCCCAGGCCATAGCGCAGGGTGAAGGCGCTGCGCTCCTCTTCGGGCAGGGCGTTGTATTCAGTCCAGAAGGCAAACACGCGCTCGGCCGGCACGATGCGCGCCTCAGGAACAGGGGTCCCGGCCAGCGCCAGCGCCATGGCCAGTGCAGCGATCATTCTTCGCTGGCCGGCTTGCGGAACAGCAGCGTCATGCGGTCCGATTCCCCGATCTCTTCGAAAGGGGTGCGGTCAAAGGCGGGATCATGGGGCTCGCCCAAGGGCGAGGTGCGGCCCACCGGCGGCAGGGTCCAGACCCCGAAGGGATGGTCGGCGGTGTCGGCCGGATTGGCGTTGATCTCGCTGGCGGCCACCAGCTCAAATCCCGCCTCAACGGCCAGCGCGACCACGTAGTCTTCCTGCACATAGCCCGAACCGGCGCGCGGATCCTGCACCCGGCTGGCGGGTAGACGGTGCTCCACCACCCCCAGCAGCCCACCGGGTTTCAGCGCCTCGAACATCGCCTCAAACGCCTCCTCGACAAAGCCCCCGGCCATCCAGTTATGGGTGTTGCGGAACGTCACAATGGCGTCCACCGAGGCAGGCTCCAGACTGGCGAAGCCTTCGGGGCCGAACGAGGTCAGGGTCAGATCACCGAACGCGGGTCGCTCAAAGCGCGCCGCGAACCGCGCGCGCAGGGCTACCGCCCCGGCATCATCAGGCTCCACCGCCGGCCAGGCCGCCACATAGCGCCCGCCATGGGCCGCTATCCACGGCGCCAGGATGTCGGTATACCACCCCCCGCCCGGCCAGATCTCCACGATGGCGGAGGCCGGGTCCAGTCCAAAAAACTCCAGCGTATCCACAGGATTGCGCGCTGCATCCCGCGCCCGCGCCGCCCCGTCACGCCAGGGCGCCGCCGTGACATCGCTCAGCCGGGCAAAGTCCAGATCCTCCGCCGCTTCCGATCCGGAACCCGCCTCCGGCATCATGTCAGCCACCTCTGCAGCCGGATCGTCCGGTGCCGGCGCTTCGGGATCGGAGCCGCCACCGCCGCAGGCAGACAGCCAAAGGCTGATACCGGCGCAGCACGCCAGGACAGACAGTGTACGGGCGGACCGGATCATGGGGGCACTCCATTGCTGCGGGGGTCACAAGTCATGGCCAAAGCACGCCCGCCGGGCAAGTCGGCGGGGCGCCTCTTGAAGACCGCAAAATCGATTCCCACATCGCAATCGTCGGGCCGCCAGACGGGGCCTGACGTTTGAACCGCCCTCGCGTGCGGTGCTGCTGATGCGGGCCGCACGACAGGGAACAGCAACAGCAAAGGGCGCACTCCCGTCAGGGATCACGCCAGATCGCTTCGAAGGAGGATCACTATGCGTACTGTCGATTTCACCCCGCTCTACCGGACCATTGTCGGTTTTGACCGGCTGGCCGACATGATCGACACCGCCGCCAAGCAGGAGACCGGTGTCGCCTACCCGCCCTACAATATCGAGCAGGTCAGCGAGCACGAGTATCTGATCGAGCTGGCTGTGGCGGGCTTCTCGGAAAAGGACATTGATGTCGAGGTCCAGGAAAACGTCCTGTCCGTGGCCGGCAAGCGCGCGGTCAACGACACTCAGGACGCGCGCAATTTCCTGCATCGGGGCATCGCTGAGCGTTCGTTCGAGCGCCGCTTCCACCTGGCTGACCATATCCAGGTCCGCGATGCGCGCCTTGAGAACGGGCTTCTGACCATCCGCCTCGAGCGCGAAGTGCCCGAGGCCATGAAGCCGCGCCGGATCGAGGTCAATGGCCGCACCGGCGCCAAACTGCTCTCCGGCGCAAAGAAGGCGTCCGCCGCCTGATTTGAGCTGTTGAGTGACGGACCGGCCGGGCGCGCCACCCCTCCCCCCGCATGGGTGCGCCCGGCCGCGTCTGATCGCTGACCAAACTGCTTCGCCTGACAGGCCCGGCGCGCTTTTCCCTGGCGCGCCGGGCTTTCTGTGTGGCCTGTCAGCTCTTGGGGTGCGTGTCGCGCCATTGCTCCATGGACTGGGAGATGGCGAAGGTCTCGCGATATTTCGGGCTGCCGGCAGGGCGCGGCGCGCGATCACGGGTCAGTTCCATGATTTCGGCCAGCTTGTTGTGCGCCGCCCCGGACTGTCCCGCACCGATATAGGCGTGCAGCTCCACCAGCGCACTGGACAGGGCGTCATGGGCGCGGATGACGAAATAGGGCTCGTCCTCGGCCAGATCGGGATAGCAGTCGAACTGGGAGGGGTTGGCTTTGGAGCCGAGAGGAGCGGCCATGGCGAGAAATCTCCCTTATGTGCGTGCAGTGATACGCCTTGCACACTAGCGGGCTTCGCGCCCGCGCGGCACCCGCTTTCGCACAGCGTTTTGACTAAAGCGTGCTCAACGCCACATCGAGATCGGCCCACAAATCCTCGACATCTTCCAGACCGATGGACAGGCGCACCAGACCATCGCCCACCCCGGCCTGCGCGCGCGCCTGCGGGCTCATGGCCGCATGGGTCATGACGGCGGGAATGGAAACCAGCGATTCAACCCCGCACAGCGATTGGGCCAGCGTGAAGAGATCGAGTGTCTGCGCCAAGGCCCGCGCCGCATCCGTTCCGGCATGAAGCTCGAAGCTCAAAAGCGGTCCGAACCCGTCCTGCTGGCGGAGCGCGACGGCGTGGCCGGGATGACCGGCCAGGCCCGGATAATCCACCCGCGCAACAGCCCTGTGGGCGGTCAGGCGCACGGCGATTTCGCCGGCGGCCTCCGACTGGACGCGGGCACGCACCGGCAGGGTGCGCAAGCCCCGCAGCGCCAGGAAGGCGTCAAACGCCGCCCCGCCAGTCCCGGCGGCATTGGCCCACCAGGCCAGCCGTTCGGCCAGGGCCGCATCGCGCGTGCAGACCACGCCGCCCACCATGTCCGAATGGCCGTTGATCAGCTTGGTGATGGAGGCCAGCGATACATCCGCGCCATGTTCCAGCGGGCGCTGCAGCGCCGGCGACAGGACGGTATTGTCCACCACGCTGAGCGCGCCCGCCTTGCGGGCCAGCGTGCAGGCGGCGGCGAGATCGGTCAGGCGCAGGCGTGGATTGGATGGCGTCTCGAAGAATGCCATCGCCGCACCAGGCGCCAGCGCGCGGACGAGCGCCTCCGGATCGGTGCAGTCGGCATAGACCAGATCAAATCCGCGCTGAAGCGCGCGCGCATCAAACAGTCGCCGCGTGCCGCCATAGCAATCATGGGCGCACCCGATCCGCGCGCCATTGGGCAGATCATTCAGAACAAGGTCGATGGCCGCCATGCCAGACGCGGTGACCACCGCTCCGGCTGCGCCCTCCAGATCGGCGATGGCGCGCGCCAGCAGGTCGCGGCCCGGATGAGCCGTGCGCGCATAATCGAACAGGCCGGGCGCGGCCGGATCCTTGCGTCGATAGGCGGCCGACAGGCTGACCGGCGCCACCACGGCCCCCTGGACCGGATCCGCATTGATCCCGGCGCGCGTGGCCCGCGTGCTTAACCGCGTCATGACCGCCCCGCCAGGAAGGCATTGACCGCCTCCACCTCTTTGAGGAAGCCGTCATGGCCGTAGAGGCTGTCGATCCGGGTCAGGCTGGCGCGCGGGGCGCGCGCGGCGCTGGCTTCGATGTCCTCCACCGGGACCAAACGGTCCGAATTGATCGCCAGAAACCGCAGCGGAACCGGGATCGTCTCAATCGCTATGTCCACCGCATCCATGGACTGGGACAGGACCAGAAACCGCTCCGGGTCGGTGTGCGCGGCGTAGCGTGCGCCGCAGACGGCCAGATAATTGTCAGCCTCTGCCGGATTGGCGAAGCGGCCGGCGAACTCTTCTGGTGTGCGATAGGTGGTCATGGCCAGGCGCCGGGCGATATCCAGCGCCTGGGCCCCGCGCCCGGTGTCCAGCCCCAGATGCACGATCTCGCGCTGGATGGAGCGCCAGGCCGCCGCCATCGGGTGGGGCCGGGCCGCCGCGCATAAAATGTCCGCCCGCACCACGCGGCCTGGCGCGGTTGCGGCGATGGCCAGCGCAATCATGCCCCCATAGCTCGCTCCGGCCAGCGTAAACCGGTCAATCCCGGCGGCGTCCGCCAGTGCGAGGACCGCGTCGGCCTGATCATTCACGCTGGGAAAGGGCCGCGCCTCGCTGCCGAGAAAATCAAGGCTCAAAAAACGCCCCCGGCGCGGATCCAGCGCACCGCCCGGACCGGCCACGCCGGGCCACCAACCCGCGCCGTCGGCATCCGCCAGCAGCCTGCGCCCGGCGGAGATTCCGCCCAGCACTACGGTGACCGGCCCGTCCGGGGCGCCGGCCAGGCGTCCGGTGGCTTCATACCAGCCGCCGCTGCGCGCTGCGAAGCCGCACACGATGTCTTCCACCGGCCAGGATGCCGGGCCGGTCTGCCTTGCCAGTACGGTCATGAACACACCGCCGCGATCAGCCGGTGTACATCGCCCAGCATGCTGGCGGCCGTAGGCGCGCGTCCGGCGCCCCTGCCCGCAACAATCACCTGGGCGCCGCGTTCCGGGCTGAGCACAACGCAATTGCCTTCTTCGCGCGTGCGCGCCAGCGCGTCCGCCTCGGCCAGCGCTTCAATCCGGACATGGGCGCGCACCCGGCTGCCAATCCGCTCAAGCAGCGCCACCTGACGCAAGCGCCGTGACTGGCGGCGTGCGCTCAAGGCGGCGCTGGCCGGCAGGTGAGAGATGGATTCGCGGCTCACCGATGCAGGATCGAGGCTGACGCCCCAGGCTTCGCGGGCGATCAGGACCAGCTTGTTGGCGGCGTCCAGCCCGTCGAGATCCGCGCTGGGGTCGGCTTCGGCAAAGCCGGCCGCCTGCGCGGCGGCGACCGCGCTGTCCAGGCTCTCGCCCGCCATCAGCCGGTCCAGGACGAAATTGGAGGTACCGTTGAGCACGCCGCGCACCCGTGCGACGCGAGCGCCGGATGCGGCCAGGCGCGACACGGTTTCGAGCACCGGCGCGGCCCCCCCCACCGCGGCGGGGTTTGGGGAACACCCGCCCCCGGCGCCCGCCGCGCGGGTCAGGGCACGGCGGGGCGGCGCCCCCGCCCGGTTG
>JBHYFR010000027.1:0-5241 GCA_051859425.1 Oceanicaulis sp. | reverse complement strand
GTCAGGCCGGCGCGCCGCCACATCCTTGTTGGCGCTGATCACGTGGCAGCCCTGCGCCACGGCCCGGGCGAGCAGGGCTTCGGCGTCTGCGCCGCCCGGCAGCGCCTCGATCACCAGATCAGGGCGCGTGGCGAAGACGGGGTCGGCGTCGGTGAAAACCGGCGCCGGGAAAGCGTCCCTGCCCCGCGGCGTCCGCGCCAGAATGGCGGTGAGGATCAGCGGATCGGTCAGGCGCTCGATCACGCCGCCGCCCACCACGCCGCATCCCAGCACGACGGTGCGCAGCGGACGCTGCGCCCGGCGTGCAGCCAGGCGCGCTTCCAGCCGGACCGGGGCGGACATGGCCGGGGATGCGGGGAGGGTCTGGACGGGCTTGGGGGCAGACAGAAGGGCGGTCATGGCAGTCTCCGGTCACAACAGGGCGCTCAGGCGCACGGACGGGAACAGGAGACAGCGTCTGAATACGCGTACGCCGCAGATCGGGCGTATGAACCATCCAGTCGCTTCGCTTTAGCCGCACTTGTTCCGCGCCCGCAAGCTGAAGCTCAAATCGGCGCGATATCAGATATAAAGATATGTTTATGTGATGTCCAGCGTGAAAGCTGACCGCTTACAGCAACAGCGCAGCCCCGGCGAAGGTGGTCCCCAGCAGGATCAGGGAGGCCAGCGCACACAGCACCAGCGGGCGCCAGCCCGCCCGTGTGATGCGGCGCGGATCGATGGCCAGGCCCAGCGCCGCCAGAGCCGCACAGAACAGCAGCGAGGCCAGCCAGGCGCTGGCGTCGATGAGCGCGCCCGGCAAAGGCGCCTGCCAGGCCAGCAAGGCGGCGGCGGCAAAACCGGTGACGAACCATGGCGGCAGAAGCCGGCCCAGCCCGGTGGCGCCGGATGCACCCCCCGGGGCGAGCAATATCAGGACGGGGGCCAGCATGGCCACGCGGATCAGCTTGGCGCTGACGCCCGCCGCGCCCGCCTCCTCGCCCATGGCCGAGGCCGCGCCGGTGGCGTGGGCCAGTTCGTGCAGGGACGCCCCCGCCCACACCCCGCCCGCCAGCGTGCTCAGGCCTGCGGCATGGGCGATCACCGGGATGGCGACCATGGCCAGCCCCCCCATCAGGGTGATGGCGGCCAGTGTTGTGGTGACGGTTTCCTGCCGGGCCTTGAGCGCGGCGCCAGCCGCCAGCGCGGCCGACGCGCCGCATATGGACACGCCGGCGGCCATAACGCGCGCCATGTCGCGGTCCACGCCCAGAAGGCGCGCCAGCGCCAGCGTCGCGGCAAACCCGATCGCCACGGCGGCCACGGCCAGCCCGGCGCCGGACCAACCTATGGCGGCAATATCATGACTGCCCAGACGCAGGCCCAGCAGGACCACGGCGGCTTTCAGCACCGGGCCGTAGGCGGTGGCCAGACCCGGCTCGATCATGGCGGGTGCGCCGCGAAGCCCTGCCCGCAACGCCATGCCTGCGAGCAGGGCCAGCGCCGGCGCGCCGAGCCAGGCCGGCGTCACGCCCGCAGCCAGAAGCGCCGCGCCAGCCAGCACCAGCGCCAGCGTCAGCCCGGGCAGCAGAGGAAGTGCGGCGCGCGGCCGCCAGAGAAAGATCACGATGGAACTCGCTTCACACGGCCAGATGCGACCGTTGCGACTAGGCCTCGCCCGGGCGGCGCGTGGCGGCGGGTGCAGGAGCCGCTTGGCGCCGGTCGCGATGGGTCACCATGCGCCGGTGCAGATCCTCGATACAGCGCGATCCCGATTTCACGAACAGGAACGGGAACAGGCCGTGGATCAGGCAGGCGAAACCGCCGCCGATCATGGCGAAACCGAAGGACGAGGCCTGGACCAGATGCTCGCCATAGCTCTCGCCGACAGATTCGGGGTGTTCGGTGAAGGCGCGCTTGATCATGACGGTCCATTCCCTTCCAGGCCGAGGATGCTTGGAAGGATGACGCAGTTCGCTTAGAAAAGGCGTCCAAAATCATGCGCTCGGCGATCCGTATATAGGAGATTATTCCAATCATGGCCGCAAAACTGGATTCGATTGACCGCAAGATCCTGCACTGGCTGCAACAGGATGCCGACCTGCCCATCGCCGAGCTGGCCGAGCGGGTCGGCCTGTCACAGACGCCCTGCTGGCGCCGGGTCAAGCGGCTCACCGAAAGCGGCGTCATCGTGCGCAAGGTGGCGCTGGCCGATCCGCGGGCGCTGGGTCTGAAGCTGATCGCCTTCATCGCGGTGAAGACCAATCAGCACAATGACCGCTGGCTGGAGCGCTTCGCGCGCGGCGTGGCGGGGCTTGATCATGTGCTGGAATTTCACCGGATGAGCGGCGAGACCGACTATCTCATCAAGGTGGCCGCGCGCGACATGGAGCACTTCGACGCCATCTACAAGGAGCTCATCCAGATCGCCGACCTCAATGACGTCTCCAGCCATTTCTCCATGGAGACCATCAAGATGAGCACCGCCTATCCGGTGCTGGAGGACCGCTAGGCGCGCCGGGCGCCTAGTCCAGGGCCTTGACGATGGACTCGGTCATCTTCTTGGCGTCGCCCAGCAGCATCAGCGTGTTGTCGCGGAAGAAAAGCGGGTTTTCGATGCCGGCATAGCCAGAGCCCATGGACCGCTTGACGAACATCACCGTGCGCGCCTTCCAGACCTGCAACACCGGCATGCCGTAGATCGGGCTGGACGGATCGTCCTCGGCGGCGGGGTTGGTCACGTCATTGGCGCCAATGACGAAGGCCACGTCCGCGGTGGCGAACTCGGCATTGATGTCTTCCAGCTCGAACACTTCGTCATACGGCGCCTGGGCCTCGGCCAGCAGCACGTTCATATGCCCCGGCATGCGGCCCGCCACCGGGTGGATGGCGTAGGCGATATCCACGCCTTCCGCTTTCAGCGTATCGGCCATTTCCTTCAGGGCGTGCTGGGCCTGCGCCACCGCCATGCCATAGCCGGGCACGATGATGACCTTGCCGGCGTTCTTCATGATGAAGGCCGCGTCATCGGCCGAGCCCATCTTCACCGCGCGGTCCACGTGGCCCCCGGCGCCGGCGGCGGCAGCGTCAGCGCCGAACCCGCCCAGGATCACCGATATGAAGGACCGGTTCATGCCCTTGCACATGATGTAGGACAGGATCGCGCCCGAAGACCCCACCAGCGCGCCGGTGATCAGAAGGGCGGTGTTTTCCAGCGTGAAACCCAGCGCCGCAGCGGCCCAGCCCGAGTAGGAGTTGAGCATGGAGATCACCACCGGCATGTCCGCACCGCCGATGGGTATGATCAAAAGCACGCCCAGCACAAGGGCGATCACCGTAATGATCCAGAACGCGGTCTTGGCCTGGCCGCCTGACGCGGTGAGGAAGACGATGAACACCGCCGCAGCAACGCCAAGCCCCAGATTGAGCCAGTGCTGGCCCTTGAACACGATAGGCGCGCCGCTCATCAGGCCCTGAAGCTTCATGAAGGCGATGATAGAGCCGGAAAACGTAATGGCGCCGATCGCCGTCCCGATCGCCAGCTCCACCAGGGAGAGCGCCTTGAGCCCGCCGCCCGGCGCTGCAATTCCGAAGGCTTCCGGCTCATAGAGCGCGGCCGCCGCCACCAGCACGGCGGTCAGGCCCACCAGCGAGTGAAAGCCGGCCACCAGCTGGGGCATGTCGGTCATGGCGATACGCCGCGCGATCAGCGCGCCAATGCCGCCGCCAATGGCGACCGCGCCAATGATCAGCGCCACGCCAAGCCCGGAGAGATCCACCACCAGCAAGGTGGTGCCCACGGCCACGGCCATGCCGGCCATGCCGAGATAATTGCCCTGGCGTGAGGTTTCCGGACTGGACAGACCCCGCAGCGCCATGATGAACAGAATCCCGGATACGAGATACAGCAGGGCGGCGAAATCAGCTGACATGGGCGGAGCCTCGTGGCGGGGCGGGCGGCGTTGTCTAAACCGCGCCGCTTGTGGCTTTCATCATTGAACAGAAGGAATGTGCGAAGCGGTCATCCCGCATCCTTGGCCGGTTTGGCGGGGCGTTCTTTCTTCTTGTACATCGCCAGCATGCGCTGGGTGACCAGGAAACCGCCGAAGATATTGATGCTGGCCAGCAGCACGCCGAGCACGCCAAGGCCTTGTGCGAATTGCGCGCCCTGAGTAGCCGCCGCAGCGGCCGCCGCGATCAGCGCGCCGACAATGATCACCGAGGAGATGGCGTTGGTCACGCTCATCAGCGGCGTGTGCAGGGCCGGGGTGACCGACCAGACCACATAATAGCCCACGAATACGGCGAGCACGAAAATCGCCAGGCGGAAAACATTTGGATCGACGGCGTCCATGTCAGGCTCCGTAAGGCGGCGTGTGGCGGTTAGCCCGCGATGATGGCGGCGGCTGCAAAAGCGCTCAGCGTGACAATGGCGGTCACGGCGATGGCGAGTTGGACAAAGCGGCGTTTCATGAGCCGTCTCCTTTGAGCGAGGGATGGACGATCTCGCCATCCCGGGTCAGGGCCATGCCCTTGATGATATCGTCGTCCCAGTGGGGGCTGAGCGCGCCATCCTCCCCGCGCAGAAGCGGAAAGAGATTGACCAGGTTGCGCGCCAGCAAATTCGAGGAATCAGCGGCCAGGCGCGAGGGCAAATCGCCATAGCCAGCGATCTTCACGCCGTTATGGACCACCAGCTCGCCCGACCGGGTCAGCTCGCAATTGCCGCCATTGGCTGCGGCGATGTCGATGATCACAGAGCCCGGCTTCATGGTCTCCACCATGGCCTTGGTCAAAAGGCGCGGCGCCGGGCGTCCGGGGATCAGCGCTGTGGTGATGATCACGTCCTGCTTGAGGATATGCGAGGCGATCAGCTCGGCCTGTTTGGCCTTGTAGTCGTCGCTCATCTCCTTGGCGTACCCGCCGGCGGTCTCTGCCGCCTTGAACTCTTCATCTTCCACCGCGACGAATTTGGCGCCCAGCGAGGCGACCTGCTCCTTGGCCGCAGGGCGCACATCGGTGGCCGTCACGATGGCGCCCAGGCGCCGGGCCGTGGCGATAGCCTGCAGGCCGGCCACGCCCACGCCCATGACGAAGACGCGGGCCGCTGCAATCGTGCCCGCCGCCGTCATCATCATCGGGAAGGCGCGGCCATACAGCGTGGCCGCTTCCACGACAGCGCGATAGCCAGCCAGATTGGACTGGGACGACAGGGCGTCCATGGACTGGGCCCGGGTAATGCGCGGCGTGAATTCCATGGCC
>JBHYFR010000026.1:0-21131 GCA_051859425.1 Oceanicaulis sp. | reverse complement strand
CATGTGGCCCAGCCCATGGGCATGCGCCGCCAGGTCACCTTCTATGACGAGCGCACCAGCGGCGCCAGCGTGCGCCCGGACGGGTCGGGCCAGTTCGTGTTCACCCGCGATGTGGGCGGCGACGAGTTCTTCCAGGGCTTCCTGTTCGATCCCGAAACCGCGCGCTCGGTGCAGTTCACACGCGACCAGACCCGCAATCAGGGCTTCACCTGGGCGCCGGACGGATCGTTCATCGCGTTCGCGTCGACCACCTGGGACAATCCCGACTACACGATCTTTACCGCCAACCCGGCGGACCCGGCCTCGGTGCGCGAGGTGTTCACCGGCGAAGGCGCGATCACGCCGCGCGATATCTCGCCGGACGGATCGCGCATGGTGATCGGGCGCTATATCTCGATCAACGAGACCCGGCTGCAGCTGCTGGACATCGCCAGCGGTGAGGCCACGGCGATCAATCCGGACGTGACTGCGTCCTATGGCGCGGTCAGCTTCTCGGCTGATGGTGAAAGCCTGTTCGTGGTCAGTGACGAGGGGGCGGAGTTCCGGCGCATCCTGGAAATCAATCTGGCCGACAATGCCCAGCGCGTGGTCGCCGAACATGACTGGGACGTGCAGGCCATGGATTTGTCCCCGGACGGGTCCCTGATCGCCTATACGATCAACGCAGGCGGCATCTCCGAGCTGCACATCATCGAAGCGGCCACCGGCGCGGCGCGCCCGGCGCCGGACCTGCCCGTGGGCATTATCGGCGGCGTCAGCTTCAGCCCGGACGGGACGCGCATCGGCTTCTCGCACAGCTCGGCCGGGTCGCCGGGCGACGCCTGGAGCTATGAGCTGGCTTCGGGATCGCTCACCCGCTGGACCCAGTCAGAGGTCGGCGGGCTCGACACGTCGCGTTTCCAGGCGCCTGACCTCGTCCATATCGACAGCTTTGACGGGCTTGAAGTGCCCGTCTTCGTCCACCGTCCCGAGGGCGATGGCCCCCATCCGGTGATCATCTCCATCCATGGCGGGCCGGAAGCTCAGGCGCGTCCGGGCTTCAACGCCAATTTCCAGTACTGGATCCATGAGCTGGGCGCCGCGGTGCTGGTCCCCAATGTCCGTGGCTCGGCCGGTTACGGGAATGAATATGTCAATCTGGACAATGTGTTCCTGCGCGAGGACTCGGTGCGCGATATCGGTGCGCTGATCGACTGGGCCGCCGCCCAGCCGGAATTCGACGCCGACCGCATCGTGGTCTATGGCGGCTCCTATGGCGGCTACATGGTGCTGGCCAGCCTGATGCACTATTCCGACAAGCTGGCCGGCGGCATCAATATCGTGGGCATCTCCAATTTCGTGACCTTCCTGGAGAACACCGCCGGTTACCGCCAGGATTTGCGCCGGGCCGAGTATGGCGATGAGCGCGACCCGGAAGTGCGCGCCTTCCTGGAAAGCATCTCGCCGTCCAATCACGCCCACCGCATCACCGCGCCGCTGTTCATCATCCAGGGCGCCAATGATCCGCGCGTGCCACTGTCCGAGGCCGAGCAGATCCTGGCCGCCGTGCGCGAGGCCGGGGGCGATCCCTGGTATCTGGTGGCGCTGGACGAGGGCCACGGCTTCGCCCGCCAGTCCAACCGGGACTTCCAGCGTGAGGCCGAGACCATGTTCCTGACCGAAATTCTCGGTCTGGAGTGATCCTCAGGCTGATGGCCTGAGCCCTGTGGCCCCGGCGTTCGCACGCCGGGGCCAATTTTATGGGCGCGATCTGCAAATCCCGGCGCCAAAGCGGCGCAAAACACACTAGATTGCCCCGCAAATTCCGGCCCCTTCCCGAGGATACCGCCCATGATCCGCGCCCTGACGCCCGCTTTCGCCGTCCTGTTCATGCTCGCCGCCTGCGGTGAGCGGCCCGCGCCCGAACCGGCGCCCGCCGAGCCCGACGCGCCGGCCCGGGGCGATCTTGATGGCACGGAGGCCGATGTGGCCGACATCCTGGCCGCCTTCATCGAGGATCAGGAGGCCGCCGCCGCCGCGCCCGATCTGACCCCTCTGCTGGCCGAGGCGCGCGCCTGTACGGCCACGGGCGAGGATGCGCCCTTCGACATTCCCGCGCGGGCCTCCGACCAGAACACCGCCCAGTACAACGCCGCCGTCTCCACCGCCTTTCTGGAGACCAACACGGCCAATCCGTGCGTCTTCTCCCTGCCGTCAGGCTTGCAGTTCCGCATCGAGCAGGCCGTTGACCGGGGCGCGTCCATCGTGCGGCCGGGCGAGCGCGCGGAAGTCCACTATGAGGGCCGTCTGATTGACGGGACGGTGTTTGATTCCTCCTACGGGCGCGGCGCGCCGGCAGTATTCCCCTCTGACCGGCTGATCGCCGGCTGGGTCGAGGCCCTGCCGCTGATGCGCACGGGCGAGACCTGGACCCTGTTCATTCCGGCCAATCTCGCCTATGGCCGCGATGGCACGCGCGGCGGCCCCATCGGTCCCAATCAGGCGCTGATCTTCCAGCTGGAGCTGATCAGCCTGCCCGAGCAGGCCGCACGCGGCACGGGGCAATGAGCAGAACCGCCCGCGACTGGCTGACCGAGCTGGTGGCCTTCGACACCACGTCGCGCCACTCCAACCTGGCTCTGATCGACCATGTGGAGGCGTATCTGGCCGGTCTCGGCGCGCGGTGCGAGCGCGTGCCGAACGCGGACGGGAGCAAGGCCAATCTGCATGCCGTGATCGGCCCGGATGTGGATGGCGGCGTGGTGCTGTCGGGCCATACCGATGTGGTGCCGGTGGATGGTCAGGACTGGTCCAGCGACCCATGGGTTCTGACCGAGCGCGAGGACCGGCTCTACGGGCGGGGTTCCTGCGACATGAAGGGCTTCATCGCCTGCGCGCTGGCTGCGGCGCCGGATTTTGCGAACGCCAAACTGAAACGCCCGGTTCATTTCGCCCTGTCCCATGACGAGGAGGTGGGCTGCCTGGGCGCGCCCGCCATGATCGAACGCATCGCCGCAAACCATCCGCGCCCGTCCTGCGTGATCGTGGGAGAGCCCACCGAAATGCAGGTGGTGAGCGGGCACAAGGGCCTGTACTCGGTGCGCGTGGAGCTGACCGGCAAGGAAGCCCATTCCAGCCTGGTGGAGAGCGGCGCCTGCGCCGTCACCCATGCCGCGCACCTGATGCACTGGCTGACGCAGGAAGCCTCGCGCCTGAAAGCCGCCGCGCCCGCCGGCAGCCCGTTTGATCCGCCCTATGGCACGCTGACTATCGGGCGCATGGGCGGGGGCTCGGCGGTGAATATTCTGGCGCGCGAAGCCTGGTTCGAGGCGCTGATGCGCCCGGCGCCCTGGGATGACGGGCCGGGCCTGGGCGCCCGGCTGGAAGAGCAGGCGCGCCAGGTCGAGGCCGAGATGCGCCGCACCGCGCCGGACGCGCGCGTCACCGTGACGGTGATGTCCGACGTGCCGCCGCTGCGCCCTGAAGAGATGGGCGAGGCCGAGGCGCTGGCGCGCGCGCTGACCGGCGACAACGCCCCGCGCGTGGTGGCCTATGGCACCGAGGGCGGGCAGTTCCAGGAGGCGGGCTTCTCCACCGTCATCTGCGGGCCGGGCTCCATCGCCCAGGCGCACCAGCCGGACGAATTCATCGCCATCAGCGAGCTGACCGCCTGCATGGGATTTCTTAAAAAGCTGGAACAGCGCCTGTCGGCGTAAGTCGCGGTTCAGGCCGCCTTGGGCGGATTGACCACGTCATTGCGCTCGTCCAGCAGCACCACGGTGGGCTGGAACACGCGCGCAGCTTCGGCGTCCATGGCGGCGTAGGACACCACGATGATCCGGTCGCCCGGCTGGGCCAGACGTGCGGCCGCGCCATTGATCCCGAACGTCTTCGACCCGCGCGGCGCGGTGATGGCGTAAGTGGTGAAGCGCAGGCCGTTATTGATGTTGAGCACATCCACCTGCTCGTTGGGCAGGATGCCGGCGGCCTCCAGCAGATCGGCGTCGATGGAGATCGAGCCCTCGTAATGCAGGTCGGCCTGGGTCACCACGGCGCGGTGAAGCTTGGCTTTCATCATGGTGAGCTGCATGGCGTTGGCTCCTTGCACACGGCCCGCCCCTCTCAGCGATGGGACCGTTTTGTGCGGTGCATATAGCGCGTCCGGCGCGCCGATGCATCCCCCTTGCCTGTGGAAAGCGTCATCGCGGCGCCATGGCGGGGATGACCTTTGAGGCCTGCACCGACTAGGCTGGCGGCGCACAGACCGGAGCCCGCGCCATGACCCAGCCCGTCACCACCCACCAGGCCGAGGAGGATGCGCGCAACGAGCAGATCCTGATCTGGGTCAACGGCGCGCTCAAACCCAGGGCCGAGGCGCTGGTCAGCGTCTATGACAGCGGCTTCATGCTGGGCGACGGGGTCTGGGAGGGATTGCGGCTGTATAACGGGCGCTGGGCGTTTCTGGATGAGCATCTGGACCGTTTGTTCGAGGCGGCGCGCGCCATCGATCTCGACATCGGACGCACCCGCGACTCGCTCGCTGACGCGCTGGAGGAGACCCGTGACGCCAATTCGATGGTCCATGACGCCCACGCGCGCCTTATGGTGACGCGCGGGGTCAAGACACGACCCTTCCAGCACCCTTCCTTGTCTCGTCAGGGGCCCACTCTTGTCATCATCATGGAACATTCGCGCCCGTCCATTCCGCGCCCGGTGCGCCTGGCCACTGTGCCCCATTTGCGCGGCCTGCCCATGACCCAGGACCCCAAGCTCAACTCCCACTCAAAGCTCAACTGCATTCTGGCCTGCATAGCCGCCGAGAAGGCCGGCGCAGACGAGGCGCTGATGCTGGACGTGCATGGGTTTGTGAACACAACGAACGCCTGCAATTTCTTCATCGTGCGTAAGGACGAGGTTTGGACCTCCACCGGCGATTACTGCATGAATGGCATCACCCGGCGCAAAGTGATCGATCTATGCAGGGAGAATGACATCCCGGTCTTCGAGCGCAATTTCTCGCTGGTGGACTGCTATGGCGCTGACGAGGCCTTCCTGACCGGCACATTCGGCGCCCAGACACCGGTAGGCGTGATAGACGGGCGGGTGATCGGAACCGGCGAGGCCGGCCCGGTGACAACGCGAATTCGTGAGTTGTACAAACACCTTGTCGGCGCATGACCATGCGCCTCGCCATGTGGTCCGGCCCGCGCAACCTCTCCACCGCGCTGATGTACGCGTTTGCCTCACGCGCCGACTGCGCCGTAATCGACGAACCCTTCTACGCCGCCTATCTCGCCCGCACCGGGCTCGATCACCCCATGCGCGACGCGGTCATCGCGGCGGGAGAGACCGATCCGGACGCCGTGATCGCGCATCTCACCGGGCCGGCTCCGGGCGGCAAAACGCTCTTCTATCAAAAGCATATGTGCCATCACATGCTGGACGGAATCGGCCGGGAGTGGCTCGATCAATGCGCCAATGTGTTCCTGATCCGCCACCCCGCGCGCGTGGCCGCGAGCTTTGACGCGCGCCACGAGAACCCCACGCTGGACGATCTGGGCGTGCCCCAGCAAAGCGCGCTGTTCGATGAAGTCACCGCACGCGACCTGCCCGCCCTTATCATCGACAGCGCCGATATCCGCGCCAACCCGCGCGGCGCCCTCGCCGCCCTGTGCAAGGCGCTGGGCATCGGGTTCGACCCTGCCATGCTCAGCTGGCCAAAGGGCGGACGCCCTGAAGACGGGGTGTGGGCGCCCCACTGGTACGCGGCGGTTCACGCCAGCACCGGCTTTGCCGGGCCGGAGGGCGATCTGCCCGTCCTGCCCGCCCGCCTGCAGGGCGTGGCGGATGCGGCCATGGACACCTATCAGCGCCTGCACGCCCTACGCCTGAAGCCGGTCTGAGGCGCCCCGAACCGGGTATTTACGCACCATGCAGCGCGCCTAGACTGAACCCCATGGGACGCAACACCGATCAGGCCGAAGACAGGCTGGACGCCATACTGCGCGCGGCGCGCGCGGGGCTGCATCCGTCAGAGCCAACGGATTCGCGCAAGCTCACCGCGGCGGCCGATCAGTGCGGCCCGGAGGACGTTGCGCTCATCCTTCAACGCCTCGACCGCATCCATGCCGCTCATGACGCCGCCCCGCCCGGCGATGACGAAGCGCGCGACGATGCCCGCGCGGCGGCGGACCATCTTGGCGGCGTGCTTGAGCATCTCCCGCCAGATGAAGGTGACGCGCTCGCCGCCGGGCTGAAAGCCGCCCATCCGCGCACCCGTGAAGCTGCGGCCAGAGCCTTGCTGGCAATTGGCGCGGCCTGCCAGATCCCGGATCTCGCCAGCGTCATGGCCAGCGAACCCGATGAAGCGGCGCGCCACGCCATGATCGGCGCCTATAATGGCCTCAGCCGTCTCGACATGCCGCCCGAACGCGGCCCGGCGCGCGAGTATTCGCGCCTGGCCCACAGCGTTCGGCCCTGGCCGGTCTCACGCACCTTGCATGTCTGGCTGGACAGCGGGCGCCTGTTCTGGCGGCGCGGGCGTGACGGGGCTGAGCGCTCGCTCGATCTGCATGATGTAACAGTCATGAAGGTCACCGGGGGACTGTTCGCATCCTGCCGGATAGAGACCGGGCAGGGCGCTGTGCTGATCTTTTCCGCCCTGCACTGGCCAGCGCCCTGGTCCTGTATCCGGGCGGACAGCTTTGACCGGCTGACCGGAACCCTCGCCCGGCGGATAGCCAGGGCTGCGCCGAACGCGGCGGTGTCCGTGTGGCAGTGACAGCGCGGCGGTGACCTGGCGCGTCCTGGCGCCAGAGTGACAGCCCTTACTGCGGTGTGAGCGGCAAGCCCCAGCCTTCATAGCCGTAAGCGCTGCTGCGTGGCGGCTCGATATCCTGACAGGTGTACACCGTCACGAAGGCCGGCGCATGGACCACAACGGCCATGCCCGACCTGTTCTGGTCCAGCCCGTAGAAAATGGTCCGCCCCGGAATGGCGCCCGTGAGCCTGTCCGGATACCAGGGATTGGACGGCTGCAGCGCGTAACGGCCTGACCCGGTGGCGAAGGCCTTCGAGCCGACCATACCTTCCACAAACGCCCCGCTGGCCCGGTCCAGCATGAAATGGCTCGGCCCGACCCCGTCACCGCCCCGTTCGGACAAAACCCCGGTCCAGGTGTTGAGCTGCATGGTCTCATAGCAATAGACATCCAGGGTGTCCCGGACCGGCGCCTCAGGAACCGGCGGGGTCTGGCCCGTCAGGACGGCGGCCAAAATGGCGAGAACTGTTTTCGCGATCATGAGGGCGAGCATGGCGCCATGACCTGACGGTGCGCCATCCCCTGTTCAGGGCGCGCGGGCCTGCGTCATCCTGCCGCACCCCGGCGCCTCTCACGCCCACTTCCGCAGCGTCGGGCGCAGGCGCATCTGTATGGATGCCGGAGCATTGCCGGTGTTCTTTTGTGGTGTTCTTTCGATGACTGAAATCCCTGTGCGCGCCGCCGGGCGCGTGATGCTGGCCGACGCGATCGCCGCGGCGGCAGGCTCCCTGTTCGCTGGCGTCTGCATCTATTGCGCGGCGGGCGGTTTCGTCTGGGCGCTGTGTTACATGACCGGCCTGCCCATGGCTGTGATCGGCGCCGCCGAAGCCATCACCGCAGCGGTCAGCCTGGCCATTGTCTGGCTGTTGTTCCGCGCCGGGCTGAAATACGCCGCCAGCGGGTTCGAAACCGGCTGACGCCGCCCCGTTCCGATGGAGCGCGAATTGGGCTAGTCAGAGGATCCATCTGCCGCCCAGCTCCCGGACGCGAACATGAAAAAGGACCCTGTCGACGTCACACAGCCCGATCCGGTCTGGGTAGACGAAGGACATGAGTGGGCCGAGCGCGTGGCCGGAGCGCTGCGCGCCCTGGCGCTGCGGGTGGATCATGTCGGGTCCACCGCCGTGCCGGGCCTGCCCGCCAAGAATGTGATCGATATCCAGGCGCTGGTGTTCCGCTTGGACGAACCCGGCGCCATCGTCGAGGCGATGACCCAGGCGGGCTTTCGCCATGCTCCGGACAATACCGGCGACACGCCCCATGCCGACGCCGCGCCGGTGCTGGGCGAGGATGACTGGCGCAAACTCTATTTCCGCGAACCCAAGGGATCGCGCCGGGTGCATGTGCATGTGCGCCGCAATGGCGCGGCGGCGGCGCGGCGCACCTTCCTGATGCGCGACTATCTGCGCGCGGACGCTGCGGCGCGGCGCGATTACGGCGCCTTCAAGCTGGCTCTGGCGGAGAAAACGAAGAAGGACCGGGCCGCCTATCAGGCGATCAAGAGCCCGTTTATCGAGACCGTCATGCGCGCCGCTGAAGGCTGGGCCGAGCTCAGCCGCTGGCAGACCAGCGCGCCGGACGCCTACTGGAGGAGCGAGTAATGGGCGAACGCTTTGTTCTGGGCGTGATCGGGGGGTCGGGCCTCTACGCGCTCGACGGGCTGACTGATGTGCGCAAGACCCGGGTGGATACGCCCTGGGGCGCGCCGTCCGGCGCTCTGGTGCGCGCGCGCCTGGAGGGTCTCGACATCGTGTTCATGCCGCGCCATGGCGAAGGTCATCGCGTGCCGCCCAGCGCGATCAATTACCGGGCCAATATCGACGCGCTCAAGCGCGCGGGCGTCACCGACATCCTGTCCCTGTCGGCCTGCGGCTCGCTGCAGGAAGCCCTGGCGCCGGGGCATTTCATGGTGGTGGACCAGTATGTCGACCGGACCTTTGCGCGCGAGAAGAGCTTTTTCGGCGCCGGGTGCGTCGCCCATGTGGCCATGGCCGATCCGGTGTGTGCGCGCCTGTCGGCGCTGGCGGCCGACGCGGCCGAGGCGGCGGGCGTGGAACATGTGCAGCGCGGCGGCACCTATCTGGCCATGGAGGGTCCGCAGTTTTCCACCCGCGCAGAAAGCGCGCTCTACCGGTCCTGGGGCCTCGATGTGATCGGCATGACCAACATGCCCGAGGCCAAGCTGGCGCGTGAAGCCGAGCTGCCCTATGCCAGCGTGTGCATGGTCACCGATTATGATTGCTGGCGCGCGCCGGACGCCGATGTGGCGATCGCCGAGATCCTGGAAGTCATGGCCGCCAACACCCACCACGCCCACGCCATGCTGAGGGCGCTCGCCCGCACGCTGTCGGGTCAGACCCGCACACCCTCGCCCCAGGGCATAGAGCACGCGCTGGATCACGCCATCATCACCCCGCCATCCCACCACGACCCGGTCTTGATCGCCAAGCTGGACGCGGTTGCAGGCCGGGTGCTCAGGCCCTGACGGCCTAGGCCCGGGCGCTGAGCGCAGGAGATCCCGAAGCCGCCCGGCGGGCGGGCGGAAGGCTGGCAATCAGGCCGGTCAGCGTGCCTGCTGCGAAGGTAAGCGCGATCACGCCCGGATTGAGATCGAAGGGAAAGCGCGCGAACGTCTGCGCCAGAGCGGCGCCCGTCACCACCAGAGCCGCTCCGGCCGCCGAAGCGGCAAGGCCAACGATCAGCCCCTCAATCAGCACCTGCGCGGTGATCAGGCGTCCGGTCGCACCGCTCATCATCTGCAACGCAATCTCGCGCCGGCGCATGTCCACGGCGGCATTTGCCGCAGCCGCATAGCCGGTCAGAGCGACGGCGACGGTCACGATGGCGATCGTGATCAACAGCCGGGCGATCAGGTCGCGCTGGCGCTCCAGCGCCCGTGTGGGGGCGGCCGGGTCGGCATATTCGAATGGGGAGACCTGCGCCTGCGGCACGCCATGGCTTCGCCTGAGCGTCTGGTCTGCGATCACCAGAGCCGCCCTGCGCCGCGTCTCAGGCGTCAGAACGATGGTCAGTTGACTCGCTTCATTCGGCCCGGTCGCGCGAAAAGAATCAGCGTTTTCAAAGTAGCGCGCAGCTGCTGTGAAGGGCGCAAACACGCTCTGACGATACCGCTCAGCCAGCTGGTTTTCCGCCTCCGCGAAGACGCCGACCACCTCGCAGGATATGCCATTGATGCGGATCGCCTCGCCGACCGCCGGGTCATTGCGGAACAGCTGGCGCGCCGCACCGGCGCCAAGGATGCACAGCCGGTCAGCCCCTTGCGTCTCGGCCAAGGTCAGGGCGCGTCCGGCCTCCAGAGGCATATCGGCCTCGCGCCGGTAGTCGCCCAGCACGCCGCGCACCGGAAGATTCGCCTGCTCACGCCCGTAACGCACATCGGCCGTAGCGGACCGCCAGGCGGCCCAAGCCTCGATGGAATCTCCCAGCGCCTCCTGCAGGCGGGGGATATCCGCCAAGCGCGGCGGGCCGAAGCGGTCATCCAGAAAGGCATTCTCCGTGATCACCAGCGAGCGCGCATAGGCGCCAAAGGTCATCCTCTCCATCTCCCGGGCATAGCCGGACATCACCCCTGCCGCCACGGCGACGCCCGCCGCCCCGCCGCCCAGCGTGGCGATGAGCAGCGCCGCCCGCGAGGGCTTGCTGAACGCCGCCCACATCGCGAGCCGCAACACAGCCAGCAAACGGTTCACGAGACCGGCTCCGGTGTGACCACGCGGCCATGGGCCAGCGCCACGGTGCGGGTCGCGCGTTCGAGCACGATGGGATCATGGCTCGCCGCAATGACGCAGGCGCCGGCCGAAGCTGCCCGCGCGAGCCGGTCGATGACGGCATGGGCGGTTTCGGCGTCGAGCGAGGCGGTCGGTTCATCGGCGATGATCAGCTGCGGCTCCAGCGACAAGGCGCGGGCGAGCCCGACGCGCATGCGCTCGCCGCCTGATAGCGCGCCCACCCGGCGTTCGGCCTTGTCCGCAAGGCCGACATCGCCAAGCGCCCGCTGGGCGATCTCCCGCGCGCGCCGAGCCGACAAGCCGGCATAAAAGCCAGGCAGGCAGACATTATTGATCGCTGTCATATTCTCGACCAAGCCAGCATCCTGCAGCACGTAGCCGAGCGCGCCGCGCCGAGTCAGCGCCAGCTTGCGGTCGGAATACCGGCTGGTGTCCTTGCCAAGAAATACAATGCGCCCGCTCGTCGGACGATCCAGCAGTCCCAGCAGATTCAACAGCGTCGTCTTGCCAGACCCCGAGCGGCCGCGCAGGGCGCAAACCTCTCCGCCATGAAAGGCCAGATTCACGTCGAGCAAGGCGGATACAGCCGCGTTCGCGCGCCCGTAGACACGCCCGGCTCCGATCGCCTGCAGAACAGGCTCGCCGGAGCCCCGCGCGGGGGTCATGTCCCAAGCTCATCAACGATGACTTCGTCGCCGGGTTGAAGTCCGCCCTCTTCCTCAATCACCTCGATATAGTCATCATCCTGCGCGCCCACGCGGATCAGCACCGCCTCGGGACCATCCGTTCCGGCCCGGAAGACCCGTCTTTTCCCCTGTCGGAACAAATAGCCGAAATCCATACCTGTCAGGGCGGCGCGCCGAAACTCTGGATCATCGGGCATCGGACCTCGAGCCACCTCCCACCTGTCCATTAGTTCTCGCGGAACTTCTGGGACAAAGTTCTCGGGCCGGTAATAGAGCGCAGCGACGGGAATGCGCAGAACTGTACTCGCCTCGCCCCGGACAAATTCGACACTCGCTGTCATGCCCGGCAGAAGCGTGATCGGTTCGCGATTGGCGCGCACCAGCACGGTGTAGCTGACGAAACGTCCAACCCGGACCGGGGCGCGCCGGATGTCCTCGATCCCGCCGCCCAAGGTCCAGGTCGGAAAGGCGTCAACCTTGAACCTAACCTCCATGTCGCGATCGATCCGCCCGATATCGGCTTCAGACACCTGGGCTTCGATCATGATGTCAGACAAATCGGTCGCCACGACGAACAGGGTCGGCGCGCTTTGGACCGCGTTGACGGCCTGTCCTTGCTCGATCCGCCGGTCGAGCACGAACCCCGTCACCGGAGAGCGGATTTCGGTCCGGGCCAGATCGATTCCTGCTTGCTCGACCCGGCGCTCGGCCAGGGCAACGTTGGCGCTTGCCCGCTGCACAGCCGCCTCAAAGCGCTCCACTGCAAAGGCCTAATTATCGCGCGGCGCCTGCGCACTGGCGCCGCGTTCGGCGAGCTGCGTCATCCGGGCGAGTTCTGCACGCGCCGAGGCGAGGTCCGCTGACGCCGCGCGCGCATCCGCGCGCGCAATCTCCAGCTGGGCCTCGGCCTGCCGCAAGGCCGACTGGAAGGGCGAAGGGTCAATGCGCGCGAGAAGATCGCCTTCGGTTACGGGATCATTGAAATCGGCGTGGATTTCGAGGATGCGACCGCTGATTTCCGCCCCGACTTCGACTTCCGAGGCCGCGCGCAACGTTCCGACAGCCGGCACGATGGCGCGAATGTCCCCGATATCAACAGTTGCCGTTTCGTATCGCGACGTCGATCCGACCTGAGGGGCGCGATCCCCGGTCAACTGCCCGCAGGCGCCCGTGGCCCACGCAGCCGCTACGACCAGAATAAGTCGGCTACATCTCATGGCAGGCCCCAACGCCGAAAATCACAAAGAAGTATCCAGAGCACGCCAATCGATGCAAAAGGATGCCTCTATTCACCTACGTCAACCAGCACCGTCCCACCCACATTTGGAATGGTTTCGCGGACCCACCACCCGTACTGTGGGGCATAGTCCTTGATTGACTCTGTGCGCCGAATTGTTGTCCGCCCGGATCTATCAATACGGGGTGAAAAACGATCAAAGCGCACCCTGTGCACCGCTACGCTTTCACCGCGTATTTGCACAGTTGTGCAGCCCTCGTGAGAAACCGTATAGGTATCTGAGAGAACACTCTCCTCGCCGCTGCTGCGAAGACGCACGGTTACCGGAAGCTCGACGGTTTCGCCCGCCTCCAGGACCATCATGTTCGCCAGCGCTTCCTGTCCGTAATCATAATAAACGCTAGTGTTTGTGCGCATAGGCCGAACACTTTCTGGCAGTATGGCATAGCGAAAGCGTGTGTAGGACTCTCCTGAGCTCGCTCCGGGCCGCTCAGCCGATGAACGTTCGGAAACGCGCCAGATGCTCGGACCTGCCTCCTCGACGTCAAAGGTGGTTCGCATTCCCATAGGCTGTCCATTTGGGCCATGAAATTCGTAGACGTATTCACTATAGGCGGGCGACATCTGCGCAAAATCCAAGCTGTCGCAATTGGCTGGCAATTCGAACATTCAGATTCTCCGTTTTAATCCGCCCTCAAGCAGCAGCGGGCTGATAGCAACCAGCGCCGCCACCGCACGAGGCCCTAAGGCTACACGCTCACAGGCCGCAACTGACGCCACAGCCCCAATAGCGGGCATGACGACCTATAGTAGCATCCTCCCCGGGCCAGTCCTCATTGCACTGATCATAACAATTATAAAGGCATGAGTCAGCCAAGGCGGCCCCTGCGACGACAGCCGTGAGAAGTCCAACGGCCGAAATGACCGAAACGAGATATTCTTTCATGATGACGCTCCATGCATTGACACAAAGCGCCGATCCGGATCGACGTTCAGACCGCGCCAATAACAATTTATGGCGTCAATGAAAGACTTTTAGGAGAATTGTTGTGGCTTTGATCTCTATATAATTGCAGCGCATCCACCGCGCCAAGCTGATTAATCCTCATAATCCTCAGGGCGGGTCACATAGTTGAGCGCCAGGCGGCCGCCATCGGGATAGAGGCACTGGCCGGTCATGTAGCTGGAATCGCGTGACGCGAGAAACCAGGCGACGCCGGCGATCTCGTCAGGATCGCCGATCCGGTTGAGCGGCGTGCGCGAGAGGATGCGCTTCATGGCGGCGCGATCCTCCATCACCGATTTGAGGATGTCGGTATTCACCGAGCCCGGCCCGATCGCGTTCACCCGCACGCCCCAGGGCGCCAGCGCCAGCGCCATGGATTTCGTCAGCTGGTTGAGCGCGCCCTTGGCGGTGCAGTAGGCGAGCTGATTGGGGATAGCGACCATGGCGTTGACCGAGGACATGTTGATGATGGCGTAGCGCCGGCGGCATTCGTCGGCGCGGGTCTGCTCCTCCTCGATCTGCTCGACCATCTGGCGGGCGGCGGCGCGCGCCACCAGGAAGGCGCCGCGCAGATTGACGCCCATCACCCGGTCAAAGTCCTCCAGCTCCAGATCCAGGATATCGCCGCCGGCGATGATCGCGGCATTGTTGACCAGCACGTCCACCCGCCCGAAGGCCGAGCGTGTCTCGGCCATGAGATTGTTGACCGCCAGCTTGTCGGAGACATCGCACTGGACGAAAATCGCGCGCTCCTTGCCCGCGCCCAGCTCCTCGGCCAGCACCTCTCCGGCCAGATCGTCGACATCGGCGATGACGACGCGCAGGCCCTCCTCGGCGAAACGGCGGGCGCAGGCGGCGCCAATGCCATTGGCGGCTCCGGTGACGATGGCGACGCGGTCAGACGCGGGCATGGCGGATACCTCTTGGGGTCAAAGTGGTGTCAGACAGATGATCTGGCGGCACTCAGGGCTCGCGGGTGCGGTTATAGTCGGCGGCGATCTCGCGGCTGGCCGGATCCAGCTCATAGGCGCGCGCGTAAAGCTCGCGCGCCTCATCCACACGCCCCAGCTGCTCCAGGGCCGCAGCGCGCGAATGGGTGATGGGGCCGCTCTCGGGACGCGCCTCCAGCGCGGCGTCACAAGTGGGCAGGGCGTCGTCTGCACGTCCGGCCTTGACTAGCGCCCAGCACAGCGCGTTGAGGGCGCCCGCATCGTCCGGCGCAATGCTCACCGCATCCAGCGCATCGGCCAGCGCCGCGTCATGGCGGCCCAGCCCAGCCAACGCGGCGGACCGGCCCGCCAGGGCGCCGATTTCGTCCGGCGCCAGCGCCAGCGCTGCATCAAACGCCGCCACAGCCGCCTCGTCCTCACCGGTTTCCAGCTGCGCTGACCCGGCGATCATAAGGGCCAGCAAGTCGCGGGGGCTGCGCGCCAGCGCCATCTCCACATCATCCAGCGCGGCTTCGGGCTGCCCCAGCCGCAGCAGGGCCAGCGCCCGGTTACGGCGCACGACAGGGTGACCAGGATCGCCGGCGTGGGTCTCGATAAGCGCCAGGATCCGGTCATAAGCCTCCAGCGCCGGGCCGGGCCGGTCCAGCGCCATCCGGGCGGAGGCCAGCCCCATGCGCAGCGCGGCCTCCTCCTCCCAGTCATGGGAGCGCGCGGCGAGACAGGCCTCAAAAGCGGCCTCCGCCTCGGCGTAGCGTTCGCTTTGGAGATGGGCCGGCGCGGCGCCGCACCGATCCTCGACAGCCGCTGGGCCGCAGGCGGCCAGGACGAAGGCAAAAACGAGGAGAAGGCTGACGCGCGGCATGGGTGTCCTGGCGCTGAACGGGCGTTCCCAAGGCTTGCCAGCATGGCGGGCGCGTCCGGGCTGGGCAATGGGCGATTGCGGCGCGGCGCATGAAAACGGGGCGGACGCTGTTGCGCCCGCCCCGCCTGGACCCGCTCAAGACGGGTGCGTCATTGCGTCCTGCATCGCCTCATTGGCGTCGCCGGAGCCGCGCTATTTCTTCCTTGAGCTTGAGTTTCTGTTTCTTGAGGGTGGCGAGTTGAAGCGTGTCGGCGGAGGGGTGTTTGAGGGTTTCCTCGATCCGGGCGTCCAGTTGGGTGTGACGGGCGTCCAGTTCCTTGATACGCGCTTCAGTGGCCATAGGTGCCTCCTTGGCTGGTTGGGAGTAGAGTGAACCATCAAACCGGGGGGCAAGGCAATTCACGAATTGCTCCGCATTCGGGACAGTCTGACACAAGGTGAAGCATGAGTGACCAGCCGCGCCTGGTAGTAGGCATCTCGGGCGCCTCGGGCGTCGTCTACGCGTTGCGCACGCTTGAAGCGCTGCGCGATCTGGGCGTGGAAAGCCATGTGGTGGCCAGCAAGGCCGCCGAGATGACCCTGTCCTACGAAACGGGCCTGAGCCCGTCGGTGCTTCGCGAACGGGCCGATCATCTCTACAAAATGCCCGATGTGGGCGCGCCCATTGCATCGGGCTCCTTCCGCACGCTGGGCATGTTGATCGCGCCGTGCTCGGTGCGCACCATGAGCGAGATCGCCACCGGCGTGACGTCCAGCCTGCTGACCCGCGCCGCCGACGTGGTGTTGAAGGAACGCCGGCGCCTGGTGCTGATGGTGCGCGAGACGCCGTTCCATCTGGGCCATCTGCGCACCATGGTGCAGCTGACCGAGATGGGCGCGATCATCATGCCGCCCTTGCCCGCCTTCTACGCCAAGCCCGAAACGCTGGACGACATGGTCGGCCAGTCAGTGGGCCGGGCGCTGGACCTGTTCGGTCTGGACTGGACGCCGACCCGGCGCTGGGGCGAGGACATCAAGGAGGGCGCCCGCCCCGCCGCGCGCACCCGCAAGCCATGAGCACAGCGCCAGAGCGGTTCTGGGACTTCTCTCTCGCCGTCTATCCGGCTGCGGGAGTGAAGCCCGCTTGCCTGTCCCTGCAGGCGGCGGGGCTGGACGTGAACCTGGCCCTTTGGATCGCATGGCATGCGGCCCATGGCCGCAAGACCGGGGCGGCGCTGGAGGCTGCACTGGTTCTTTCAGCGGACTGGAGCGCGCGCGTGGTCAAGCCGCTGCGGGCGGCGCGTGATGCGTTGAAGGTCGCGCCCGGCTATGTCGAGGCGGAGGCGGCCGGCGCGCTGCGCAAGGCTATCCTGAGCGCGGAGCTGGAGGCGGAACGCCTTGAACAGCAAGCGCTTGAGGCCTTGCCCGACGTGGTGCGGGGCGATGGGGGCGGGCGGGCCCTGGCCCTGGAGGGGCTGGAGCGGTATGCGGCCCGGCTTGGCGTTCAGGCGCCGGCGGGTGCGTTCGTGGAAACCGTTTTCGGCGCGCTCGAAAACGTGTAATATCCTGCCATCCGAAGAGGGGGCGGCCCCGCGAACGGGAGCGTTTTTCGCGGGCAAGCCTCTGAAATCTTGACCGATTTATCTGGCGCATCTGCAGCCTCTGGCGCGGCGCCTGTCAACATTGTGGAGGCTGCGATCAGCGCCATGGACGGGGAAGTTGACGAGTTGGCGCTCAGCCAGCGTCTGGAGGCCTTGCGCAGCGAGCACCGCGCGCTGGATGACGAGGTGCGCGCCCTGACCATGTGCGGGGTGGTGGATCAGTTAAAAATCATGCGGTTAAAGCGGCGCAAGCTGTCGCTGAAGGACGAGATTTTCCGGCTTGAGGACATCCTCAACCCGGACATTATCGCCTGAGGGAGATTGAGCCTGGGCCATGGCTTAGCCAGACACCGCTGAATATATAAATGCCCATATTAAAATAAAATGACAGTTCTGCAGCCGATTTTGCGGCGCAGCAGAAATTCGCTATAAGCAGCCGCATCCTTCCAGCCGAACAAGGAGCGTGACACATGGCTGCCACATCCCAAAACCCTATCCTGAACCGCATTTATAATCTTGATGGCGGGCCGGAAGAATGCCGCAATACCTATAAAGACTGGGCGAAAACATATGATAAGGACACGGTTGAGGGCATGGGTTATGTCGCCCCGGCCGTAACCGCGGATAAGGTCGAGGCGCTGGTGGCGCGCGACGCGGTGATTCTGGACGCCGGCTGCGGGACAGGCCTGGCCGGCGCGGCGCTGGCCGAGCGCGGTTTCACGACCATTGACGGCATGGATATCTCACCGGAGATGCTGGACCAGGCGCGCGCCAAGGGCGCCTACCGCACGCTGCAGACCGAGGACATGACCCGGCCCCTGTCATACGATTCAAACAGTTACGACGCCGTGGTGTGCGTGGGCGCCTTCACCCACGCCCATGTGGGCCCCAAAGGGTTTGACGAGCTGGTGCGGATAACCCGGCCGGGCGGCCCCGTCGTGGCGACTATCCATGAGGACGTGTGGGGCGATGGATACGAAGCCCGTTTCGCCGCGCTGGAGGCGGCCGGCGCCGCCAAAATCGCGTCGATAGAGGAGGCGCCCTACCACCTCAACACCTGCAAGCTGGTGACTCTTCAGGTGACATAAAGGCAAGCTGGTGACTCTTCAGGTGACATAAAGGCGGCTTCATGTGACGCAAACGCCGCTTTACGGGACATGAAACCGGCTTGAGGTGACATCAGAGAGGCCCTGACGGGTCATAAACCGGTCAAGGCGCTTTTTTAGCGGTTGCGGCCGAGCTTTTCGTGGCTCTCTACCCAATCGCCGGCCACCACCGCGCCGGCCAGCGACACCTCTCCGGCGAGCACGGTCGCGGCGCAAATCTCGATGAAGCGGCCCACCTTGCCCCGCCCCCGGCAGCCGAGCATGTCGAGGCACTCGCTCTGGGTGGGCAGGCCGGTGCCGCCGCCGAAAGTGGCGACGATCAGGGCGGGCAGGGTGATGGACCAGTAATAGGTCTGGCCGTCGTCTTCCAGGCGCACATAGGTCATGGCGGCGTGGCTTTCGGCCACATTGGCCGCGTCCTGGCCGGTGGCGATGAACAGGGCGGCCAGCGCGTTGGCGGCGTGCATGCCGTTATTGGCCGATCCGGCCATCACCGATCCGGCGAAGGAGTTAAGCCGTGCACGGAACAAATCCGCCGCGCCGGTCCCGACCCGCTGGCGCAGGACGGCGTCGGGGATGCGCGCTTCGGCCACCACCCGGGCGCCGCGCGAGTGCAGCACGTTGAGCTGGGAGTGTTTCTTGTCGGTGTCCATGGCGCCCGACAATGTGTAGCGCGCGCCGCCGGGATGGTTGGCCGCGATCCAGCGGCAGGCCGCATCGGCCGCCTTGCCCGACATGTTCTGGCCGGCGGCATCCCCGGTTTCGAAATTGAAGCGCAAATGCAGCATGGGGCCCACGGCGTAGCGCTCGATATGGGAGAGTTTGGCCACCGAGCTGGTGGCCTCGGCGGCGGCGCGGATGGCGTCCATATGCGCCTCCACCCAGACGGCGAAATCGCGCGCGCCGCGGGCGCTGTCGAAATGGAACACCGGCGCGCGCTGCATGTAGCGCTCCACGATGGTGGTGGTCACCCCGCCCGCCTCGCTCAGAATGCGCATGCCCCGGTTATAGCTGGCCACCAGCGTGCCTTCGGTGGTGGCCAGCGGCACATAGACATCCTCGTCCAAGATATGCTCGCCGCGCACGCGCAAGGGACCGGCCAGGCCGATGGGCACCTGGGCGGCGCCGATGAAATTCTCGATATTGCCGCGCGTCACCGCCGGATCGAAGGAATAACCCCCCACATGGGTGAGGTTCGCGCCGCTGCGCGCCTCGATGAAGGCGCGCCGCTCGGCCGCCGCGTCGCGGGTGTGATCGTCATCCTTGCGCCGGGGGACGGGCGCGCGCGCATCATTGGGCTTCATTCTGCGGTCTCCAGCCTGTTCACCCAGTCGGGCAGAACTTGCGTCGCCGGGCCGTAATGGCGTTCATCGAACATCGCGCTGACCTCGCCCGGCTCCAGGGTCAGCTCCACCGTCCAGGCGCGCGCGGCCTTGGCTTCCTGCACGAAACCGGCGGCGGGCCAGACCGTGCCGGACGTGCCGACGGCCACGAACAGATCGGCCCGGGCGAGGGCGTCATAGATCCGGTCCATGTCCAGCGGCATTTCGCCGAACCAGACCACGTGGGGGCGCAAGCCGCCGGTCACGCCGCAGGACGGGCAGTGGCGCGCCCGGGTCAGCGGCTCGCGATCGGTAAAGACATGACCGCACGCCGTGCAGCGCGACTTCAACAGCTCGCCATGCATGTGGATCAGGCTGGCCGACCCCGCCTGCTCGTGCAGATCGTCGATATTCTGGGTGACCAGCAGGAACTCGCCGCGCCCCGCCATCATCCAGGCCTGCTCCAGCCCGGCCAGCGCCAGATGGGCGGCGTTGGGCCGCGCGCCGATCAGGTTTTCGCGCCGGGCGGAATAGAAGGCCAGCACGGCGTCCGGATCGGCGGCGTAGCCTTCGGGCGTGGCCAGCTTCATGGGATCGAACTTCGCCCAGATGCCGCCCGCATCCCGGAACGTGCCCAGCCCGCTTTCGGCGCTGATCCCGGCGCCGGTGAGGATGACGATATTGCGGGCAGGCCGTGTCATGGCGCCAAGGGTGGCCGCGCCCGGCGCGCCCTGTCCAGCGCTTTTGCGCGCCGGCCTGGGCGCAAGGGGTTTGGTGAACGCTTTCTTAACCGCACACGCGCGACAGTGCTGGCCAAAGGCCCGCGGCACAGGGGAAGGCCCCATGCGTATCCGTCCAGGCGACCCGACCGGTGCAGCCGCCGTGCGGCGCGAACCGGCTTCCGCCGCGCGCGGCTCGGCCTCTGCTTCCGCTGCTGCGTCCGCCAGCGCGGCGCGCGCGCCGGACACCGCCTCCATCATGGGCGTGCCCGAAGCGGAACTGACCCCCAATGTGCAACGCGCGCTCCTGTCGCTGATGGGCGAGGTGGACCAGCTGCGCCGCGAGACCGAGGCCCTGCGCGCCAAGGTGCGCGATCTGGAGAATCTCGCCGACCGCGACGTCTTCCTGCCCGTGCTCAACCGGCGCGCCTTCCTGCGCGAGGTGTCCAAGGCCCTGGCCCTGGCCGAGCGCCACGACGCCCCCTCCTCGCTGATCTATCTGGACCTGAACGGTTTCAAGGCGATCAATGACGCCCATGGCCACGCGGCGGGTGACGCCGCCCTGCGCGCCGTGGCCGACCTGATCGCGGCCCATGTGCGCGAAACCGACGCGGTGGGGCGCCTGGGCGGTGACGAGTTCGGCATCGTGCTCACCCTCACCCCCGCCAGCATCGCCGAGCGCAAGGCGCGTGAACTGGTCGAAACGCTGGAGACCACGCCGATCCTGCATGAGGGCCGCGAACTGACCGTGGGCGCCGCCTGGGGCGTGCGCGCCCTGGAAGCGGGGATCGACGTCTCCACCGCCATGGCCGAAGCCGATGCCGCCATGTATGCGAGGAAGTCCGGCGCCGCCTGATCAGTCGGGTGCACAGCAGCAAATCCCCGTGTTGCGCCCTGCCAGCGCGAAAATTCCAAGCCTTCATACGTTAACGCACAGGAGTGCCTTGCAAACTTCAACATGCGTTGTATGACGTAAATACGTCAGTTATGTATCGATTTCTTCAGAATCGAGCGGGGGCCTGACGCAACGGCGGCGTATTGATCGCGGTTTGTGAGGAACTGAAGCGTCCCGGGTTTTCCGGAGGCGGTTTCATTTGAGTCATGCGACCATATCG
>JBHYFR010000025.1:0-21298 GCA_051859425.1 Oceanicaulis sp. | reverse complement strand
GCCGTATTCCTCGGCCAGTTCGGCATATTCCTCGTCCAGCTCCACCAGCGTCTCGATATGCTCGGACACAAAAGCGATGGGCGACAACAGGATATGGCGCTCATCCTTGCAGGCGCGCTCGATGGCGTCTTCGGTGGAGGGGCCGATCCATTCCAGCGGCCCGACGCGGGACTGATAACAGATCTCGATATCACCCAGAGCTGGGGGCAGGCGCGCGGCCACTGCGGCGGCGGTCTGTTCGACCTGCCACTGATAGCTGTCGCCGCGCTTGACCACGATTTCCGGCAGGCCGTGGGCGGAAAACAGGACCCGCGCATTACCCGGCGAGCCGGCCTTGCGCCAGCTTTCCTCGATCAGCTTGGCGTGGGCGGCGATGAAATCAGCGTCTTCGGGATAGCAGCACACCACCCGCGCCGGCGGCCCGCCCGCGTCGCGCCAGGCTTTGAGCGAGGACGCCGTGGTGGTGGTGGAGAACTGGGGATAAAGCGGCAGGATGATGGTTTCATCGGGATTGAAGGCGGCCACTTCCTTCACCGCGTCCTTCACGAACGGGCGCCAGTAGCGCATGGCCAGGATGATCCTGATCTCGTCGCCGGGCAGGGCTTTCGCCAGCGCCGCGGCCAGGGCGTCGGCTTGCTTTCGGGTTTCAGGCACCAGCGGTGAGCCGCCGCCCATCTTGGCGTAGTTCTCCTTCGCCGAGGGCGCACGCGTGGTGGAGATGAACCAGGCCAGCGGCTCGCGGATAAAGCCCGGCGCGCCGATAATGGCAGGATCGCGGAACAGATTGCGCAGAAACGGGCGCACGTCCTCGGGCCCGTCCGGACCGCCCAGATTGAACAGCACCACTGCAATGCGCCGGGTCATGGTCGTCCTTTGTGCGGCTTGTCAGCCCTGGCGCAGACGCGCCATCAGACGTGTCACATGCTCGGGCGGGGTCTCGAGATTGATGCCGTGTCCGAGATTGAACACATAGGGCCGGCCCGCCCATGCGCAAAGCAGGCGATCAACCTCGCTATCCAGCGCGGCCCCGCCGGCATGCAGCACGGACGGGTCCAGCTGGCCCTGAACGGGGAGGGTTTTGGGCAGGGCCGAGGCCGCCCAGTTGGAATCCATGCCGTGATCCAGCGCGAGCGCAGTAACCCCGGTTTGCGCGGCATAGCGCACCGCCTGGGGCCCGGCGCCGCGCGGGAAACCGATCACCGGCGCGGTGATGCCTTGGGCGCGCAGACCGTCCACGATGCGTTTGGTGGGGCGGATGACGACCCGGTCAAACAGCGGATCGGGCAGGCTGTCGGCCCATGAATCAAAGAGTTTGACCACATCGGCGCCCGCCTTCACCTGATCAGCCAGATAGGTGGTGGTGGCGTCGGCCAGCAGATCCATCAGCGCATCAAACCCGGCTGGATCGCTCCAGGCCATGGCGCGCGCCTTGAAGCGGTCCTTCGACCCGCCGCCCTCGATCATGTAGGTGGCCACCGTCCAGGGCGAACCGGCAAAGCCGATCAGCGTGGTCTCGGCGGGCAATTGCGCGCGCAGGCGCGTCAGCGTGTCGCATACGGGCGCCAGCACATCGCGTGCCCGGTCAGGTGAGAGGCGGCCAAGATCAGCCGGTGTGATCGGCTCAAGTCTGGGGCCTTCGCCGGCCTCAAACCACACTTTCTGACCCAGGCCATAGGGCAAGAGCAGGATGTCGGCGAAGACGATGGCGGCATCAAATCCATAACGCCGGATTGGCTGCATGGTGACTTCGCAGGCCGCTTCCGGATTAAGGCAGAAGGCAATGAAATCAGGCTGCTGGGCGCGCACCGCACGGTATTCCGGCAGGTAACGGCCGGCCTGGCGCATCAGCCACACGGGCGGGCGGGCGAGGGTCTGGCCGGAGAGCACCTGGAGGAGGGGTTTGTCGGTCATGGCAATCTTCGCTGTCCTGATAGGGCGGGGCACGGGCCGGTCGCCGCAAGGAGGGCCCACAGGTCTGGGCCCCTTCCTTATCTTTATTTTATGAAAGAATGAAAGAGGGGGTTCAGTAGCAAGTCTGGGCGCCGGTGTGGACAAAGGTGTTTGTCGACGGTGGCGCCAACACTCCACAGGGTGTGGACGCCGGCTTTCCACTCAGGCGCCGGAGTGGTCCCGGCGCAGCGTTAACCTTGTATTAACCAGAGTTGATGAGACGTTAACGCACAATCCCGCCGCTGGTCCCCGGCGCCGTTGCGGGGCTTGACGGGCGCTCTATCCACACATGCGCCATATCAACAGGAAACCGGCCGTTTTACGCCATGGTCCGGGCGCCCGGCGCGGCGCATGTGGAGGGTTTGGCCGGACCGGGCGGCGCCTGTGAACAAGGGCGCGGGTTATGCACGGGGGCGGGTGGTGGATGTTCACAGGCGCACACGGCTGGTTTAACGATGGGGTTCGCGCCGGCCTGGCCGGTTTCAAAGACGGAATGCGCGCATGACGACATCCGGCCTGGTCCAGTCTGAAGCCGACGGGCTGCACTTCCATGTCCATATGGTGTCCGATTCCACCGGCGAGACGCTGATGGCGGTGATGCGCGCGTCAGTGGCCCAGTTTCCCGGCGTGCATCCCATCGAGCATTTGTTCGCCCTGGTGCGGTCGCCGCGCCAGATGGACCGCGTGCTCGACCATATCGAGGCTCATCCCGGCGTGGTGATGTTCACACTGGTCAATCAGGATTTGCGCCGCACGCTGGAGGACCGCTGCGCCCTCCTGCGCGTGCCGGCGGTGGCGGTGCTCGATCCCATCGAAGCGACCCTGTCGGGCTTTCTCGGCGCGCCTGCGCAAGGCAAGGCCGGGGCTCAGCGCGTGCTGGACGCTGATTATTACCGGCGCATCGAGGCGATGAATTATTGCATGGCCCATGATGACGGCCAGGGCGAGGATCTGGGCAGCGCCGATGTGATCCTTCTGGGGATCAGCCGCACGTCCAAGACCCCCACCAGCGTGTATCTGGGCAATCGCGGCATCCGCACCGCCAATATTCCGCTAGTGCCGGGGGTGGCTCTGCCCGAAGGGTTGGAGCACCTGAAAAAGCCGCTGATCGTCGGCCTCACCGCCAGTCCTGAACGGATTATCCAGATTCGCCGCAATCGGCTGGTCAATCTCGGTGAGGAAGCGCCCACCAGTTATGTAGACGCCGAAACAGTCAAGGACGAGCTGATCCATGCCCGGCGTCTGTTTACGCGGCACGGCTGGCCGTCGATCGATGTGACCCGGCGCTCCATCGAGGAGACGGCGGCCAAGGTGATCAATCTGCTCACCGAACATCGCGCGGCGCTCAAATCATGACCCTGGTGCTGGCGTCCGGCTCGGCCTCGCGCCGTGCGATACTGGAAAGCGCCGGCGTGGCCTTTGAGGTCGATCCCGCCGGTGTGGACGAGGCGGCCATCAAGCGCCGCTTTACCGGGGAGGCTTCGGCGCTGGCCCAGGTGCTGGCTGACGCCAAGGCGCTGGCGGTGTCACAGCGCCGGGCGGGTCTGGTTCTGGGCGCCGACCAGGTGCTGGAATTTGACGGCGAGGCCTATGACAAGGCGCCCGACGCCGACACCGCCATCAACCGGCTGCGCGCCTGGCGCGGCGAAACCCATTATTTGCGCGGCGGGCTGACGGCGGCGCGCGATGGCGAGATCATCTGGCGCTATCGCAGCAGCTGCGCCTTGCGTATCCGGCCTGTGTCAGACGCGTTTCTGGAACGCTATCGCCGCGAGGCGGGGGAGTCTCTGACCAGCACGGTGGGCGGCTACGCGTTCGAGGGGTTGGGCGCCCAGCTGTTTGATGCGGTCGAGGGCGATTATTTCGCCGTGCTGGGCTTGCCCTTGCTGCCGCTCCTGGAGTTTCTGCGTCAGCAAGGCGTGCTGGAGACATGAGCGGGTCCGGGGCTGACGCCGGTATCCCCGTGGCCGGGGTGTGCGGCTGGCCGGTCGCCCACTCCCTGTCGCCGCTGATGATGCGCACCTGGCTGGAGCAAACCGGACGTCCCGGACGCTATGTCCATGTGCCTGCGGCCCCTGATGATTTTGCAGCCTGTGTGCGCGCCCGGCGCGATGACGGGTTTGCCGGGCTCAATATCACCGTGCCGCACAAGCAGGCGGCGCTTGATCTGGCCGATGAGGCTAGCGACCGCGCCAGGACGGTGGGGGCGGCCAATCTTCTGGTGTTCCGGGACGGGCGCGTTCACGCGGACAATACCGATATCGCCGGTCTTGATGCCGCCCTGAAAGAGGATGACGGCTCCGGACCGGCGGTGCTGATCGGTGCGGGCGGCGCTGCGCGCGCGGCGATGTGGCGCCTGGCCCGGCAGGACCGCGAAATTCGCATCGTCAACCGCACGCGCGCCAATGCCGAGGCCCTGGCCGGCGCGTTCGGTGTGGGGGCGGCGGTGCACGCCGCCGCCGACGGCGCCGCCCTCTCCGGCGCCCGCCTGATCCTCAATGCTAGCGTGCTGGGCATGGCCGGTCAGCCGCCGCTGAACGCTGCGCTGGAGGCGGCTGCGCCTGACGCGCTGGTGTTTGACATGGTCTACGCGCCCCTGCGCACGCCGCTATTGCAGCAGGCCGGTGAGCTGGGCCTGCGCACATCGGACGGGCTGAACATGCTGATCGGGCAGGCAAGGCCTTCCTTCGAGGCGTTTTTCGGCGCCCCGGCCCCGGCGGGCGATGATGTGCGTATACGCCTCGAAGCTGCGCTGGAGGGGCGTGCATGATCATTATCGGCCTCACCGGCTCCATCGGCATGGGCAAATCCACCACCGCGCGCCTGTTCGCCGAAGAGGGCGCGGCGGTGTTCGACGCCGATGCAGCGGTGGCCCGGCTCTATGCGCCCGGCGGCGCAGGCGCGGCGGCGGTGGCGCGGGCTTTTCCCGGCTGTGCGCACCCCCAGACCGGCGTGAACCGGGCGGCGCTGTCAGCGGCGCTGCAGGCCGATCCGTCCGGCTTCGCACGGCTGGAGGCGCTGGTTCACCCGCTGGTGGAGGCCGAGCGTCAGGCCTTCTTTGACGCCGCGCGCGCCGAAGGCCGGGCCATCGCCGTGCTGGATGTGCCGCTGCTGTTTGAAACCGGCCAGCATGAGCGGGTGGACGCCATCGTGGTGGTCAGCGCGCCCGAGGATGTGCAGCGTGACCGGGTGCTTGCCCGCGATGGTATGACGCCAGGCAAGCTGGCGGCCATACTGGACCGGCAGACCCCTGATTCGCACAAGCGGGCCTTGGCTCATTACGTGATCGACACCAGTCAGGGGATCGAGGCGGCCCGCACCCAGGTGCGCGCCGTGATCGCCGCGCTGACAGGAGACGGGGCATGACCGGACGCCAGGTGATTTTCGACACCGAGACCACGGGTCTGTACCATGATCAGGGTCACCGCATTACCGAGATCGGCTGCGTGGAGCTGATCGACATGGTCCCCACGGGCCGCGATCTGCGCCTTCTGGTGAACCCCGAGCGCGAGATTGACGCCGAGGCCGAGAGGATCACCGGCCTGACCACCGCCATGCTGCGCGACAAGCCGAAATTCGCCGCCATCGCCGATCAGGTGCTGGCGTTTTTCGCTGACAGCCCCATCGTCGCCCACAATGCCAGCTTCGACATGGGCTTCATCAATATGGAGCTGAGCCGCTGCGGGCGCGCGCCTTTGCCGGAATCGCGCTTTATCGACAGCGCCGCGCTGGCGCGCGAGAAATTTCCCGGCTCGCCGGCCAGCCTCGACGCGCTGTGCAAACGCTTCAGCATCTCGCTGGATAACCGCACCAAGCACGGCGCGCTGATCGATTCCTATCTGCTGGCGGAAGTCTGGCTGGAACTGCATGGCGGGCGCGAACAGGCGCTGGGCCTGCTGGGTGAGGAGCGCGCGGGCGGCGTGGTGGCGTTTGCGCCGCGTCCGCCCCGCCCCAAGGCGCTGGCCCCGCGCATCAGCCAGGCCGAGGCCGAGGCCCATGCCCGCTTCGTGGCCGAGCTCAAACAACCGGTCTGGGACCGGATCGCGACAGGCCGCCCGGCCTCAAACGCCTAGGTACGCTCAGGAATTTGCCCGGTGCGACGGGCCTCGTTGAGGCGGCCGCGCAGCACCAATAGCTCGACATTTTCAGGATCCGCCGCGAGGGCCTGATCAAGGTCGGCTGCCGCCGCGTCGAACTCGCCCAGTTCCAGCCTGGCCGCGGCGCGCACGCCCAGCGCGCCGGGCTCGGCCGGATTGAGCTCCAGCGCCGCACTGGCGGCGGCCACCGCGCCGGCCAGATCGCGTCTGGCATAGGCGGCGTCGGCCAGGCCCCTGGCCAGACCGGCATCGCCGGGGGCGAAGTCCAGCCCGCGGGCAAAGGCGCCGGCGGCCTCGTCAAACTGGCGCGCGCGCATATAGCCGTCCCCGGCCTGTCCGAACAGGATGGCGCGGCTCATGTCGGTGGCTGATGTGGCGCCCTCGGCAGTGGCGCGCAGGCGCGCGGCGCCGGTGGCCGACCAGCCTTCAGCGATCTGGGCCAGGCCCGCGCAGTGCTCGGCCGCCCAGCCCCCGCCCTGGGCGCGCCAAGCCATGGCGTCCTCATAGGCGCCGGCGGCGTCAGCTGAGACCCGGTCCAGACAGGCGCGGTAGCGCTCGTCATCGGGCAGGGCCAGTGCGGCCGACGGCAGCGCGCCTGTAATCAGGGCGGCGAGGACGGCGTGTCTCGTGGCGCGGCTCATGGCGGGCTTCCCTCAATCTGGTCTGTCTTCTAATGCTAGCGCCTAAACAGAGGATTCGTCCATGTCACAGCCCCGCTCTTGCCTGCTCATCGGCTATGGGTATGTCGCGCGCGCCACAGCGCGCCGCCTGATGGAGGCGGGCTGGGCTGTGTCGGCGAGCGCCCGGTCCGACGCCGCCGCCAATTCGGTTGAAGCTGACGGGCTGGCGGTGGTGCGGGCTGATCTGGACGCCTCTGCCGGACGCGCCGCGCTGCGGTCAGCTGTGGAGGCCCATGACGCCGCCGTCTCCAGCGTGCCGCCGGGCCGCGATGGCGATCCGGTGCTGGGGGCGCTTGAGGGTCTGGCGCCGGATCAGACCTGGCTCGGCTATCTGTCCACGACGGGCGTGTATGGCGACCGGCAGGGGGGCTGGGCGTTCGAGTGGGAGGCGCCGACGCCGGGCGAGGATCGCAGCCGGGCGCGCGCCGAGGCCGAAGCAGGCTGGCGGGCGCTGGGCGCCCGCGTTTTCAGGCTCGGCGGAATTTATGGTCCCGGCCGCAGCGCCCTCGACCGGGTGCGCTCCGGGGAGCGCTCGGTCTGGGTGAAGCCCGGCCAGGTGTTCGGGCGCATCCATGTGGACGATATCGCCTCGGCCCTGATGGCGGCGCTGGACGGGCCCGGCGCCGAGGGCATCTTCAATCTGGTGGATGACTGGCCGTCGGACCAGGCCGAGGTCGTGCAGGGCGCCGCGATGCTGTTGAACGAACGGGCGTTAGATGAACGGGCGTTCGATCCGGGGGCGGTCAGCCCGATGCTGGCGGGCTTCTATCGCGAATGCCGGCGCGTATCGAACGTTCGTGCCAAGGCAATTTTGGGCTGGCGGCCGGCCTATCCGCACTGGAAATCCGGTCTGGAAGCGATTTTGGCCTCGGAAAAGAAGGTGTAAAATCAATAACTTATAACGCCAGCCCTCGAAAATTGCGGTTTTCAGCGCCTGAAGCCTATACGGGTACGGTCAGCCGGATTTCAGCGCCTCTGAGCGCCACAACTTTGAAACTTAGTAGGCGCCGGAACTCACGCTGGCGGTGAGCCGGCGGCAGACCTCGTCCAGCTGCTCCAGCGAGGAGAAATGAATCTGCACCGAGCCGCGCTCGCCGCTATGGCGGATGTCAACGGTCAGACCGAGATGCTCGGACAGGTCAGCCTCCAGCGCGCGGGTGTCGGGGTCCTTATCCAGCGCCTTGCGCTCGGGGGCCCGGGGCGCCGGCGCGGACTTGCCGCCCGCCTCACGCGCCAGCTGCTCGGCCGCGCGCACCGACAACCCACCCTCGACGATGCGCCGGGCCAGACCCTCGGGATCCGCACTGGCGGCCACGGCCCGGGCATGACCGGCGGTCAGGGCGCCCGATTGCAGCAGATCGAGCACGGCGCCCGGCAGGGAGAGCAGGCGCAACATATTGGCCACATGAGCGCGGGACTTGCCGACGGCCCGGGCCACGTCTTCCTGGGTATGACCGAAGCGCTCCACTAGCTGACGCAGGGCCTGAGCTTCTTCAACAGGATTAAGATCGGCGCGCTGGACGTTCTCGACAATGGCGATTTCCAGCGTCTCACGGTCGGTGAGCTCACGGATCACCACCGGCACGTCATGCAGGCCGGCGCGCTGGGCCGCCCGCCAGCGGCGCTCGCCCGCGACGATCTGGTAGCGCCCGTCGTCACCGGGCAGGGGCCGGACCAGCAGGGGCTGGAGCAGGCCCTGACCGGCGATGCTGCCGGCGAGCGCTTCAAGCTCGGCCTCGTCAAACTGCTTGCGCGGCTGGTCGGGATTGGGGCTCAGAAGCGCGACGGGCAGGGTGCGCGGCCCGGCGCCGCTGGTGCGGGTGGTCTCCGCCTCGTCCGCGCGCAGGGCGTCAGCCTCTTCACCCTCGCCCAAAAGGGCCGAGAGCCCGCGGCCGAGGCCGCGATTGCGCGGGCGGTCCTCCGCGGCGCTCATGCCGGCGCCATCAGGTCTGCGGCCCGGCGCTCCTGGCGCACCACTTCACGGGCCAGGCCCAGATAAGCCTGGGATCCCGAGCAGGCGAGATCATACAGGAGCACCGGCTTGCCGAAGCTCGGCGCCTCGGAGACGCGCACATTGCGCGGTATGACCGTGTCATACACCTTGTCGCCAAAATGAGCGCGCACATCAGCGGCCACCTGGGCGGAGAGATTATTGCGCTTGTCATACATGGTCAGCACAACACCTTGAATATCAAGGCCTTTATTGAGGTTGCCACGCACCAGCTCAATGGTCCGCATGAGCTGGGTCAGACCCTCCAGAGCAAAGAACTCGCATTGCAGCGGCACGAGGACGGAATCGGCCGCTGTCATGGCGTTGACGGTGAGCAGGTTGAGCGAGGGCGGGCAGTCGATCAGCACGTAATGACAGGTCTCGCCGCGCGCGCTCAGCGTCCGCCGGAAGCGGTCGATGGCGTGGCGCAGGCGGTAGGAGCGGCGCGGCGCATTGGCCAGCTCCAGCTCGGCGCCCGACAGGTCGGGATCGGACGGGATCAGGGACAGGCCAGGTACATTCGTGTCAATCAGCGCCTCGTCCATGGGCCGTTCGGCGACCAGCACGTCATAGGACGTGGCCTTGCGCTGGGCGCGGGCCACGCCGAGCCCGGTGGAGGCGTTGCCCTGGGGGTCGAGATCGAGCACCACCACGCGCTGGCCGATGGCGGCGAGCGCGGTGGCCAGATTGATGGCGGTGGTGGTCTTGCCTACGCCCCCCTTCTGGTTGGCGATGGCGATGACTTTCGGGGGTGCGGCGCGGTCTGAGGACATGGGGCTAACTCCCTGATGGACAGGATGGCGGCATCGCGGGAGGTCCGGCTGGGTATGACCTCTACATCAAACGTCCAGCTTTTCTGCGCTCGGGTCAATTCCTCGCGGTATTTTGCACCCTTGGGCAGGAGGGCGCGGGCCCCCTTTTCCACAAATGGATGCACATATCCCAGCAAGGTCTCCAGCGGCGCCATGGCCCGCGCCGTCACGACATCTACGGCCGGAACCTCATCCAGAGCTTCAACCCGCACCGGGAGCACGGTGACCGGCGCGCCGGTGGAGGCGGCGACGGCCTTGAGGAATTGCGCTTTCTTTTGCACCGATTCCACCAGGGTGACGTGCCCGCCCGGCAGCCCGGCCTGCATCAGGCCATAAGCGATGGCGAAACCGGGAAACCCGGCCCCCGCGCCCAGATCGGCCCAGCGGGCGGCCTTGGGAGCGAGCTGCCAGATCTGCCAGGAATCCAGCGCGTGGCGGAACCAGAAATCGTCCAGCGTGGAACGGCCAACCAGATTGGTGTGGGCGTTGGTCTCGGCGAGCATGTCCCGCCAGCGCTCGAACCGGGCGATTGTTTCACGTGAAACACCGGTCTCGGCCTGGAAGGCGGCGGCGTCATAGGCTGCGGTCATGGTTCAGGCCGTGCGCCGGTCGGCGCGCTTGAGGTGGGCGAGCAGGGCGGTCAGCGCGCCGGGCGTGACGCCCTCGATGCGCGCTGCCTGGCCCAGCGTGGCGGGCGCAGCAGCCTCCAGCTTCTCGCGCACCTCATTGGAGAGCCCGCCCACGCAGGCGTAGTCAAAGCCAGCGGGAATGCGCACGCCCTCATCCCTGCGGAAGGCGAGAATGTCGGCTTCCTGCCGGTCGAGATAGCCGTGATACACGGCGTCAATTTCGATCTGTTCCGCGATGGGGGCGGGCATGGCGCCCAGCTGCGGCCAGACCCGCACCACATCCCCCCAGCCGATGGACGGGTAGGACAGGAGCTCCAGCAAATCCCGGCGCTTGCCGTCCTGATTGACCTTCAGCCCGGCGCGGGCCGCTTCGGCGGGGGTCAGGCTCAGCTCCCTGGCCAATGTGCGGGCATCGGCCAGCGCCGCCGACCGGGCGCGCCAGGATGTTTCACGTGAAACACTCGCCGCGCCCAGCGCGATCGCCGTGTCCGTGAGGCGCTGGTCGGCATTGTCGGCGCGCAGGGTCAGCCGGTATTCGGCCCGCGAGGTGAACATGCGATAGGGCTCGGTGACGCCGCGGGTGATCAGGTCATCGATCATCACGCCGATATAGGCTTGGGAGCGGTCGAGGATGAAGGGATCGCCGCCGGACACCGCCAGCGCTGCGTTGAAGCCCGCCATCAGCCCCTGCGCCGCCGCCTCTTCATAGCCGGTGGTGCCATTGATCTGGCCGGCCAGCCACAGCCGGGGCAGGCGGCGCACTTCCAGCGTGGCGGACAGCTCGCGCGGGTCCACATAATCATACTCGATGGCGTAGGCGTAGCGGCGCACTTGTGCACGCTCCAGCCCCGGAATGGTCTTCAGGAACGCGTCCTGCACATCGGCGGGCAGGGAGGTGGAGATGCCGTTGGGATAGACCGTGTCGTCATCGAGCCCTTCGGGTTCGAGAAACACCTGATGCCCCGTGCGATCGGCGAAGCGCACCACCTTGTCCTCGATGGACGGGCAGTAGCGCGGCCCGCGCCCGGCGATCGCGCCGCCATACACTGCCGAGTGCTGCAGATTGGCGGCGATGATGGCGTGGGTGGCCTCGGTAGTGCGGGTGATGCCGCAGGCGATCTGGGGCACGGTGATTGTGTCGGTGAGGAAGGAGAACGGGACCGGGTCGGCGTCCGCGTCCTGCATCTCCAGCGAGGCCCAGTCGATGGTGCGGCCATCCAGGCGCGCCGGAGTGCCGGTCTTCAGCCGCCCCATGCGCAGGCTGAGGCTATAGAGCCGCTTCGACAGGCCGATGGCGGGCGCTTCGCCGTCGCGGCCCGCCGGAATGCGCTCGGCCCCGCGATGGATCACACCATTGAGGAAGGTGCCGGTGGTGAGCACCACCGCGCCAGCGCGCCATTCGCGCCCGTCGGCGTCGATCACCCCGGCGCACACGCCGTCCTGAACGATCAGATCCTCAACCGCCGCTTCGAAGATTGTGAGATTGGCCGTGTCGGCGAGCGCCGCCTGCATGGCCTGGCGATAGAGCTTGCGGTCCGACTGGGTGCGCGGGCCGCGCACGGCGGGGCCCTTGGACCGGTTGAGCATGCGGAACTGGATGCCCGAGGCGTCGGCCACCCGGCCCATCAGCCCGTCCAGCGCGTCCACTTCGCGCACCAGATGCCCCTTGCCGAGCCCGCCAATGGCCGGATTGCAGCTCATCTCGCCGATGGTCGCGGCCTTGTGGGTCAGCAAGAGCGTGGCTGCGCCCAGACGCGCCGATGCGCTGGCGGCCTCGCACCCGGCATGGCCGCCGCCGATAACGATGACATCCCAGGCGCGCGCCGGGGCGGGGTTGAGGTCCAGGGCCATGGATGTGTGTCCGGTTCGCCAGTGGCGGCGCGTCTGTGGTCAGCGCGCCCGCCCGTGCCGCTCACATAGGCGATGATCACGGCGGAGTCGAGGCGCCGGGCCGGGACGTGGGCCAGACGTGGGCTATTTGCCGATGCAGAACTGGCTGAACACCCGGTCCAGCACATCCTCCACATCCACCCGGCCGGTCAGGCTCTCCAGCGCGCGCAGCGCCAGATGCACATCGGCCGAGGCGAGCTCGGGCCCGCGCGCCAGGCCCTCGCGGGCGCTGCGCAGATGGTCCAGCGCCCGGCTGACACCGGCGCGGTGGCGGGCGCGGGACAAGGCCGGGGCGTCGCGCTGGCCGAGGCGGGCCTGCACCTCGGCGTCCAGCCAGGCTTCCAGCGCCGGAAGGCCCGCGCCGGACGCTGCTGACAGGGCGAACGCCGCCACGCCCTCCGGCGCAGTGAGCCCGGGCGGGGCGAGATCGGTCTTGTTCAGGGCCAGAGCGTCCCCGGGCCGCAGATGCGCGGCGAGGGCCGCCAGGGATGTTTCACGTGAAACATCCACCACGCCAATGCGCAGATCCGCGTCTTCGGCCCGGGCCAGCGCCCGGCGCACGCCTTCGGCCTCCACCCGGTCTGCGGCTTCGCGCAGTCCGGCTGTGTCGGCCAGGATCACCGGGAAACCGGCCAGTACGAGGCGCACCTCCACCACGTCGCGCGTGGTGCCGGGGATGTCCGTGACGATGGCGGCCTCGCGCCGGGCCAGAGCGTTGAGGAGCGAGGATTTGCCCGCATTGGGCGCGCCGATCAGGGCAATGGCGAAGCCCTCGCGCACCCGCTCGCCGCGCCGGGCGTCGTCCAGATGGGCGGTGAGCGCCGCGATCAGATCATCCAGCGGGGCCGCCGCCGCGTCCGACAGGCTGTCGGGCACATCATCCTCGTCGGGAAAGTCGATCTCGCCTTCCAGCGCCGCGAGCACGCTGATCAGCTGTTCGCGCCAGCCTTCATAGAGCGTGCGCAGGGCGCCCGTCATCTGGGCCAGGGCCTGGGCGCGCTGGCCCTCGGTCTCGGCATCGATGAGATCGGCCAGGCCCTCGGCCTCGGTCAGGTCCAGCTTGCCATGTTCAAAAGCGCGGCGGGTGAAATCGCCCGGCCCCGCCGGGCTGAGCCCCAGCGCCAGGAGGGCGTCAGCCAGCGCCGCGATCACTGCTGCCCCGCCATGAATATGCAGCTCGGCGCAATCCTCGCCGGTGAAGCTCGCCGGACCGGGAAACCACAAGGCCAGGCCCTGATCGATCTCGGCGCCGTCAGCGGCGAGCAGGCGGCGCAGCACGGCGCGGCGCGGCGCCGGTCGCAGCGCGCCTGTCAGCGCATCCAGCGCCGGCCCGGCCTGGGGACCGCTCAGGCGCATCACCGCCACGCCGGCCCGGCCGGGCGCGCTGGCCAGGGCGAAAATCGTCTCGCTCATGGGGGGATCAGCGCCCGGTCCCGCCGGCGGCCTTGCCCATCAGATCCATGAACTGTTTTTGCCATTCGCCGCCGAACGTCATCCAGCCGCGCATCAGCGCCTCGGGCTCCAGCGCTTCCATATTGGCGCTCATGCGCTGGCTCATCTCCTCAACGAGCTGTTCATTGAGCGGCGTCACGTCAGGCAGGCCGAAGAAGGCGCGCGCCTCCTGCGGCGTGCAATCGATTTCAACATTGACCTTCATGGGGGCCTCGCTTCACTGTCCGGTCCCCCAGCCCTATCATAGCCGCCACATCGCTCAAAGTGATCGTGAAGGAGATTGCCATGTACGCCAGAGATATCACCATCACCGGCCCTGACGGCCAGTTCAGCGCCTACGCCGCCGGGTCGGGGCCGGCCATTGTGGTGCTGCAGGAGATTTTCGGCGTCAATCACGTCATGCGCGCCATTTGCGATGATCTGGCGGAGCAAGGCTGGCTGGCCATCTGTCCGGACCTGTTCTGGCGCATCGAGCCGGGCATCCAGATCACCGACAAGACCGAAGCTGAATGGAAGCAGGCCTTTGATCTGTTTGGTAAATTCGACGTGGACGCGGGCCTGAAGGACATCGCCGCCACGGTGGAGCATGCCCGCCGGGCCGGGACGGGCAAGGTGGGGGCGCTGGGCTACTGCCTGGGCGGGCAGCTGGCCTATCTGACCGCCTGCCGCACCGACGCCGATGCGGTGGTGGGCTATTACGGGGTGAATATCCAGACCCGTCTGGATGAGGCCGCCAATATCACCCGTCCGCTCATGCTGCATGTGGCCGGCAAGGACGAATACGTGCCGCCCGCGGCCCAGGCGCAGATCCACGCGGCGCTGGGTGATCATCCCCATGTCACGATCCATGACTATCCTGAGCGTGACCATGCTTTCGCCCGGGTGGGCGGGGCGCATTACCACGCGCAGGACGCGGATCTGGCCAATACCCGCACCCGCGCCTTTTTCCAGACCCATCTGAAATGAGACCCATGACCCGATTGCTCGCCTGCGCCTCGCTCCTGCCCCTGATCGCCCTGTTGGCGGCATGTGACCCGGCGCCGACCGCGCCCGCGCCCGAAGCGCCGCCGCCCCCGCCTGCGCTGGAACAGCTGCAGGAGGAAGCCCGGGAGGAGGCCATTGAGGCTGCACGCGAGGACGCGCCCCGGGACGAAGCCGATGTGCGCTGGCTCGCGGGCGTGGACATGGGCGCCTATCTCGACTGCGCGCGTGAGCAGGGGGTGACGTTTTTGAGCGCCCACCGCGCCGGGCCGCGCCCGGGCTTTGCGGAAAATGATCACGAGGCAATGCTTCAGTCGGTCGCCGACGGGGCGGTGTTCATCGAGTTTGATATCGGGCTCACCGCCGACGACCGTCTGGTGCTGATGCATGACCGCACGATTGACCGCACCACCACCGGGACCGGCCGGGTGGAGGAGATGACGTTCGACGAGATCGCCGCCTACCGTCTGGTGGATAATGAGGGCGAGATGCTGGACGGGCGCGCGGACGAATTTCATGAATTCATGGCGGCGGCGGACGGCATCGCCTTCGCCCAGCTGGACCTCAAGGGCTCGCTCACCCATGAGCGCCTGCTGGATGAGGTGCGCGCGCTGGATGCGCTGGACCGGGTGTTCGTCATCACCTACCGGCTCGATCAGGCCATCGCGGTCCATGAAATGGCGCCCGAGGTGATGATCTCGGCGGGCATACGCTCCATGGATGATGTGGAGACGCTGGAAGCGGCCGGGGTGGAACTGTCGCGCATCGTCGCCTGGCTGGGGCTGGGCGATGGCGATCCGGCGCTGTCGGCGGCGCTCGCCGCGCGCGGGATCGAGACCAATTTCGGCAGTTTCCGCGCCGAGCGCGAGGGAACCGCCGATTACGCCGCCTGGGCGCAAGCCGGCGCCCAGATCATCGCCGTGGACAATGTGCCCGCGGCGGCTGCAGCCCTTGACGCCCGGGCGCAGGCGCGTGCGCTTCTGGACGCCTGCCCCGCCGCCCGGGGTGGACTCTGACGCCGCCCGCGCCACTTATCACTCTGAACGAAGCCAAACAGGAGGGCCTGTCCCATGACCCGTCACGAACTTTTGCGCTCGGCGCTCGGCGCCGCTATGTCCGCCGGTCTGATCACCACTGCCGCCTGCGGTGACGCCGGCAATGGCGCCAATAGCGCGGGCGCGGCAGCGTCGGTTGCCGGTTCGGCCGCCTCTGGCGATCACCACGCTGAGGCGGACTGGCGCTACACGCTCGCCCCGCTGCCCTATGCCTTTGATGCGCTGGAACCGGTGATCGACGCCGAGACCATGCAGCTGCACCATGGCCGCCACCATCAGGCCTATGTGAACGGGCTCAACGCCGCGCTGGAGGATCGCCCGGACCTGCAGGGCGTGGCGCTGGAAGAGATTCTGGGCCAGGTTTCCGGCCTGCCCGTGGCCTTCCGCAATCACGGCGGCGGTCACTGGAACCACGACTTCTTCTGGAACTCCATGACCGCGCCGGGCACGGGCGGCGAACCGTCGGCAGACTTCGCGGCGGCCATCGATGACGCCTTCGGCTCGCTGGACGCCATGAAAGAGGCGTTCAACCGCGCCGGCGGCGGCCAGTTCGGCTCAGGCTGGGCCTGGCTGATCGTCAATGAGGCCGGCGCGCTGGAGATCACCGCCACCCCCAACCAGGACAATCCGCTGATGGACGTGGCCAATGTGCAGGGCACGCCGATCCTGGGCAATGATGTGTGGGAGCACGCCTATTATGTCCAATACCGCAACCGGCGCGGCGATTATCTCGCCGCCTGGTGGGATGTGGTGGACTGGTCTGTGGCGAGCGAGCGCTATTCGGCAGCGGTGGAAAACTGACGCGTTTCGTTAGCGGCGCGATGGCGGCGCGGCGGCCAGGGCGAGACGGGCGAGCAGATCGCCCACGATCGCCTCGGCCGGGGCGCCGGTGCGCTTGACCGCGCGTTCGGCCTCGAAGGCGCGCTGGCGCGCCTGATCCAGCCGCCGCCCGCGCCAGGCGCGCAGGCCCTGTTTGAAGGCGTCGGCGGGCGGGCCAAAGCGCGGCGCCCCGGCGCGCATCATCGCTTGCGGATCGCCGCCGGCCGCATGCACCTGATCAAACTGATCCAGCCGGCGCTGCAGCGCGCGCAGCACGCCCACCGCCGATGCGCCCCCGCCCATGGCGCGCGCATAGGCGAGATCGGCCCGCGCCGCATCGCCGCTCAGCGCCGCGTCCAGAATCTGATCCATGGCCGCGTCTGCACCGGCTGCGGAGACCGCGGCGATATCAGCGCGGGTCACCGCGTCCTCGCCATCACCGCGCTGTACTTTCAGGCCCTTGTAAAGAATAAGCTTCTCGATCTCGCCGCGGGCCAGCGCCCGGTCGCCCTCCAGAAACGGGGCCAGGATGGCGCGCGCATCGGGTTCCAGCTTCAGGCCTTCCTCGGCGAACATGGCGTCGGCCAGCTGCAGCAGATCGCGCGCCTCGTCGGCATAGCAGGCGATGGCGTAGAAGCTGCGCCCGTCCTCGGCGGCCTTGCGCAGTTTGGACCCTTTTTTCAGATCGCCCGCCTCGATCACCAGGCGCGCCTCGGCTTTCGCGGCGCCGGAGTCCAGCTCGCCGAGAAATCCGGCCACCGCCGCCATGTCCCCGGACAGGCGCAGGCGCACAAGCCGGTCCCCTCCGGTGAGCGACAGCGCCGCCATGGCGTCGGCCAGGGCGGCCGGATCGGCTTTCAGATCATCCTCGGTCAGGCGCGTGACGCAGAACGGATCATCCAGATCGGGGACCAGCGCGCCCGCCAGCTTCGCCGCGCGTTCGCGCACCAGCCCGCTATCAGGCCCGTAAACGAGGAAGACCGTCCCGTCAGGGGCGGGTTTGGCGATCAGGCGCTCGGCGTCGCGGGCCTGAACCTTCACGGCCCGGCCTCTAGGCCGGGTCCGGCGCGCGCTCGCGCCGGCGCAGCTCGGCGGCCAGGGTCTGGGCCAGGCGTTCGGCCAGCACCCGGGCGGCGCGGGTTTCGGCATCGCTGCGTGCGGCGATCAGGGCGGCCGGATCGCTTGGCGCGTCGAACTGGACAGTTTCGCTGATCTGGCCGCGCACCGGCTCTGCGCCCTCGCGCTCCAGCGAATAGCGCGTCTGCGCCGTCAGGCTGTAGCGCCGGGCCACGCCGCTGGCGGAAATCCCGATGGGTGATTCGCGCAGGCGCGTGGACAGCACCAGCCGGTAGGGGCTGTCGCCGTCGCCCAGATGCCGGCGCAAGGCGGCGTCGACCAGATAGTCGATCCGGTCTTCGCCCGACTGGATGGCCAGCCCCGGCAGCGCCGCATATCCCGGACCGGCATAGAGCGGCTGGAAGCCGCATCCGCCTGCCATCAGCAAGGCCAGCCCGGCGGCCAGCGCCGCGCGCAGGGGCAGGGTTCGGGACATGGGTGCGGCCTCCGGTTTGAGGGGCTTAGCCTGGAATGCGCTGGATCCGCAGCTGGCGCGCCCGGGTGAGGATGGCGTTCTCCACCTGCAGGCGGGTGGCCGGGTCGACGCTGGCGTCGCTCCAGCCGCCGTCCGCGCCGCGCTGCTGCTTGAACAGCTGAACGCTCAGCGCGTCGGCGCGCAGGCGCGTATCGAGAATATACACCGTGGCGCGGAAGCGCTCATTGGGCGCCTCGGGGATCGCGTACCAGTCGGTGATGATGACGCCGCCGAACGGATCAACCTCGGACAGCGGCATGAAGTGCAGCACTTCCAGGCTGGCGCGCCAGAGCAGGCTGTTCACCCCGATCCCGGACTCGCCGCTATCGACATTGCGCGACGAACCGCGGTTGAACAAACCACCCAGGAAGCCCTGCTCGCCCGCCGATGCGGTCTCGGCGGGGCGCTCGCGGGTGCCGCAGGCGGTGACGGCAAGCGCGCAGGCCAGCGCGGCGGCGGCAAGAACAGGCAGGCGGGACAAGGTCATGCGGTGACGTCTCCGGACAGGGCGCGGGCGGAAAAACTCAGGTCTGACCCGCAGGGTTATACCATGCTGTACCGGGCTGGCCAGCGCCGCGCGCGGGTGCTGCATGCAGCGTGGAACCGTGTCCCGGGCGCCACAGATTTCCGGCCGCTTCGCCTGTGACCCCGTGCGCGGGCTTGACCGGAGCCCTTGCGGCTCGGCACAAAACTACGCGCACGTCCGGGGGGACGGGGCTGAGCGGCGCGGGCCGCGCGAACCGGGCTGTTTCTGGCCCTCCCGGCGCGGTCCGTGTACGTTGCTGACACAGCGGGTCTGGCTGATCGTTCCAGGCCCCATCCGCCGCCCATCCGACCGGACCTTTTCATGACCCGATCCGACCGTTTCGCCGCCAGCTGCAGCGCGGCGGCCCTTTGTGGCCTGGCGCTGTGTGGCCTGGCCCTTTGGGGGCTGAGCCCGGCCGCCGCCGCCGATCTGCCCGGCGGGCTTCAGGCGAAGGTGGAAGCCGATATCGATCTGGTGCTGGCGTCCCATTCAGCCGCCGCGCAATCGGGGCCCTATGGCGCGGTGTCGCTGCGCTGGAGCGCCGACGCGGTACGCGCCTCGGGCCTGCGCTGGGGTCTGGACGTGGCCGGCGAGGCGCTGACCGGGGACGGCCGCCGGGGCCTGGCGCGCCACTTGTCCGGCTGCCCCGCCTGTCCGCAAGCGCCGGACGGGCGCGCCCTGGCCGGGCTGGTGACGGGCTTGTCGGGCGATACGGGCGGCGCCCCCGCCAGCGGACAGGCGGGCCTGTCCGAGGCCTCGCTCTGGGTCCAGACCGGATTTGTGCGCCTGCGCGCGGGTGTTTCAGAGGGCGCCGCCGGTCAGGAGCGCCCGGACATGCCCGGCACCCTGCGCACCCTGCGCGCTGATGGCGGGCTGATCGATCCCACAGGTCTGGCGCTGACCGATACCGGGCTGAGCCTGGCGGGCCCTGCGCCGGGCGTGTCGATCCAGACCCGGCGCCTGATCGGCCTGCGCGCCACCGCCTCCTACACGCCGGACGCAGACTGGCGCAGCGTGGGGCGGGCCCGGGCGGCCGGACCGGACCGGGTCACTGCCGAGGTGCGCGATGTCTGGGCGCTGGGCGCGTCCTTTGACCGGCGCAGCCCGCAAACCGGCGTGCGCTGGCGCGCCTATGCCGGAGCCGAGACCGGGCGGGTGACCGGACCCGATGCGGCGCTGATGCGCGATCCCTGGACGGTGTCGGCGCGCCTGTCGCGGGCCCGGGGCGATGTCTCGCTGGGGCTGGCCTGGCTGAAGACCAATGACGGCCTGCCCGGGGCGGATTACGAGGCGCTGAGCGCATCGGCGGCGGCGGAGCGGGGCGACTGGCTGCTGAGCGCCGAGGCTGGAACGGCCCGTGTGGGCCTGGCCGGCCGCGAGGGCCGGACCTTCCAGCTCTCCGCCTCGCGCCTGGTGGGTGATCATGCAGTGATCGGGCTGGCCGCCGGTCTGGGCGAGGAAACCGGCGCGGGCTTGCAAGACCGGCGCCGCGCGCGCCTTGCCTTGGAGGCAGGGTTGCGTTTTTGACACGGTCCGCGCCGCTTGATGGCGCCAGCCGCGTGAAGCGCTTACATGATGAAATCCGATACGTTATATCTGGTTGACCGTGGCGCCATGCGCGCCGAGCAATTCAGGGCTGGAGCCTGGTCCGTCATGAATATGACACGACCCGTACTCTTATCTGCCTGCGCCGCCGCCCTTGTCTGGGCGGCGCCTTCGGCCTTTGCGGCCGAGGAACAGGGCGGGGTGCGCCTGTCTCTGTCGGGCATGGCCTCTCCGAACAGCGTGCGCCTGGCGCCGGACCTGTCGCGCGCCAACGCCGACCAGCCCGGTTTGCAGCGCCTGATCAATGCCGCGGCGCCCGCCACCGGCGCGGATCTGGATCCGGACGTGTTTGAAGCCCTGCGCGCCACGGCGGCTGCGTCCGAAACCGCCCGCGAGGCCGAGCCGCGCCCTGCGGAGCTCACCGCCGCCACCGGGCTTGACGATACCGGCTCGGCTTCGGCCCTGCCCTGGTATCAGCGCTTCACCCTGGCGCCGGCGGAAACCCGCTCGGTCTGGGGCAATCGCTCGGTGCAGGAATTTCAGATCCAGGCCGGCGCGCGCTGGGGCGTGACCCTGGGCTATGCCGACAGCGAACGGCGCCAGCAAAGCTTCGGCCTTGAGGATTTCTCCGCCGGGGCCTTTTTCAGCCTGTCCGACCGGGTGCGCCTGGGCGGTCAGGTCCGCTTCACCTCCCCCGAAGACGAGATTTTCGGCGAGGAAGGCGAAGAACGCCGCCCCGAAATCCGCTTTGAGTCGGCGTTCCGGTTTTAAATTTCATACCTTGACGGGCTGACAGGCGCGCACGCGGCTTAGCGTGCGCCAGCGGCATGCGCGTGTCTGATCGCTGGACATTGCCGGCCTGTGCGCGGGCGCGGCAGCATTGCGGGCGCAGAGTGATCTGCGCCGGCAGGCCGTCCATCGATGGCGCTTGGAAGCGCCCCTAGCTATCCAGGAAGCTGCGCAGCTTTCTCGACCGGCTGGGGTGTTTGAGCTTGCGCAGGGCTTTGGCCTCGATCTGGCGGATGCGCTCGCGGGTCACCGAGAATTGCTGACCCACCTCTTCCAGCGTGTGATCGGTGTTCATGCCGATGCCGAAGCGCATACGCAGCACGCGTTCCTCACGCGGGGTGAGGCTGGCGAGCACCAGCGTGGTGGTTTCACGCAAATTCGAGTGGATCGCTGCATCGATGGGCAGGACCGCGTTCTTGTCCTCGATGAAATCGCCCAGATGGCTGTCTTCCTCGTCCCCGATCGGGGTTTCAAGGGAGATCGGCTCCTTGG
>JBHYFR010000024.1:0-21625 GCA_051859425.1 Oceanicaulis sp. | reverse complement strand
CATCCACGGCGCGCACGAACTGCCAGATTTCCTCATCACTGACGGGATCGATCTGGGGCTGCTGCTGTGCCGGCATGCCCTGTTGCTGCTGCGGCGGGGGCTGCTGCTGCGCCATCGCGGCGGGGGCGGCATAGGCTGCGCCCAGAGCCAGAGCGAGGACGGACGCCGTCGTTTTGAACATCGTGGTCATGTCAACAAGTCTCCATTCCATTTGCGACGCCAATTCAGGCCGGCGTCCTGATGATGAGACGCGTCAGACCGTCATGTTGTTGCATGCCTGATGCATTACGATTTGGTCATGTCGGCGCATGACTGGATTTTTTTCGCTAATACGATGCAACACACGCCCGCTTTTCAGCGTCTTACATGACAGCCATTGAGAGTCTGCCTGATGAACGCCAAGGATATGAGCCGCACCATCGCCCGGCAGCTGCCCGCCATGCGGCGGTTTGCGCGGGCGCTGGCGGGCAATGCCTTTGACGCGGACGATCTGGTGCAGATCGCCGCCGAAGCCGCGATCCGCAAGCGCCGCCAGCTGCGTCAGCCCGAGCGCGCGCGCAGTTGGCTGATGACCATTGTCCACCGCACCCATCTTAATCTGATGCGCCAGGCGGCGCGGCGCGAGGCGCCGCTGAGCGATCCCGATGCGGCGCCCGTCCCGGTGGCGCCCGCCGTGCAGCAGGCCAGGCTGGACTGCGCCGCCGCGCTTGACGCCATGGACGCCCTGCCGCGCGATCAGCGCGCCGCCCTGACCCTCGTCGCCATCGAGGGTCACTCGACAGATGAGGCGGCCCACATTCTCGAACTCAACCCGGCCACGCTCCGCTCCCAGATATCCCGGGCGCGCAGCGCCATGCGCGAGAGCCTTGATGAGGCCGCGCCAGCGCCGGATGACAGCAGCCAGACCCGGCTGCGCCAGGTGAAGTAACATGACCCAGGGTGCTGAAAACGAACACGAAACCCGTCACGAGCAAGATGCCCGTGTCGACCGGCGCCTCGCCGATGCCCTGGACGCCTACGCCCGCCAGCGGGCCGGCGCCGGACTGCCTGCAGCGGTGGTGCGCGCGGCGCGGCGCGCCGAGCGGCTGGACCGGATGGCGCGCCTGGGCGCGACGGCGGCGGCGGCGGTGCTGGTGTTTGCCGGCGGCTGGCTGGCGGCGGGACTGCAGACCGGGCCGGGCCACCAGGGCGGTGAAGCGCCGGCCGAACTGGTCCAGCTGGGCGGTCTGGCCGTCAGTGACGCCTCGTCGGCGCCCAGCCTTTTGTCTGACCCTGTGCTCAGCCCGCCCGAGCTGACCGGTCACGGCCTGCATCTGACCGCCTCCATCGCCCGCACGGCGCAAGGCGGCGCGTTTAATGCTCTGGAATACAAGGCGTCTGGCGGTGAAACCGTGCGCATTCTGGCCCGGCGGATCAGCCCGGCCGGCCCCGGCGCGCTGCAGCACGCCCATCTCGACGGTGAAAGGATGGTGTGGTGGCGCGAAGGCGATCTGGTGATCGGGGTGACCGGACCGCTGGCCCGGCCAGACCTTGAAGCGATCGCACAAAGCGTGCGCAGCCAGGCCCGCCCGCCCATGGTGGCCGATTTTGCCCCCGCGCCGGAACTGGGCGTCCAGACGGTCAATGATCCCGGTGGTTGAGGGCCGGCCCCTTCCCCGGGCGGCATCGCGCCGGGCGTGCGGGGTCAGAACCGGCGCTGACACGTCAGGGATCAGATTTCGTCGGAGTCCATGGCGCGAAACAATGTTTCACACGCCTCCAGATCGCGTTTCTTGTTGGCGGCGACCTCGGCCGCTTCCGCGTCCTCGCCCCAGCGCTCGGCCTGATAGCGCTCATCCACACGCGACGCCTCGAACAGGGTTTCGGCGTCCGCCTCACCCTCCAGAAGCGCAAACGCCAGCACCGCAGAGCCCAGAATCGGCGCCGCGCTGACCAGAGCGGTCAGCCGGAAATCATCAAGCGCGAGAGCCCGGCGCTCCAGCGCGGCGATGGAGGTATCGGGCTGGTCCAGCGCCGTGATCGACACCGCCGCTTGAAGCGGCGCGTCGAGCGCTGTCGCGGCCCAGTCAAGCCACCGGTCCCAGGCTTCACCCTGACACGCAGCCAGGGCGGCATCCTCGGCGCGATGGCTCAGCAGGTCTGTGCGCGCAAAGCGTGCGACTTCGGCGGCGGCCTGCGCGCGCACCTGGCCGGTGCGGTCCTGCGCCACATGGCACAGACGGGTGACGGGCATGGTGAAGGGGTTGATGTGCTCGCCCTGGGCGGCCCATTCAGCCGCTACGGCGCGCACGAGCGTTTCGCACGGCAGGACCAGAACGGATTTGGCCGGGGTGCGCACCTGGCGCCCGTCCAGCAGGATCCGCCAGCCGCCCTCGCCCGGCGCGGCGCTGACCTCGGTATAGAAGCGGCGTGGCAGGGGGCGATTTTCCGCCCTGGCCTTGGACATGCTCATGCGACGCTCCGGTCTGCGGCGAAACCATCCAGAGCCGTGTTCAGGGCGGCAAAATCGTGATGGATGGCGTGGGGCCCGGCCTCATTGATCTCATCGACCGTGTGAAAGCCCCAGCTGACGCCCAGCGCGTGGGCGTCAGCGGCGCGGGCCATGGCCATGTCCCAGAAGGTGTCTCCGATCACCACGGTCTCCTCAGGCCGCGCGCCGGTGGCCGCCATGGCGTCGAGCACCATACGCGGATGCGGCTTGCCGGGACCGCCATCCACCGTATGCAGGGTCTGGAAATACCGGTGCAGATCATGGTGGCCGAATACGATATCCAGCCCGCGCCGCGCCTTGCCGGTGGCCACGCCCAGAAGCCAGCCCTCATCGCTCAGGCGCTCCAGCGTCTCGCGCGCGCCATTATAAAGCGGCTCTGAAAACCCCCGCTCGGCGCGCTGCTCGATAAAGGCCTGTTTGTAGAACTCGGTCAGCGCGGCGACACGCTGGGCGCCATAGTCCGGCGGCGCCAGACGCGCCACGGCTTCGGACAATTCCAGCCCCACGATGGTGCGCACCTGGTCATAGGCGATAGCGCCCAGGCCTGCGCGCTCGAAGGCGCGTGTCATGGCGCGTTGGATGACATCGCGCGAATCCACCAGCGTGCCATCCACATCGAACACGGCCAGCTTGAGACCGCTCACGCCAGCATCTCCTCGGCGCCGGCGGCTGCGTCAAAGTCAAAGCCCAGGGCGGCGAAGGTCTCGCTCATATGGTCAGGCAGGGGCGCCTCCAGCGTCAGCGCGCGCTGACCGGGGCGCGGGATGACCAGCTTGCGCGCATGCAGGTGCAGTTTGCGCGACAGGCCCTCGGGCGTGGGGATGTCGCAGACGTATTTGCCATCGCCCAGAATGGCGTGACCGAACCCGGCCATGTGAACGCGTAACTGGTGCGTGCGCCCGGTTTCAGGGCTCAAGACGACCCAGCTGGCGCGCCGCCCGGCATGATCGGCGACTGCGTAGTGGGTGACCGCATGCTGGGCCCCCTCCTCGCCGTGGCTGGCAGCCATCATGCGCTCGCGGTCGCCATCAGGGCCGCTGGACTTGCGCAGGAAGCCGCTGATCTCGCCGTGATGCGGCGACGGCACGCCCAGCGCCACAGCCCAGTAGAATTTGCGCAGATCCCGGGTCTGGAACAAACGCGCCAGCCGCCGGGCGCTGTCCGCTGTGCGCGCCACCACCAGAACGCCCGACGTATCCTTGTCCAGCCGGTGCACCAGGCGCGGACGCTGATCGCCCTTGCCGAACGCGTCCAGCAGCCGGTCCACATGGCGCGTGGTCTTCGACCCGCCCTGCACGGCCAGGCCGTGAGGCTTGTTCAGCGCGATCAACTCATGATCCTGATAGAGCACCATGGAGCGCGCGAAGGCCGCATCCTCGCGCGACAGCGGCGCTTCGGTACGGATCTCGCCGGGCTCGGGCATCGGCGGCACGCGCACGATCTGGCCGGGCTCCAGGCGCTGATTGCCCTTGGCGCGCGCGCCGTCCACACGTACCTGTCCGGTGCGCAGGAATTTCTCCACCCGCCCGTGGGGGATATGGGGGAAGTGCGCCTTGAACCAGCGGTCAAGACGCATATCGGCTTCGCCTTGTGTGACTTCGATGGTTTGAACTGCGCTCATGGGCTTGGGATAGGCGCGCGCGCGTCTGCGGGCAAGGGGCGCATGCCGATACGGATCAGGTGTTCAGCGCCCTGCAGCCGGATTGAAACGCTCACCCGCCAGGACGCCCGCCCACACCGCCGCCATCCAGATCAGGGCCGAGGCCGCGATCAGCAGTCCCGCTTGCCCCGCCACGCCCGACAGGATGAGCTCAAGCGCTTCCAGCGAGAAGATCGAAAACGTGGTGAAGCCGCCGCACAACCCGCCCATGACAAAGACACGCTGCACCGGCCCGGCGGGCCAGCGCCCGTCCGGTCCGGCCAGCGCGGCGTACAGCCCGATCACGAACGCGCCCAGCGCGTTGACCGTGAGCACGCCCCAGGGAAAGCCGGGCCCCAAGAGCGCCAGCATGGCGTCAGACGCCAGATGGCGCGCCGCCGCCCCCAGCGCGCCGCCCGCGGCGATGGCGAGATAAAGGGGCAGCTGTTTCATAATACCGCCCCCAGCGCGTACCCGCCCGCCGCCGCCAAAAGCGACAGGGCGAACGAGGCGACCATGTTGAGCGCAGCCAGCCCATGGCGGCGGGCCTTAAGCAGCCCCAGCGTGTCCAGCGCAAAGGCGGAGACGGTGGTGTAGCTGCCCAGAAGCCCGATGGCGAAGAAGGCCCAGGCCGGCGACACGCCCGTGCCGGCTTCGTGCGTCGCTGCACCGGTCAACACCCCCGCCAGCCCGCCCAGGAACGCCGCGCCGGAGATATTGACTGCCAGCGTGCCCATGGGGAACGCCCCGCCGGCCAGGCGCTGCACCGCGCCCGCCGCCCACAGTCGCGCCGCCGCGCCCAGGGCGCCGCCCAGCATGATCAGGAGCCACTGCGTCATATCGGCAGCGTTAGGCCGCCCCGCCCGCCCCGGCAAGGGCGCGGGCGATGCAACGCCTGCAGGCTCGCCCTGTGCGCGCCTTAGTCCGAGGTGCGCGCGCGCAGGGCCAGCACCAGCATCGGCACGGTGGCCGCGATCACCAGCATGGCCGAAATCCCCAGCACCGGGCCCAGGGCCTCGTCGCGGTTCATGGGGCCGTAATAGAAATACAGCGCGATCACCATGACCAGCGCGCCGGCATGATGCAGGCCGGTCTGGATCCAGGCGAAAAGGCCCTGGGCCAGCCCAAACGCGCGGTAGACCAGCGCCCAGAGCACCGGCAGCACCCCGCCCACCAGCATGGCGTGGGCGTGGGTGGGCATCTGGCTGTGATCGCCGGTGCGGCCCATATGCTCGCCCAGCGCCATGCCCGCGATCAGCCAGACCAGGCCCAGAAGCAGATGAATGCGAATCGGATTCATGAGGACCTCCCCTGTAAGACAAGGGGCGGCCTAAACGATAATTCTGAAAGACTCAAACCAGTTGACCGCTCTATACAATATAGTGCATCGCAATGCTTTCTCGCGCGCAATATGTGTGCAGCGCAGCACAACCGGCTTCAGACAACAGCCTTCAAAGCGCCGCGCAGACGGTCAAGCGCGGTGAGTTCCAGCTGGCGCACGCGCTCGCGCGTTACGTCCAGCACCTGGGCGATATCATCGAGCGTATCGGGCGGGTCGGTGAGAAAACGCCGCTCCACCACCAGGCGACGGCGCGCATCGAGACAGTCGAGCGCATCACTGACCTGTTGCAGGCGCATCTGGCGGGTGGCGTGGTCCGCCAGGGTCGATTGCGGATCGGGATCATCGGTCAGGGTCCGCGCCAGCGCGCGCCCCTCCTCCCACGCCTCGCTGGCGGCCACCGGAAGGGCGGTGAAATCACCCAGGCCCGCCTGCGCCAGCGCCTCCAGACCCTCAGGGGCTGCGTCCGGGCGCCGGGCCGCCAGGGCCGCGCGCAGCTTGCGCCTGGCGCTCAGAGGCACGTGCACGCCGCTTTCGCCGGCTTGCCGGGCGCGCTCGACATGGTGCTGGATCCAGAACCTTGCATAGGTGGCGAGCCGCAATCCGCTGTCGAGGTCAAACTTGTCGATGGCGGTCATCAGGCCCAGGCGCGCCTCCTGGGACAGATCATCCACATCCCCGCCGCGGCGGGCATACCGCCAGGCCCAGCGCCGGCAGAGCGGCTCGAAGGCGGCGACAAGCCGGGCCCGGGCCGCCCGGTCCGAGCGCACACGCCACGCCTGCAACAGGGCCAGCTCGTCCTCCCGGTCCAACAGGGCGACCATGTCAGCCTCCAGCGCAACCTTATTCGTTTAGTATCGATACGGTTTGATAGCGGCGCGCAGGATGGTTGGCAATATCATTTAGATGCGATACCAATTGGCCATGACCTCCGCCGCCCGCACCGCCGAGCAGATCATCCACCTGTCGCGCGCCGCCAGCGCGGCGGGCGCAGCCGATGAGCTGACGCCAGCCCAATGGGCGGCGCTGCGCTTCGCCGCCGGGGCCAACCGGCTGTCGGCCACGCCGGGCGGGTTCGCGCGCTTTCACGGCGTGACCAAGGGCGCCGCCTCGCAAATCCTGACCGGCCTGACCCGGCGCGGACTGATCACGCTCAGCGTTTCGCCGGGCGACGCCCGCCGGCGCACACTCACCCTGACAGACAAGGGCCGGGCGGCGCTGGTGCGCGATCCGGCGGGGCGGCTGGGCGCTGCGGTCGCGGGGCTCGCCCCCCATGAGCGCAGCGCGCTGGAGGCGGGGCTGCGTGCGCTCGCCCGCACGCTGGCGGCGGCGCCCTGCAATATTGCGGTGTTCGGCCTGTGCGCCGATTGCGCCCATCTCGGCCCCGGCCTGCCGCCGGCCTGCCTGGCCCACGACCCGGCGCCGCCTGCAGAAGACCGCGACGGGTTCTGCGCCGATTTCACGCCGGCCCGCGAGGGTGCATCCTGATGCAGCCCCTGCCCGAGGGCGCCGTGGCGCTCCAGCCTGACGGACTGGATCTGGATGTGGCGCTGCTGGCGCCGCTGATCGGGCTGTGCGCGGACGGCTGGCGTGACCAGATGGCCCGGGGGCGCATCCACGCCAAGGCCGAGCGCGGCGAAGGCGAAGACGAAGGACGCTGGCGCATCACGGTGCGCCATGAGCGCACGCGGCTGGAAATCATCCTGCACCCGGACGGCCGCGCCATCGCCCGGCGCCTGACGGGCCTGGGCGGCGCCTTACAAACCCCTGACAGCTAACCGCCCCGGCGCGCTTCACAGGGTGTGAGTCAGTCCGGCGCGCCCGGCGCGCGGTTGGCGTCCAGCCAGGCGCGGATGGCCTGCAGGGCGGGCAGCGCGGTCTCGAACGGCTCAGGGCCCAGCCCGTCTGACAGGCGCTGCAGCACCGGTGAGAGCCGCTCCACAGCGTCCGCATGCATGGCCCGTCCGGCGGGGGTAAGGCGCACGCGCTTGGCGCGCCTGTCCTTTGGATCGGGCTCCACGCTGACAAGGCCGCGCGCCTCCAGCCGCTGGAGGGTGTTGGTCATGGCGCCCTTGGTGACCTGGAAGGCGCGCGCCAGGTGCGCGGGCGCCCAGCCATCGCCCAGCCGGACCATGTGGTTGAGCACCGAGAAATGGGCGTTCTGCATCCCGTCGGGCAGCGCCTTGAGCAGCACGCTGGATGCCAGCTGATGGATGATGCCGGCCTCGTTGAGGACGGCGAAGGCAAGGCGGCTTGAGTCAGGCTCGCTCATGAACGCATCCGTGTCTCCAGCGGCCAGCGCGGCGTGCGCGGCGCGATACCGGCATAGCCCAATCGCCCCAGCATCTGAACCCGTCCGCCGTCCGGCGCCAGCATTTCATGTACCGCAGCGAACCAGGGCGCCATCTCCTCAAACTCCTGCAGGGCCTGGCTGACCGGGTGCACGCCCAGCCCCTGGCCCGTGGCGGCGAGATTGAGCCGCAGCCAGTCGCGCCCGGCGGCCAGTTCATGGCTGCGCCCCTCGCCCGGCGACACCAGCGCCACGAAAGCCGGCGTGGCGGCCAGCAGCCCGTCATAATGGGAGAGCGTGTCGGAGAAGGCGCGCGAGCCGGGATCGGCCATCGCCTCGCGGGTCAGGACGCCGATCCGGTTGAGCCCTTCCAGCATGGGGCCACCCAGCGCGATGCCGTCCGGGTTCGCCTCAATCTCCGCCTTGCCAAAGCGCATCAGATCAATGCTCTCGCGGAAGGTGCGCGGGGTTTTGATCTCCACCTCCAGCGCCTGACCCGCCAGGCGGCGCAGCGCGTCCACAGGCCCGGGTTCGGCAGAATGCGGCTTCTGGAGATGAAATTATGAGCGGAGAGGCGATCCGCCCCCTAACCGCCCCGGCGCGCCTTGCGCAGCGCCCGCCAGCGATCCAGCCGCTCTTTAAGCTGAGCCTCGCGCCCGCCGTCCCTGGGCTCGTAGAAGACCGGGCGTTCGCGCATCTCTTCGGGGAAATAGTCCTGGCCGGAAACGCCGTCTGGCGCGTCGTGGTCGTATTCATAGCCCTGACCATAACCTTCAGACTTCATGAGCTTTGTGGGCGCGTTGAGGATGTGCTTGGGGGGATTGAGCGATCCGGTAGCCTTGGCGGTGCGCACCGCCGCCTTCCAGGCCTTGTAGACGGCGTTTGATTTGGGCGCGCAGGCCAGATGCACAACCGCCTGCGCCAGCGCCAGCTCGCCTTCCGGGCTGCCGAGAAAATCATAGACGTCCTTGGCCGCCAGTGCTGCGTGAACGGCGCCCGGATCGGCCAGGCCGATATCTTCATTGGCCATGCGCACCAGCCGGCGCGCCAGATAGAGCGGGTCCTCGCCCGCCTCCAGCATGCGCGCCAGCCAGTACAGCGCCGCGTCCGGGTCCGAACCGCGGATGGATTTGTGCAGGGCTGAGATGAGGTTGTAGTGGGAATCGCCCGCCTTGTCGTAGGACGGCGCCCGGCGCTGCACCAGCCGACCCAGCCCCGCCGGGTCCAGCGGCGTGTCGGGCGCGGCGGCGAACACCTGTTCAGCCAGATTGAGCAGATAGCGCCCGTCCCCGTCGGCCAGCGCCATCATCACGTCGCGCGCCTCGGGCGTCAGAGCCAGCGGCCGGCCCTCCAGCGCCTCGGCGCGCGCCAGCAGACGTTCAAGGGCGTCAACATCGAGCCGCTTGAGCACCAGCACCTGACAGCGTGACAACAGCGCGGCATTCAGCTCGAAGCTGGGGTTTTCGGTGGTGGCGCCCACCAGAGTGACCACCCCCTCCTCCACAACGGGGAGGAAGCCGTCCTGCTGGGCGCGGTTGAAGCGGTGAATCTCGTCCACGAACAGCAATGTGCCCCGCCCCGATGCGCGCCGGGCGCGGGCGCGGTCGAAGGCTTTCTTGAGGTCAGCCACGCCGGAGAACACGGCCGAAATGGCGTCAAACTCCAGGCCTGCCGCATCGCTGAGCAGACGCGCCAGCGTGGTCTTGCCCACACCCGGCGGCCCCCACAGAATGATGGACGCCAGATGGCCGCGCGCCAGCATGCGCCCCAGCGGTCCGTCCGGGCCGATCAGGTGATCCTGCCCCACCACATCCGATAGCGATTGCGGGCGCAGCCGGTCGGCCAGCGGGCGCGGCGCAGCGGCTTCAAGGCCGGCGGACTGGAACAGATTGCTCATGGGTGCGACTATGATCGCGTGCCCGTCCGGCGGCAACGCGCCGCAAACAGGCGCGCCTAGCCCCGGACGCCGAAATGCTCACTCGCCATCATGACGGCGCCCAGAACGCCGGCGATCACGGCGGCATAGCCGAACCAGGGTTGCCAATTCATCGTCAGGGCCAGCGCCAGCACTGCGAAACCACCCAGCACAGGCGCACTCCACAGGAGCAGCGTCATGCCGGTGACCGGTTTGCGCGCCGGTTTTTCATCTTCGGGCGGCTGGCTCATGGCAGGCTCCTCATTTCGTTTGCAGCGCCACGCGGTTTCCATTGTTCGCTGCATTCTGTATATGGCGCGCCACGCTCAGGTCAGGAAGCCATGTCCGCACTCATACTGGAAATCTCGAAGGACTTCACCTTCGACGCCGCCCATCATTTCACCCACAAGGACGCGAACCATCCGTTCTCGCGCCTGCACGGGCATTCCTTCGCCGGCACGGTGACCCTGTCGGGGGCGCAGGCGTCCGATAGCGGCATGGTGCGCGACTTCTGGGAGATTGATGCGGAGCTGGCGAAGGTTCGCGACCAGCTGGATCACCGCCTGCTCAATGAGGTGGAGGGGCTGGAGCACCCCTCGCTGGAGGCTATCGCTCACTGGGTGTTCGAGCGCCTGGACGCCGCCCTGCCCGGCCTGGTCAGCGTCGAGATTCGCCGACCCAGCTGTGGTGAGAAGGCGCTGGTGCGCCGCGCCTGAGGTGCGGCCTCAATCCCCGCCGCACAGCAAAAAGCCCCGCGCGATCGCTCGCGCAGGGCTCTTCAAACCGTACCGGCGTGACCGGATCAGTCTTCTTTCGGCGTGAAGATCTGCTTGCCGCGATACATGCCCGACTTCAGGTCGACATGGTGCGGACGGCGCAGCTCGCCGGTGTCCTTGTCCTCGACATAGGCCGTGGTGCCGATGGCATCGTGTCCGCGGCGCATATTGCGCTTGGACGGAGAGGTTTTGCGCTTGGGGACCGCCATGGGTCTCTCCCTTGAATTCGTCAGTGAACCTAAGTGTCGCCCGCACCGCACCAGCGGCATGCGCGAATGAGCGGCGGGTATTACCGGTTTCGCACGGGGCTGGCAATGGGGACTGTGCGTTGGGGGTGGGCAAGTGCGCTGGGCTCCGGGCAAACGCATGACGAAAGGAACTGTGAGAATAGCGTCTGACGTTGGCTCTGCCCCCCTCAAACCAGCCGTGACTGCTCCACCGCCGCCGCCACAAAGCTCGCGAACAGTGGATGCGGCTCAAACGGGCGGGATTTGTATTCGGGGTGGAATTGCACGCCGATGAACCAGGGGTGGTCGGCGTATTCCACGATTTCGGGCAGCACGCCGTCGGGCGACAGGCCGGAGAAGATGAGGCCGGCCGCTTCCAGCGTGTCGCGCCAGGCGATGTTCACCTCATAGCGGTGGCGGTGGCGTTCCTCGATCTGCGCTGCGCCGTAGATCTCGCGCACGCGCGAGCCCTCTTTCAGCGCGGCCGGGAACGACCCCAGGCGCATGGTGCCGCCCAGGTCCCCGCCGGCATAGCGGCGCACGGTCTCGTTATCCTTCACCCATTCAGTGAGCAGGCCGACCACCGGCTCGGCCGGCTCGCCAAACTCCGAGGTCCCCGCCCCTTCCACCCCCGCCAGATGGCGCGCGGCCTCGATCACCGCCATCTGCATGCCGAAGCAGATGCCGAAATACGGCACTTTGCGCTCGCGCGCGAAGCGGGCTGCGGCGATCTTGCCCTCGGCCCCGCGCTCGCCGAACCCGCCGGGCACCAGAATGGCGTGAACGCCTTCAAGGGCTGAGAAATTGTCCGGCTGCTCGAACTGGCTGGCGTCCAGCCAGCGCACGCGCACCTTCACATGATTGGCGATGGCCCCGTGTGTGAGCGCTTCCAGGAGGGATTTATAGGCGTCGGCCAGCACGGTGTACTTGCCCACAACCGCAATGGTGACTTCGCCATCGGGATTATGCACGGCGTGACTGATACGCTCCCATACCGACATGTCGGGCTCGGGCGCGTCTGTCATGCCGAACCGGTCCAGGATGACCGAATCAAAGCCTTGCGCGTGATATTCACCCGGAACGTCGTAGAGCGAGGCCGCGTCGCGCCCCTCGATCACGGCGTTTTCGGGCACATTGCAGAACAAGGCGATCTTGCGCCGGTCGGACGGGTCCAGCGGAATCTCGCACCGGCACAGCAAGATATCAGGCTGGATGCCGATGGAGCGCAGCTCCTTGACCGAGTGCTGGGTCGGCTTGGTCTTCATCTCGCCGGCCGCCTTGATGAAGGGCAAAAGCGTGACATGAACGAAGACGCAGCGGTCGCGGCCCAGCTCCTGGCCCAGCTGGCGGATCGCCTCGAAGAAGGGCAGGCCCTCGATATCGCCCACCGTGCCGCCGATCTCGCACAGCACGAAATCCACATCTCCTGCATCGGACAGGACGAAGGTCTTGATGGCGTCGGTGACGTGGGGAATCACCTGAACGGTGGCGCCCAGATAATCGCCCCGGCGCTCGCGCGCGATGATGTCGGAATAGATGCGCCCCGTGGTGATATTATCGCTCTGGGCGGCCGGAACGCCGGTGAAGCGCTCGTAATGGCCAAGATCCAGATCGGTCTCCGCCCCGTCGTCGGTCACGAAGACCTCGCCGTGCTGATAGGGCGACATCGTGCCCGGATCGACATTGAGATAGGGGTCCAGCTTGCGCAGGCGCACGGAGTACCCGCGCGCTTGCAAAAGCGCGCCCAGGGCAGCGGAAGCGAGGCCTTTTCCAAGGGAGGAGACCACGCCGCCAGTGATGAAAATATATCGCGGCATGGGCGGACGGTTTAGCGCAGAATCACCCCGGGCAAAAGCGCCCTGGCGCCGGTATGGGGGGTGGAAAGCAGGGGGGTGGCGGGGGGCAATGCTTTGAGGGCCTATCGTCTCCCTCCGCTTGCGGGGGGAGTGGTCCTAAGGACCGAGGGGGGGATCGGCGGAAAATTCACCCGCAAACCTCTTAGATGCAGCCTCCCCCCTCCGTCCGCTTTGCGGACACCTCCCCCGCAAGCGGGGGAGGACAAGACAGTAGCTCCCCCTACCCCGCTGAAATCGCAGTCCGCCCGGCATAGGTCGCCGCCGAGCCCAGCTCGGCTTCGATGCGCAGGAGCTGGTTGTATTTGGCGGTGCGGTCGGAGCGCGCCAGCGAACCGGTTTTGATCTGACCGCAATTGGTCGCCACGGCCAGGTCGGCAATGGTGGAATCCTCGGTCTCGCCCGAGCGGTGGCTCATCACCGCGCCATAACCGGCGCGCAGGGCCATCTCCACCGCGTCGAGCGTTTCCGACAGCGTGCCGATCTGGTTGACCTTGACCAGCAGGGCGTTTGCCGCGCCCTCCTCAATCCCGCGCCACAGGCGCGCGGGGTTGGTCACGAACAGATCATCGCCCACCAGCTGGCATTCGCCGTCCAGCGCCTCGGTCAGCGCGGTCCAGCCCGCCCAGTCGTCCTCGGCCATGCCGTCCTCGATGGAGACTATGGGATAGGCGCGCACAAGCTCGGTGAGATAGGCCGCAAACTCGTCCGATGAGCAGGTGCGCCCGGCGCCCTCCAGCACATAGCGCCCGTCGCGGAAAAACTCGGTGGAGGCCACGTCCAGCGCCAGCAACACGTCCGCGCCCGGCTTGTAGCCGGCGGCCTCGATGGCGGCCATCAGCTCGTCCAGGCAGTGTTCGGCGCTTTTGAGATCGGGGGCGAACCCGCCCTCATCGCCCACATTGGTGGAATAGCCGCCCTGTTTCAGGCGGCTTTTCAGGGCATGGAAAATCTCCGCTCCGCAGCGCAGGCCTTCGCAGAAGCTCGCCGCGCCGGTAGGCATGATCATAAATTCCTGGAAATCCACCGGGTTGTCGGCATGGGCGCCGCCATTGATGACGTTCATCATCGGGGTCGGCAGGATGCGCGCATTCACCCCGCCCAGATAGCGGTAGAGCGGCAGCTTGCGCGATTGCGCCGCGGCCTTGGCCACCGCCAGCGACACGCCCAGGATGGCGTTGGCGCCCAGGCGCGCCTTGTTGGGCGTGCCGTCCAGCTCGATCATCGCCTCGTCGATCACGCGCTGTTCGGCCGCGTCAATGCCCACCAGCGCCTCGAAAATCTCGGTCTCGACAGCGCTCACCGCCTCGCGCACGCCCTTGCCGCCATAGCGCGGGCCGCCATCGCGTCGCTCAACGGCCTCGTGGGCGCCAGTTGAGGCCCCTGAGGGTACAGCGGCGCGGCCTGTGGAGCCATCGTCCAACTCCACATCCACCTCCACAGTGGGATTGCCCCGGCTGTCGAGAATTTCGCGCGCGCTGATGTCGATGATGACGGACATGGATGGGCCCCCCTTGGAGATGATGGCGCGCGTGATACCCCAGCCCGGCGCGGACGCAAAGGCTTAAGCGCGGGCAAAGCTTCAGCGGGGGCGGGAGAAGAGCGCCGCTTCCCTTCCCTCCCCCTCGATGGGGGAGGTGTCCGCGCAGCGGACGGAGGGGGTGAAGGCGCGGACCTCTCAGAGGATGGCGCCCGGCCTCTCCACCCCACCCGAGCCGGAGCAAAGCTCCGGCCCACCCTCCCCATCAAGGGGAGGGAAGAAGAACGCTGACCCGGAGCACCCTAGTCCGACAGCTTCTTGCCCGGCGCGATATCAGCCGGGGACTGGCGCACATGTATGAGGGCGGGGCGCCCGGCGGCCAGCGCCGCATCCAGCGCCGGGGCGAATTCGTCTGTCGCGGCCACATAGAACGCGGCCATGCCAAAGCTTTGGGCCAGCGCTTTGAAGTCGGGATTGATGAGCTCAGTCCCCGACACCCGGCCGGGATAGTCGCGGTCCTGGTGCATGCGGATGGTGCCGTAGACGCCGTTATCGAACACGCACACGACAATGTTTGCGCCGTGCTGGACGGCGGTGGCGAGTTCCGGCGCGGCCATCAGGAAATCGCCATCCCCGCACACCGCGATCACCGGGCGTTCGGGGTGGCGCAGCTTGGCGGCGATGGCGGCGGGCAGACCGTAGCCCATGGCCCCCGATGTGGGCGCCAGCTGGCCGGGATAAGCGCTGTGATCGAAGAAGCGATGCAGCCAGGCGGCGAAATTGCCTGCGCCATTGGTCATGATGGCCTGATCGCCCATCCTCGCCGACACGGCGCGCCAGATTTCAGACGGATTGACCGCGCCGGTGACGCTCACCGGCTGCACCCAGGCCTCATAGGCCGCGCGGCGGGCCTTCCCCCAGGCTTCGCGTGATGCGGCGTTGGAGGTTTCCAGAGCTTGCGCCAACGCCAGCGCCGCTGCGCCGGGCGAGGCGGTGACGGCCATATCGGGGTGATAGACCCGGCCCAGTTCCTCGCCGCCGGGATGGACATGGATCAGACGGTCCGCGACGCCGCCGGGAACCTCGAACAATTCATAGCTCTGGGTGGTCATTTCACCCAGGCGGGGCCCCAGGGCGAGGATCAGGTCCGCTTCGCGCAGCGCATCGCGCAGGGCCGGGTTCACGCCGATTCCCGCCTCTCCCGCGTAGTGGGAATGGGTGTTGTCGAACAGATGCTTGGCGCGGAAACTTGTGGCGACGGGGACGTTGCCGCGCACCGCGATTGCGTGCAGCGCCGCGCGCGACGCCGCGCTCCAGCCAGGGCCCCCGGCCAGGATCACCGGGCGCTGCGCCGCATCCAGCCGCGCCGCGATCTCGCGTATGGTTCCCGCGCCCGGCTCGCTGCGCGCGCGGGTGAAGGCGCGCGGGGGGGCCGCCTCGGCCATTTCCGTCAGCATGTCTTCAGGCAGGCCCACCACCACCGGGCCAGGGCGGCCATGCAGGGCCAGGGCGAAGGCGCGCATAATCTGCTCGCCCACGCGCGCAGGGTCTCTAATCTCGAACGCCGCCTTGGCGATGCCGGCGAAGGCCTGGGCGTAATCGAGCTCCTGGAACGCCTCGCGCCCCTCGTCCTCGCGCCGCACCTGGCCCACCAGCAGCAGCATGGGCGTGGAATCCTGGAACGCAGTGTGCACGCCCACGGCGGCCTGGGTCGCGCCGGGACCGCGCGTGACGAAGCATACGCCCGGACGCCCGGTCAGCTTGCCGTCGGCCTCGGCCATATTGGCGGCCCCGGCCTCGTGGCGGCAGGTGATGAAGGCGATGCCGCTGTCCAGAAGGGCATCGAGCGCAGCCAGATAGCTCTCCCCCGGCACGCCGAAAATCCGGTCCACGCCCTGGGCGGCGAGCGCGTCAATGAGATGCTGGGCGCCAGTGCGCAGGGGCATGGGGGAATCCTTGGTAAAAGCGAGACGGGTCACAGCGCGGACAATCGCCCTGACGGGGCGTCGGGGCAAGTGGGGGTGTGGAAGTGACCCCGCCCCCTGCCATCGTTACACAATAACCCCTTCCCTCGCCGCGCCATTTCCGTGAGTCTCGCGCCTTTCCGGGATTCTGCGAATGCGCAGCGTCGCCGGGCTGACGGGGAGAGATGTGATGGCACGGATATGGAGCGCGTTTGGCGCAAGCGCAGCGGCGCTGGCCTTGCTGGCCGGGTGCAATGGCGCGGGCGATGAGAACAGCGGGAGCGCCAATGGCGGCGAGCTGGTGCGGTTCAATCCTGATCCCTACCCGTCCACCTATCAGCCCCTGCCGTCCGGCGTGACGCTGATCCGGGGCGCGAATGTGTTCGACGGCGTCGATCAACTGCTGGAAGACACCGACATATTGATCGAGAACGGGCGCATCGCCGCCATCGGTCAGGGGCTCACGGCGCCCGACGGCGCCAGCGTGGTGGAGGCCGAGGGGCGCTTTGTGACGCCGGGCGTGGTGGACATCCACTCCCATCTGGGCGTCTACGCCAGCCCGTCGGTCAGCGCCCATGCCGACGGCAATGAAATCCGCCATCCGGTGACGGCCGAAGTGTGGGCCGAACATGGCGTCTGGCCGCAGGATCCCGGCTTTGACACGGCGTTGGCTGCGGGCGTGACCACGCTGCACATCCTGCCCGGCTCGGCCAATCTGTTTGGCGGGCGCGGCGTGACGCTGCGCAATGTGCCCTCGCGCACCGTGCAGGCGATGAAGTTTCCCGGCGCGCCCTACACGCTGAAAATGGCCTGCGGCGAGAATCCCAAGCGGGTCTATGGCAATCAGGGCCGCGCCCCGGCTTCGCGCATGGGCAATATGGCTGGCTATCGCGAAGCCTGGCAGCGCGCGGTGGAATACCGCGCCGCCTGGAACCGCTATTGGGACGGGGGCGATGCGTCCGCCACACCGCCCACGCGCAATTTCGAGCTCGATACGCTGATGGGCGTGCTGGACGGGGAAATCCTGATCCAGATGCATTGCTACCGCGCCGATGAAATGGCGCTGGTGCTCGATATGGCGCAGGAGTTCGACTACCACGTGGCGGTGTTCCACCACGCGGTGGAGGCGTACAAAATCCCTGACCTGCTGGCTGAAGCCGACACCTGTGCGGCCGTCTGGGCCGACTGGGGCGGGTTCAAGATGGAAGCCTACGATTCCATCATCGAGAACCTGCCCATCACCCATGCGCTGGGCGCGTGCGCGATGATCCATTCGGACTCCGATCTGGGCATTCAGCGCCTCAATCACGAGGTGGCCAAGGCGCTGGGCGATGGCCGGCGTATGGGGCTGGACATCTCTGACGCCGAAGCGGTGGCCTGGTTCACCTCCGCGCCCGCACGCGGCCTCGGGATTTTTGACGAGACCGGCTCGATCGAAACCGGCAAGCGCGCGGACATCGTGCTCTGGTCGGCCCATCCCTTCTCCAGCTACGCGCTGGCGGACCATGTCTATATCGACGGCGCGCTGCTTTATGACCGCGCCGATCCCGAGCGGCGCACGGTGCGCGATTTCATGCTCGGCCAGCCCGGCCAGGAGGTGCGCTGATGTCCGCTCACATGCTTCGTATCGCGGCGGCGGGCCTGGCGGCCTGTCTCTTGAGCGCCACAACGGCGCTCGCCCAGACCATCGCGGTCACCAATGGCCGCGTGATCACCAATGCCGAGGCCGGCGTGATCGAGAGCGGCGCGGTGCTGATCCGCGACGGCCGCATCGCCGAGGTGGGCGCGAATGTGCGCATCCCGTCGGGCGCGCGGGTGATTGACGCCGAAGGCGGCTGGATCACGCCGGGCCTGTTCCATCCCCAGACCGAGCTGGGCCTGGTGGAAGTGGCGCTGGAGGCGGCGGCGCGCGACAACGCCGCGTCAGGTTCCTCCTTTACCGCCGCCATTGATGTGGCCGACAGCTTTAATCCGGCGGGCAATCATATCCCATCGGCGCGGGTGAAAGGCGTGACGCGTTTCGCCGTGCATCCGGCGGTGGGGTCAGCCATCATCGCCGGGCGCGGCGCGCTGGCCGATGCGTCTGGCCGCCCCGACAGCCTGTTCGCCGACCGTCAGTTCATGCTGGTGGATCTGTCCGTCTCCGGCGCACGCACCGCCGGGGGCGCACGCAGCGCGGCCTGGGCCTATCTGCGCGCGGCCATTGAAGATGCGCGCTTCTATCCCGGCCGCTTCATGGCCCATCACGAAGGCGACGCCATCAACCGGTTTGACGCCGCAGCCATGGTGGACGTGGCGCGCGGGACCATGCCGCTGATCATGCGCATGGACCGGGCCAGCGATATCCGCCGCGCCATCGCGTTCGCAGAGCGCTATCCCAATATGCGCCTGATCATCGTGGGCGGGGCCGAGGCGCATCTGATGGCCGGCGAGATCGCGGCTGCGGGCATCCCCGTCATTCTCGATCCCATGCGCAATCTGCCCGAAAGCTTTGACACGCTGGCGGCCTCCAACCGCGCGGCGGCGACGCTGCATGGCGCAGGCGTGCAGCTGGCCTACACCACGCTGGGCTCGGACCTGTACTGGAACCCGCGCCTCTTGCGCCAGCACGCGGGCATCGCCGTGGCGCATGGCGCCGACTGGGCGGACGCCTTCCGCGCCGTCACGCTGACGCCTGCGGAAATCTACGGCGTGGCCGACCGGTTCGGCTCGCTGGAAGCGGGCAAGGTCGCCGACGTGGTGGTGTGGGATGGCGATCCGCTGGAAGTGCTCAGCGCCCCGACGGCGGTCCTGATCGACGGCCGGGTCACCTCACTGGAAACCCGCCAGTCCCGCCTGCGCGACCGCTACAGCCAGCTGCGCCGCGAGGGCGAACACGGGTTCGCGCATTGAGGGGTCCTATCGGCGGGCGCGGGGACTTAAGGTCTTGTGACCAGAGTTTCTCCGGTCCCTCACCTATTTCGAGAGGCTGATTCCAAGTCTGTCGTCTTGAATCGTCTGAGGTATGGCGAGCGTCCAAGGAGCGATTGCCGCTACGCGCGTAAGCTGCCTTCTTCTCCCAAAATAGTTTCCTGTTCGGCTTGACTGGCGAAACTGATTTTCATTATGCTTTTCCCGCCGCGATGGTGCTGCCGCAACCCTAGAAAGGAGAGCAGAATGCTCCGCAATCTGACAATTGAAGAGATGGCCCGGGTGAGTGGTGGAGTTAATGATGGTCCAATGCCTCCCGGACCAAGCTCTCCCCCAACTCCCGACGAAATCAACGACCCATGGCGTTCGCCCATCGGCACACCACAAGATTCAGTGGGCACTCTCCCCTGTCAATCACAGTACGATGAATGGCAGGCGGCCACCAAGAAGCGCCAGGATGCTCAGAACGACTTATTTATGATGTTCGCGTCATCCGGTGCTGTGCGAGAAGGTGCGCTTATAGATGAGTCTATTGCTCAAGGCAGATTCGCCAATTGCGCTGCAGACAATCATGGGTATCAATAACATTTACATTTTCGGACGCAGAGGCATTATCGGCGGCGCTTTTATTGTCGTTATTGCCTTTGCGTTCGCTTTCTTGGGACAAACCTTAGGATCTGGAGCATCAAAGGAGGACTGCAGGAAAACACACTACGTCTGCGGTGACGTTGATGCGTCTTTCGTTGAAATGATGCAAAGCGCTTTACTCGCGCATTCATATGTAGGAATTCGATCCTACGGCGGCCATGCCTATCACGCACTTGAATCTGCACGACTTATTATTGGCACCAACGCAACAGTAAAGGTAAAGACAGTTTGTATTTCTGCATGCGTTGAATTGATTTTGCAAGCGTTTGATCATGTTTTTTTGATAGATGCGCCTTTAATTGCCTCGCATGGCAACGTGCGCATGAGAAACTTGCTTGCCTCCAATGAGGGAGTCGACATTTCGTCCTGCGCTGGGGACTACCTTGAAAATTTGGATCGGCTTATGGGGGATCGTCTTGCAGCTCACAATCCTCAGACCCAAATAGAAAGGTTAAGCATAACCAATGTTCGCATAGAATGGCCGAACAGGTTGGATTGCCCGATCATTACATGGGATTCAGAAGCGGATTACTGGGCCCTCACGCAAAGCGAAATGGAAGAATATTTCGCTATTGAAGCCGTAGGTGAAACAGCAGCTGATAATGAGTCAATTATACAGGACCGGATAAATTGTCATATCCCAATTGGAAGTAGGGTTCGCGTTAATAATCGAATTCTAATCAGCAATGGTCACGGCGGTGAAGCTGATTGCAATCCGTCAGCTGAAATTCTAAATTGACTTTCACGTAATGAAGCGTCTTCCATTGGCCACAATTATTTGACTGTTGTCTGATGCTGGGAGTCTATATTTTTCGCCTCATAGAGGGCGGGGCGCTGACCCGGGAAACGCTGTCAATTAAATTACTCTTCTTCTTGCCCCTCCTTGAGTAGAGAGGGGACTCTTACGCAGCGTGGCGCCGGGAGGGGCCAGAAGATGGCTTTTCCGACCGAGCCCCCCCTACCCGAAATTCTTCAAGATCCGCTGCTTGCTGCGGTTCCAGTCGCGTTGCTTGATGGTTTCGCGCTTGTCGACGGTCTTCTTGCCTTTGGCCAGGCCGATCTGGAGCTTGGCGATGCCGCGCTCATTGAAGAACAGGCGCAGCGGCACGATGGTCAGGCCGTCCTTCTGGACCGAGCCGGCCAGCTTGTTCATTTCACGCCTGTGCAGCAGGAGCTTACGCGGACGGCGCGGATCGTGATTGAAGCGGTTGCCGTGGCCGTAGGGCGGGATGTCGCAATTGATCAGCCAGATCTCGCCCTTTTCCGGGCTGACATAGGATTCGGCGATATTGGCCTTGCCCATGCGCAGGCTTTTCACCTCAGTGCCGGTCAGCACCATGCCCGCCTCGAACGTGTCGGTGATCTCGTAATCGAACCTGGCGCGCCGGTTGACGGCGACCAGGCCCTTGTCAGGTCCTGAACTACTCATATCAGGCCGCAGCTTTCCATGGCCGCGCGCACGTGCGCCTTGACCGGCTCCGGGCACGGCGTCAGCGGCAGGCGCACCTCGTCGGAGCACAGCCCCAGCAAGGACAGGCCGTATTTCACCGGCGCGGGGCTGGGCGCAGCGAACAGGGCGGCGTGAAGCGGCGCGAGGCGGTCGTGCAGCGCGCGCGCCTCGTCCCAGCGCCCGTCCAGCATGGCGGTCTGGAACTGCGCGCAGAGCTCCGGCGCCAGGTTGGAGGTCACGGAGATGGCCCCCACCCCGCCATGGGCGTTGAAGCCCAGCGCCGTGGCGTCATCGCCTGACAGCTGAATGAAGCTCTCGCCGATCAGGGCGCGGTGATCTGTGACGCGCTCCATCCGCGCGGTGGCGTCCTTGACCCCGATGACATTGGGGTGGCGGGCCAGGCGCGCCATGGTTTCGGGCAGGATATCGACCACCGAACGGCCGGGGATGTTGTAGACGAAGATCGGCAGGGCCACGGCGTCCGCCACCGCCTCGATATGGGCCGCAATCCCGTCCTGGGACGGTTTGTTATAGTACGGCGCGACGACCAGGCCGGCATCGGCGCCCACCGTCTTGGCGTGGCGCTGCAGCTCGATGGCGGATGCGGTGGCGTTGCTGCCCGTACCGGCGATGACCGGCACGC
>JBHYFR010000023.1:0-21823 GCA_051859425.1 Oceanicaulis sp. | reverse complement strand
TTTCCCTTCGCCTACGGGGTTTTGGCCGGTCTCATGGCGATTGGCGTGGCCGGTGTATTCCTGGCGCCCGAACCGCCGCGGCCCGAGGCTTTGGGCGGCGGAACCGAGGCCGTTGCAAGTGCGGTGAAGGGCAATCGGCTTGGCGAAGCGGGGGCCTGGCTCTACTCGGCGGCGGTGGCGCCGTTTGTCGATTTCATCGTGCGCTACCGCTGGATCGCCCTGCTGATCCTGACCCTGATCGGGGCCTATCGGCTCAACGATTTCATTCTGGGGTTCATGGCCTATCCCTTCTACGTGGACATGGGCTACACCCTGTCTGAAATAGGCGCTATTTCAAAAGTTTATGGCGTTTTCGCCATGCTGGCGGGGGCCATGCTGGCGGGCGTCGCGGCGACCCGGTGGGGGGTGTATCCGGTGCTGCTTACCGGAGCGGTCATCAGCGTGGCGTCCACCTTCGCCTTCGTCTGGCTCGCCATGATCCAGCCTACCGAAGCGGTCACCACGGTGGACGGCGTCGCCCTGACGCCCTGGCCGCTGGAGAAAGATCCTTCCATCCTCAATCTCACCCTGGCGATCACGGTGGAGAATCTGGCGATTGGCTGGTCCGGCACCGCCCTGATCGCCTATATGTCGAGCCTGACCAACCGGGCCTTCTCGGCCACGCAATACGCCCTGTTCAGCTCGTTTTACGCCTTGCCGGGCAAGCTGTTCGGCGGTTTTTCCGGGTTCATGGTGGACGGGCTGGGCTATGCCAGCTTCTTCGCCACCACGGCCCTGATCGGCGCGCCGGCGATTGTGCTGGTGTGGATCGTGATGCGCTGGCGCGCTGCACGCGAGGTCGCCAGCGCCTCCCCCCAGATCAGCTGATCGCGCGCCCCTGCGGCGCCCTGCCGCGCGGCGCCTTGTCCACTCGCGCCAGAGCGCGCGCAGGCGCATGAAAAACCTTATTCCAAGTAAGGGAAAGGGGACTGTCATGAAATCCGCCATCACTACCGCCGCCACCGTCCTGATTGCGGCCGGCGCTGCTGCGCCCGCCGCCATCGCCCAGGACAGCGACTGGATGTTCCGGGTGCGCGCACTCAGCGTCATGCCTGACGAGAGCGCCACCATAACGCCGATCGGGGGGGCGGTGGATATCTCCACCTCGCTCGTGCCCGAATTCGATATCACCTACTTCCTCACCGACCATCTCGCGCTGGAGCTGATCCTGGGGGTTACGCCCCATGACGTGAAAGCGGTCGACACCGCGCTGGGCGAGGTGGATCTGGGTGATGTCTGGCTTTTGCCGCCCACGCTGACCCTGCAATATCACTTCAATCCGGGCGAGCAGATCCGGCCCTATGCCGGGGCGGGGGTGAACTTCACCCATTTCTTCAATTCCAGCCTGCCTTCGGGCTCGCCCCTGGCCTCGATCAAATATGGCTCCAGCACCGGTTTCGCTCTGCAGGCAGGTGTGGATTACCAGATCAATGAGCGCTGGTTTGTGAACTTCGACGTCAAGAAAATCTGGATCAACACCGATGTCACCATCGATGCGGGCGGTCTGGGCCAGGTCCGCGCGGATGTGGATATCAACCCGTGGGTCTTTGGCATCGGCTTCGGCTGGCGCTACTGAATCCCGCTTTCGCTTGAGGCCTTGATCGCGCCCTCTTGTCAGGCCTGAGTGAACAGTGTTCACTCAGGCCTGTTGAGGCAAGCCGGGAGCGTGATTATGGCGGATGGCGGTCATGCCCAGGACACGGAACTTGATGTTCTGATCGTCGGGGCCGGGATTTCCGGCGTGGGCGCGGCCTGGCACCTCCAGCACCGCTGCCCGGGGCGCACCTACGCGATTTTCGAAGCGCGCGAGGCGATGGGCGGGACCTGGGACCTGTTCCGTTATCCGGGCATCCGCTCCGACAGCGACATGTACACGTTCGGCTACGCCTTCCGGCCCTGGGTCGATGGCAAGGTGTTCGCCGACGGGCCGGCCATACGCGGCTATATCGAAGAGACGGCGCGCGAGGCCGGGATTGACCGCCATATCCGCTTTGGCCGCCGGGTGGTGTCGGCGCGCTGGGACAGCGCCACCGCGCGCTGGACCGTGGAGGCCGACGGGCCGGACGGGCGCGAGGTGGCGACGGCGCGATTTCTCATGCTGTGCTCGGGATATTACCGCTATGACCGTGGCTATATGCCCGAATTTGAAGGGCTTGAGGACTTCAAGGGTCAGGTGATTCACCCCCAGCTATGGCGCGAAGGGACCGACTATGCCGGTCAGCGCGTGGTGGTGATCGGTTCGGGCGCCACAGCCGTGACGCTGGTGCCGGCCATGGCGGGCGAGGCGGGGCATGTGACCATGCTGCAGCGCTCGCCCAGCTATATCGCCGGGCGCCCCCAGAAAGACGCCATCGCCGACGCCTTGCGCAAGATATTGCCGGGCCGGATCGCCTATTCGCTCACGCGGCTGAAAAATATCGGCCTGGCCATGGTCTTCTTCCAGCTGGCGCGGCGCTGGCCGGAGTTTGTGAAGAAGGGCGTGCTCAAGCAGATCCGCGCCGAGCTGGGCGAGGATTTCGACGTCGAGCGCCATTTCACCCCGCGCTATAACCCCTGGGACCAGCGCTTCTGTCTGGCGCCGGAGGGTGATTTCTTCCAGGCGCTGAAATCCGGCCGCGCCAGCATCGTCACCGACGAGATCGACCGGTTCACGCCCGATGGGGTGCGCCTGAAATCGGGTGAAGAGCTCAAGGCCGATCTGGTGATCCCGGCCACCGGGCTGGAGATGCAGGTGGGCGGCGCGATCGACATATCCATTGATGGCCGTACGTTCACGCCGCCGCAGACAATCACCTATCGCGGCATGATGCTGTCGGGGGTGCCCAATGCGGCCATGGCGTTCGGCTATACTAACGCCAGCTGGACGCTGAAGATCGACCTGACCTGCGAGCGCGTGTGCCGGCTGCTCAATCACATGGCGCGCACCGGCGATGATTATTGCGTGCCGGTCCCGCCTGACGGGCTGGAGACGCTGCCCCTGCTGGATTTCTCCTCGGGCTATGTCCAGCGCGCCTTGCCGGGCCTGCCGCGTCAGGGCGCCCATACGCCGTGGAAGACCTACCAGAACTATCTCCAGGACATGCTGTCGATCCGCTATGGCCGTCTGCAGGACGGGCATTTGCAGTTTCGCAAGGCGTCTGCAGCCGCCGAGGCGGCGGCGCCGGAGCCCGCCGCGGCGCGCTGATCTGCGCCATCGCGACGCAGACATGGCCAAAATGCGGCGCCGGTGTGATCCGCAACCGCCCGGGGTGCGTATAGCGGTTCGAATACAGACAATCGCGAGCCGCACAGAAAGGCGCCAGCCATGACCACGCGCGTAGCCCCTTCAAAGTCTGTTGATCCCGATCGCCGCTATCTCAAGCGGGCGATGGCCACGCCTCTGCTTGAACGCGAGGAGGAGCTGGCGCTGGCCACAGCCTGGCGCGAAGAGGGTGATGAGGCGGCGCTGCACAAGCTCACCGGTGCCTATATGCGCCTGGTGGTCGCGGTGGCGGCGAAGTTCCGTCATTACGGCCTGCCGTTCCCCGATCTGGTGTCGGAAGGCAATATCGGCCTGATGCAGGCGGCGGCCCGGTTCGAGCCGGAGCGGGGCGTGCGTTTTTCCACCTATGCCAGCTGGTGGATCCGGTCATCCATCCAGGACTATGTGCTGCGCAACTGGTCCATCGTGCGCACCGGCACCACTGCAGCCCAGAAGTCGCTGTTCTTCAATCTGCGCCGCCTGCGCGCTCTGATCCGCGATGTCAGCTCGGGCACCCTGACGCCGGAAAACCGGGCCTATGTGGCCCAGGCGCTCAAAGTGGGCGAGGACGATGTGGAGCAGATGGCCTCGCGCCTGGCGGCGGTGGACCGGTCGCTGAACGCTCCGTTTGGCGAGGACGGGGAGGGCGAGTGGCAGGACTTGCTGGCCAGCGAGGCGCCCAGCCCCGAAGCCTGCGTGATGGAAAGCCGCGACACCGCCAAGCGCAGCGAATGGCTGGGCGCGGCCATGGACCGGCTCAACGCCCGTGAGCAGCTGATCATACGCGAGCGCCGCCTGCGTGAGGACAGCGTGACCCTGGAGCAGCTGGGCGAGCGCCTGGGCATCTCCAAGGAGCGCGTGCGCCAGATCGAGCATCAGGCGCTGGCCAAGCTGCGCAAGGCGCTGGTGGAGGAGGTGGGTGATCCGGCCGAAGCCGGGCTGATCCCCGCGGGCTAAGCGACTGTTATCCCACGTGCAGCAGCGCCAGTGCGCCCGCCAGCACCACGGCCAGAACCGCTCGGCGCACGCCGAACGGCTCCTTGAGCACCAGGGCCGCGAGGATCGCGCCGAACACGATGGAGGTTTCGCGCACGGCCGCCACGGGCGCCACCGGCGCGATGGACAGGGCGTAGAGCGCGAGCCCGTAAGTGGTGATGTTGAACACAGATGACAGTGCGGCGCGGCTGAGCTCGGCGCGCGCCTGAGGCACAAAGCGCCGCCCGCGCCGGATCAGGGCGGTGGTGGTCAGGGTGGCGGCGCTCAGCACGAAGAACCACGCCAGATAGCTCAGGGTCGACCCGGCGGCGCGCACGCCCGAAGCGTCATTGACGGTGTAGCCCGCCGTCATCACGGCGGCTGACAGGGCGAAGGCCAGCGCGGCCGCCTTGGGCGCGCCGCCGCGTTCAGGCCAGGCGAAGGCGACCAGCGCCGCCGACGCCAGCGCCAGCCCCGTCACCGATAGCGGGCTCAGCGGTTCGTTCAGGACGATCACCGCAAACAGGCCGGCCAGCGCCGGCGCGGCCCCGCGCATCACCGGATACACCAGATTCATCTGGCCGCGCGTCATGGCCGATATCATCAGCATGTTGAACGCCCAGATGATGCCGGCGCCCAAAAGCAGGAAGCGCCACGCCTCCCACGGCGGGAAGGGCGCCAGCAGCAGTAGCGGGCTCAGCAGGGCGGCGCACAGCATCATCGACACGGCGCGGAACACCAGCATGTCGCGCGCCTGCTTGGTGAACAGCGTCATGCCGGCATGGGCCATGGCCGAACCCAGCGCCGCCAGCAGCGCGATCAGGGGCGTCTCGCTCACCCGCCGCGCCCCGCTCCAAGCCCCGCTGCAAACGCAAACGGCCCCGCACAGGGCGGGGCCGGTATCGCATCAAAGCTCAAACGCACGCGCGTTCAAAGGCCGGGCAACTTGGGACGCACCCGGCGGCGTTCGCGGGTGATCTCCACCTGCCCGCCACCTGTGATGGCTGCGGCGCGGGTGAGCTCGTCTTCATAATCGATCGGGTTGCGGCCATGGCGCTCCAGCCGGTCATTGTCGCGCCAGAAAAGAATGCGGTCCGCGATGGAAGGCGGCTTGCGTACGATGGCCGCCGTTTCCCCATCGATCAGGGCGCGCACGTCCGGAATGGCGTCGGCTGCGCCAGCGCGCTGCGCGAACAGGATTTCAGCATCGGTCGCGTTGGAGGCCGACAAGTCACCGAACAGGGCGCGGCGCGCAGCCTGGTCCTGGAAGATGTCTTCCGGGCGCAGCTCACCCGGCCGCGGCGGGCGCAGGTTGAACTCCGGCGGCACGGTCAGCGGCGCGATGGTCACGGTGCGGAACTCGTCGGGCACGGTCTTGTCCGCGCCCAGCGCCTGACGGACGCCGGAGGTGCACGCCGAAGCGCCGAACACAGCCGCGGCTGCAATGATGAGGGCGGTGCGCATGTGCATGACGGGTACGCTCTTTCTCGGTTTTCAGTGCGGTGTCAGCCGCTTTTGTAACAGAGCCAGGGTGCTGATGGCCAGCGCGCCCGGCGCCCGGTCTAGCGCCTGCGGTCGTTGAGCAGGAGATCGGCGAGCATGGCCACCACGCCGATGGAGATGGCCGCGTCGGCGACGTTGAACACGAAAGGAAAATACAGCCCCGAGAAATCGAGGAAGTCGGCCACGGCCCCATAGGCGAGCCGGTCAATGACATTGCCGACGGCGCCGCCGATGATCAGGCCGAAGGCCGCCGCCTGCAGGACGCGCTCGGCGCGCATCATCCAGACCGCAAGGAAGCCGGCCACAGCCAGCGAGACGGCCACCAGGATCAGGCGCTGCCACAGGCTGTCAGCCGCGAACAGGCCAAAGCTGATGCCGGGATTCCACACCATGGTCAGATTGAACCAGGGCGGCAGGACCAGGATCTGGCCAAGCTCCGGCAGGCCGGACACATAAAGGATCCAGGCCTTGGACGCCTGATCACCGGCCAGCACGGCTGCCGCGGCCAAAAGCCCGATCAGGGCAGGCGCCGAAAAGGTCCGGCGTCGCGCAAACATGGGTTTCATGCGTCAGGCGTCCTCTTCCCCCGCCCCTGTTTGGCTAGCAGGCCCGGGCGCTGCGGTCCAGTGACAGTACGCTCATGCACCCAGCTGGCGCCGGGCGGCCTCGCAGTCTGCGGCGATCTGGGCTTTGAGCGCATCCAGCCCGTCAAAGCGCCGTTCCGGACGCAGGAATGCGATCAGGGCGCAGGACATGACGCGGCCATACAGGTCGGCGCTGACGTCAAACAAATGCACCTCCAGGCGCGCTTCAAGGCCTTCCACCGTGGGGCGGCGTCCGATATTGGCGACGCCGGGCGCAGCCTCGCCGCCGCCCAGATCGACGCGCACCGCATAGACCCCGAAGGCCGGGCGGACATAGTCGCCCAGCGCCACATTGGCGGTGGGAAAGCCCAGCGTGCGCCCGCGCCGGTCGCCCTCCACCACCACGCCCTCAATGGCGAAGGGGCGGCCCAGAAGGGCGGCGGCGCGCCCCGGGTCGCCGTCGCCCAAGGCCTGGCGCACATCGGACGAAGACACTTTTCCATCGTGCGCGCCGGCGCTGACAGGTTCGGCGATGGCTACGGTCAGGCCGCGCGCCGCACCCAGCGATTTGAGCGTCTGCGCATTGCCGGCCCGGTCCTTGCCAAAGCAGAAATCGGCGCCGGTCACCACGCCCTTCAGGCCGAGACCCTCATCAAGCACATCGGCCACAAAGCGCTCCGGCGTCATCGCCGCCAGCGCGCGGTCAAAGGGGATGTGATGGACCAGCCGCGCGCCCGCCTCGCCCAGGGCGCGCACGCGCTGGGCGTCGCTCATCAGGGCGAACGGCTCGCCGCCGGGCTGGAAAACGCGGCGCGGATGCGGGCTGAAAACAGCGGCGCCGGCGGGCGCATCAAGCTGACGGGCCAGTATGGCGGCCTGTGTGATCACGGCCTGGTGGCCGATATGCACGCCATCGAAATTGCCCAGCGCCGCCACAGCGCCGCGGGCGGTGTCGGGCAGGCCGGTATAGCCGTGAAAAATCTGCATCCGTCCGGTCAGGCGCTGGCCGGACGGCGCTTGCGCACCACGACCTCGGCGTCGGCCTCCATGCAGGTCTGGCCGTCCACCTCGCACACGCAGGCGAGTTTCACCTTGCGCGCCTTGATGTCGATGTCCACCACCGTGGCGCGCGCCACCACCGTATCGCCGATGCGCACGGGGCGTTCAAACCGCATGGTCATGCCCGCGAACACAGCGCCGGGGCCGGGCAGATGATTACCCAGCACGCACGAAATGAAACTCGCCACCAGCGCGCCATGGGCGATGCGCCCGCGGAAGGGCGAGCGCGCGGCATAGGCCTCATCCATGTGCAAGGGATTGAAATCCCCTGACACTTCAGCGAACCGCCGCACCGTTTCGTCATCCACCAGACGAGAAATCTCCGCTGTCTGGCCGATCACGAGTTCATTGATTCCGAAGCCTTCGCCGCCGGTCATGTGAAGCGCCCTTTCTGGTCTGGCGCGGTGTTTAACCGAATTTTGATTGCACTTGTCTAGCTTTGTTTGCGCGCAGGGCGAACAGGGACATCAGTCCCGCCGCCTGCCGCGTGTGTGGAAACAGGTGGGAGGTGAGGAGATGGCTGTCGAAATGAACATGCCGATCCTGGTGGTGGACGACTACAAAACCATGGTGCGCATCATCCGTAATCTGCTCAAGCAGATCGGATTTGAGAATGTCGACGAGGCCAGCGACGGGGCTGAGGCGTTCGAGATGATGAAAAAGCGCAAGTACGGCCTGGTCATCTCGGACTGGAATATGGAGCCGATGACCGGCTACGAGCTGCTCCAGAACGTGCGCGCGGACGAGGCGGTGAAATCGACCCCGTTCATCATGATCACGGCTGAGTCCAAGACCGAGAACGTGATCGCCGCCAAAAAGGCCGGCGTGAACAATTACATCGTCAAGCCGTTCAACGCCGGAACGCTCAAGGCCAAAATGGCCGCCGTGATCGGTGATTTCTGAGCCAGGCGCATACAGCGATTTGACGACATGAGGGCGCGGTCAACGCGCTCCGTGGGCTCAGATTTCGAGGGAAGGATATTACAATGCCTGCAGCTGAAGTCGCCGCGCGTGTGCGCGAATCCTTGCAGTCGGTGAAAGCCGCTGACCTGAAGGACGCCCAGCTCATGGAAGTGCTGCGCCTGGCGCAGCAACTGACCGACACGATGCAGATGTTTTTCGGGTCCATCGACCAGTCGATACACTCCGAGTTCAACGCCATCGCAGCCTATATCTCACGCACCCGCGACGAGATCGCCCAGCTTCGCCCCAATGACATCAAGGAGCAGCGCATCCCCGTCGCCGGCGCCGAGCTGGAGGCGGTGGTCGGAGACACCGAACGCGCCACCGAGTCGATCATGTCCGAGGCCGAAGGGGTCATGATGATGGATGGCGGCGATCCCGCCGCCTACAAGGCCGCGGTGGACGAGGCCATGACACGGATCATCGAGGCCTGCGCGTTTCAGGATCTGGCCGGCCAGCGCGTGTCCAAGGTGGTCGCCTCGCTCAAGCATATCGAAAAGCGCGTGGCGCGTTTCGCCGCCACCATGGGCGTGCATGACGCCGAGGCCACGGATGAAGAGCGCAACGAAACCGACCGGCGCCGCAAGCTCCACCTCAACGGTCCCGCCATGGGCGGGCCGGAGACCGGCCAGGACGATGTGGATGCGCTGATGGGCATGGACCAGGATGCCATCGACGCCCTGTTCGATTGACGTTGGCCCCATTCATTGCCAGGGACCACAGGGCCGGCGCGTGAATGCGCCGGCCTCTGCTATGGTGGGTCTTGTGATTCCCCTGCAAGCGGAGGCCCGTGCGCCCGCCATGTCCGCCCTGTTGAGCGTCAAGGCGTCGGTTCTCTTCCCGATGCCCCTGCCCGAACCGTTCGACTATGCGGTGCCCGATGGCGTGGACGTGCGCCCGGGCGACCATGTTGTGGCGCCGCTGGGCAAGCGCTCGGCGGCCGGCGTAGTGTGGGCGGTCAGCGCCGATGACGGATCGCGCAAGCTCAAATCCATCGAGGCCGTGATGGGCGGCCCGCCGCTGACCGAGGCGACACGGCGCTTTGTCGACTGGAGCGCGCGCTATCTGGTGGAGCCGCCCGGCGTGGTGCTGCGCGCAGTGCTGCGCAGTCCGGGCGCGCTGCGCCCGTCGCCGGTGGAAACCGTCTACCATCCCACAGGCGCCGTGATCGCCCGCCTGACGCCCGCCCGGCGCGCCGTGCTGGACGCGGCGGCGCAAGGCCCGGCCACAGCCGCCGAGCTGGGCCGGCGCGCCGGCGTCTCGGGCTCGGTGGTGTCGGGGCTTGCCGAGGCGGGCGGGCTACGCGCCGAGGACATCGCCGCCGATCCGCCCTTTGCAGCGCCGGATCCCGAACAGGCGGGTCTGGAACTGACCGATCTGCAGGCGGGCGCCGCAGCGGCGCTGCGCCGTATGGCGGCGGCGGGCGGGTATCAGGCGGCGCTGCTGGACGGGGTGACCGGCTCGGGCAAGACCGAAGTGTATTTCGAGGCTGCCGCCGAGATCCTGCGCCGCGAGCCGGACGCCCAGGTGCTCGTGCTCCTGCCCGAGATCGCGCTGACCCAAGCCGTCACCCGCCGCTTTGAAGAGCGCTTCGGCGCCGAGCCTGCTGTGTGGCACTCAGGTCTGTCAGACAAGGCGCGCCGCCGGGTCTGGCGCGAGGCGGCCTCGGGGCGCGCACGCATCGTGGCGGGGGCGCGCTCGGCGATCTTCCTGCCATTTGCGAAATTGCGCTGCATCATCGTCGATGAGGAGCATGATCCGACCTACAAGCAGGATGAAATGCTCGCCTATAACGCCCGCGACCTGGCCGTGGCGCGCGCCAAGATCACCGGGGCGATGTGCGTGCTGGCCAGCGCGACGCCCTCCATGGAGAGCCTCGTCAACGCCGAGACCGGGCGCTACGTCCATGTGCGCCTGCCCGCGCGGGCCGCAGGGGCGGTGCTGCCGGAGATCGAGCTGATTGATCTGCGCGAGCATCCGCCCGAATCCGGCGACTGGATTTCGCCCGTGCTGGCGCGCGCCGCCGCCGACACGCTGGCGCGCGGCGAGCAGGTGATGTTCTACCTCAACCGGCGCGGCTACGCCCCGCTGGTGCTGTGCAAGGCCTGCGGCCACAAGATGAAAAGCCCCGAGGCCGACCGCTATCTGGTCGAGCACCGCTATACCGGGCGCCTGGTCTGCCATGTCACCGGCTTCTCCATGCCCCGGCCCGAGGCCTGCCCGTCCTGCGGCGCGAAAGACAGCCTGATCAGCGTCGGCCCCGGTGTGGAGCGCGTCGCCGAGGAAGCCGCCCGGCGTTTCCCCGGCCAGCGTGTGGAGGTGTTCTCGTCCGACACCGCCCAGGGGCCCGACGCTGTGCGCGATATGGTGACCCGCATGGAGGCGGGGGAGATAGACATTCTGGTGGGCACCCAGATCGCCGCCAAGGGTCACAACTTCCCGCGACTGACCCTGGTGGGGGTGGTGGACGCCGATCTGGGTCTGGCGGGGGCGGATTTGCGCGCGGGCGAGCGCACCTACCAGACGCTGGTGCAGGCGGCGGGCCGCGCCGGGCGCGCCGACCGGCCGGGCCGGGCGCTGTTGCAGACATGGAACCCCGAACACGAAGCGCTGCAGGCGCTGGCCGCCGGCGACCGGGAAGCGTTTCTGGACGCCGAACGATCCGTGCGCGAAATGCTGCGCCTGCCGCCGTTCGGGCGTCTGGCGGCGATGATCCTGTCCGGCCCGGACCCGGAGGCGCTGGAGGCTGTCGCGCGCACGATCGCCGCCGCCGCGCCGCTGGCGGACGGGGTGGAGGTGTTCGGGCCGGCCGATCCGCCGCTGGGCGTGGTGCGTGGCCGCTGGCGCAAGCGCTTTCTGGTGCAGGCTGACCGTCAGGTAGACATATCCGCCTATATGCGCGCCTGGGCCGCCCGGTTCAGAACCCCGCCCTCCATCCGGGTGAATCTGGATATCGAGCCCTATTCCTTCTTGTAATTTCAGGCGCGTGCCCCCCGGATCACCCGCCCCAGACCGGGAAGGGGTCGCGCAAGGCCTGCCACGCCTCGGGCAGGAACAGATCATCCGGGCCGTCGGCCAGGCAGGCATTGAGGCGCGCCGTGATCGCGGCGTGATCCATGCCGATCCCGATGAACACGATCTCCTGACGCCGGTCGCCCCAGACCGGGTCCCAGTGGCGCGCCAGCATGGTCTCGAACATCTCGCCCTCCGGCCAGCGTTCGCGCGGCACGTCCGCCCACCATTTGCCCAGGCCTTGATGGCGCACCATGGCGCCGGCCTGGCTGACCTCGCCCACCCAGCCGGGCCGGGTAGCGATCCAGAAATGGCCTTTGGCGCGGATCACGTTGGGCCAGCTTTCGCCAAAGAAAGCGTGGAGTTTTTCCGGATCAAAAGGCTTGCGCGCGCGGTAGACAAAGCTGTCTACGCCATAGGCCTCGGTCTCGGGCGTGTGGGAGGCGAAGTCATAAAGCTCCTTGGCCCAGAGCGGATGGCTCTGCGCCTTCTCGTAGTCAAACCGGCCGGTGGCGAGGATGGCGTCCAGTGGGGCTTTCGAGAATTCGGTTTCCAGGACCAGCGCATCGGGGTTGAGGCCCTCGACCACTCTGCGCACCAGCTGGCGCTGGCCCGGATCCACCTCGCTGATCTTGTTGACGATGATGATGTCAGCAAACTCGATCTGGTCGACCAGAAGGTCGATCACGGCGCGCTGATCGCCTTCACCGGCGGTCTCGCCGCGGTCGGACAGGAAGTCGGTCGAGGCGTAGTCGCGCATCAGATTGACCGCATCCACCACGGTGATCATGGCGTCGATGCGCGCCACATCGCCCAGGCTGCGGCCCTGCTCATCGCGGAAATCGAATGTGGCGGCCACGGGCAGAGGCTCTGAAATACCGGTGGATTCAATCACCAGCGCATCGAACCGGCCCGTCTCGGCGAGCTTTCGCACTTCCACCAGCAGATCTTCGCGCAAGGTGCAGCAGATGCAGCCATTGGTCATCTCCACCAGCGTCTCGTCGGTGCGCGACAGCCCGGATCCGGCGGCCACCAGATCGGCGTCGATATTCACCTCGCTCATATCGTTGACGATGACCGCGACGCGCTGGCCCTCGCGATTATTGAGGATGTGGTTGAGCAAGGTGGTTTTGCCTGCCCCCAGAAATCCGGACAGCACGGTGACAGGCAGGCGTTCGGACGGGGGCAGATACATGATGGGGACTCCGGGAAGAGGATGGCGTGTTATTTTATAACAGCCCCGATGCAGGCTGTCAGCGCCCGGCCTGCAGGGTGAATTTGGGAATTCCTTGACCTGACCGGGCGCATGCGTATTGTCCCGCGCTTTCCAGTGACCCGGCAGGCTTCATCATGAGTAATCGCGCCGCAGCGGCGCCCGTCGCCATCGTTATGGGATCGCGTTCGGACTGGCCGACCATGAAGGCGGCTGCGGCGACGCTTGACGCCCTGGAGGTGGCCTATGAGGCGCGCGTGGTCTCCGCCCACCGCACCCCGGACCGGCTGGTGAGCTTCGCCAAAGGCGCAGCCGCTGCAGGCGTAAAGGTGATCATTGCCGGCGCGGGCGGCGCGGCGCATCTGCCGGGCATGGTGGCGTCCATGACGTCGCTTCCTGTGCTGGGCGTGCCGGTGCAGTCCAAGGCCCTGTCCGGGCTCGATTCCCTTTTGTCCATCGTGCAGATGCCCGGCGGCGTCCCCGTGGGCACGCTGGCCATCGGCGAGGCAGGGGCGAAGAATGCGGGCCTCATGGCCGCCTCCATCCTGGGCCTGTCCGACCCCGCGCTGACGGCGCGGCTGGACGCCTGGCGCGCGGAGCAGACCGCCTCGGTGTCCGAGAGCGTCGAGGACTGATGTGAGCGCGCTCAAGCCGGCAGACCGCATCGGCATTCTCGGCGGCGGCCAGCTGGGCCGTATGCTGGCGCTGGCGGCGGCGCGGCTGGGCCTGGATGTGGTGATCTTTGATCCCGAAGCCGATTGCCCGGCGGGCCGCGTGGCCGCGGAGCATCACTGCGCGCCGTATGAGGATCTGGCCGCCGTGGCGCGCTTCGCCGCTTCGGTGCAGGCGGTGACGTTCGAGTTCGAGAATGTGCCCGTCGAAAGCGCGCGCGAAGCGGCCCGCCACGCGCCCCTGCGGCCGGGCGCGCAGGCGCTGGAAACTGCCCAGGACCGGGTGACCGAGAAGAGCTTCCTCAACGCCCATGGCGCGCGCACGGTGGATTTTCGCGCCGTGAACAGCGCCGACGACGCCCGCGCCGCGCTGGCGGAGCTTGGCGCCCCGGCGATCCTGAAGACGCGCCGGTTCGGCTATGACGGCAAGGGCCAGGCGGTGGTGCGCAGCGCAGACGAGGCGGCGGCGGCGTTCGATCGCTTTGAAGCGCGCCCGGCCATTCTCGAAGCCTTCGCCCCCTTCCGCCGGGAGCTGTCGATTGTGGCCGCCCGGGCCCTGGATGGCGAGGTGCGCGCCTCCGCGCTGTCTGAGAACCATCATTCCGGCGGCATTCTGCGCGAGAGCCTGGCCCCAGCCGATGTGAGCGCGGCCACAGAGGCGCAGGCTGTCGCCATCGCGCGCTCCATCCTTGAGGCGCTTGATTATGTCGGTGTCATCGCCGTGGAGCTATTCGAGCTGGAGGACGGGACGCTGCGGGTCAACGAAATCGCGCCGCGCGTCCACAATTCCGGTCACTGGACCATGGACGCCGCGCGCACCTGCCAGTTCGAGCAGCATGTGCGGGCGGTGGCGGGCTGGCCTCTGGGCGATCCGTCTGCCTTGCGGGCGGCGCGCATGATCAATCTGATCGGGTCTGAGGCAGATGACTGGGCGCGCTGGCTCGCCGAGCCGGGCGCACACCTGCACCTTTATGGCAAGCGCGAAGCGCGCGAGGGCCGCAAGATGGGCCACGTCACCCTGACCGCGCCTTTGGATCAGGACTGACGCGCCTCGGCGGCGTCCAGCTCCTCGCCATTGCGGGTCAGGATGCGTGTGGCGGCGAGATCGCCCGTCACGTTCACCGCCGTGCGCGCCATGTCCAGGAAGCGGTCCACGCCCAGCACGAACACCAGCCCGTGGGGCGGGATGCCGAAGCTGACGATCAGCCCGGACAGGATGGCGATGGACACGCCCGGCGCCCCCGGCGCGCCGATGGAGGCGGCCACCAGCGTGGCGATCATGAAGGCGATCTGGAACAGCTCCAGATTCACCCCGGCGATCTGGGCCACGAAAATCACCGCGCAGGCCTGATAGAGCGCCGTGCCGGCCATATTCACCGTGGCCGCCAGCGGGATGACGAAGCTGGCTGTGGAGGAGGGCGCGCGCAGCTTCTCCACCGCCGTGCGGATGGAGAGCGGGATCACGGCCGCTGACGATGAGGTGGAGAAGGCCAGAAGCTGCGCCTCGCCCACGGCGCGCTGAAACGCCAGGGGGCTCATGCGCCCGAACAGCGCCACGCAGGCGTAGTAGAGCGCCAGGAGCCCGGCGAGACCCGCCAGCACGGTGCCCACATAGGCGCCCAGCGCCACCAGGGATTCTGCGCCCAGCCGGGCCAGCAATTGCGCGGTCAGGCCGAACACGGCGTAGGGCGTGATGTACATCGCCCATTTCACCACCGTCATGGCCACTTCCAGCAGGCCCTCCAGCACCCGGATCAGCGGATCGAGCCGGGTCTTGTTGGGCGAGGCCACATAGGCTGCGCCGAGAAAAATGGAGAAAATCACCACCGCCAGCATCTCGCTCTCCACCATGGAGGCGAGCGGATTGTCCGGCACCAGCGCGGCGATCATGCCCGGCGCATCGGCGGCCATCTGGGCGAAAGGATCGGCGCTGGCGGCGGCCGCTTCCGCCGGGTCGGGTTTGAGGCGCGGCACGGGAATGACGTCAGCGGCGACCAGCGCGCCGGGGCGGAAGGTGAGGGTGAGGAAGGCGCCCAGCGCCGCCGCTGCCGTGGTGGTGGCGCCGACAAACAGGGCCAGGCGCCCGCCCACGGCGCGCAGGCGCGCAGGGTCGGCGGCCCCGGCGGCGAGGCCGAGAATGATGGAGCTCGCCACCAGCGGCATCAGCACCATCTTGATCAGCCCCAGGAAGATATGGCCGGGCAGGGCCATCCATTCGCCCAGCGTCGCGGCGAGGCTTCGGCTGACCAGCTCGGCCTCCGGCCCCAGCGCCAGCCCGGCCCCCACGCCGAGAATCAGCCCGATCAGAACCTGCGCCCACAGCCGGGTGCGCACCCAGCTCTCCAGCGTGCGGGTCAGCGTATTGTAGCGGATGCGCCGGGGCGGGCGGGGAGCCGTCATGAGGGGCCTTGAGGGTCGCTGAGGGGCAGGGTGAGCGCCGGACAATGTTGCGGCCAGCGTCATATCATGGCGGGCGCGTCAGACCGAATACCGCCTGACGAAATACCGTCTGATCCGGCTGCGCGGAAACCCTGTTCGGAGCCGCGTGCACAAACGCCGCAGCATCGAACTGCAATTCATTCGCAATGGCTATGGACCGCGCCCTGACTCGCGTGTAGTTGAGAATGCATCTCAAAAACGCATCCGGGGTTCCTGACTATGAAACGCATGCTTCTCACCAGTGCAGCCATGGCGCTGGCCGCCGCGCCGGCCTTTGCCGACATCACCGTGGAGGCTGACGCCGCCACCAGCACGGACACCATCGTGATTGTCGGCCTCAAGGGCGATGCACGCCAGGTCGCAGGCTCGGCGGCCGTGATCACCACTGAGGCGCTTCAGGTTCAGGACTACAACGATATCAACCGGGTGCTGCGCGCGATCCCGGGCATCAACATCCAGGAAGAAGACGGCTACGGCCTGCGCCCGAATATCGGTCTGCGCGGGGCGGGCCTCGACCGGTCGGCCAATGTGCTGATCATGGAAGACGGCATCCTGGCCGCGCCCGCGCCCTATGCGGCGCCCGCCGCCTACTACACGCCCTTCATGGGCCGCATGGCCGGCGTGGAAGTGATCAAGGGCGCAGCGGGCGTGCGTTATGGTCCGCGCACCCAGGGCGGCTCCATCAATCTGTTCTCCACCCCCGTACCCGAAAGCTTCTCGGGCCGTGTGGCGGTGACGGTCGGCGAGGAAAACGCGCGGCGCATCCACGCGTGGGCTGGCGGCATGACTGAAACCGCGCCGGGCGTGCGTCTGGGCGGGCTTCTGGAAGTGTTCACCGACGCTGCGGACGGGTTCAAGACCATCGATTTTTCAAGCCGGACCACCGGGTTTGATCTTGTCGACTATGGCGGCAGGCTGCGCCTGGAGATCGACGGAAACGGCGCCACCCACAGCTTCGAGGCGCGCTATCAGACCTCTGACGAGACGTCGGACGACACCTATATGGGCCTGACCGACGCTGATTTCGCCGCTGACCCGAACCGGCGCTATGCAGCCAGCGCCAATGACCAGATCAATGTGGACCAGTCGCGCTACACCTTCGCCTGGAACGCCGATTTCGACAGCGGGCTGCGGGTGACGGCCCTGGCCTACCGCACCGAGGTGGACCGCAACTGGTTCAAGGTGGAAGGCGTCAATGCCGGCGCAGGCCGGCGCTCGCTGGGCGCCGTGCTGTCCAACCCGGCGGGCTTCGCGGCGGAATATGACGTGCTGACCGGCGCGCCGGGCTTTGTCTCCAACGACAATGCCATCATCTCGCGCAATAACCGGCGCGCCTATTATGCCGAAGGCCTTCAAGGCGAGATCGCGGGCGATGCCAGCCTGTTCGGCGCCCAGCACCGCTGGCGGGTCGGCGTGCGCGCCCATCGCGACCAGGAGGACCGTTTCCAGGAGGAAATCTTCTTCCGGATCGACAACTCCGTGCTGGTGCAGACCGGCCAGCAGACGCCCGGCCAGCAGGCCAACCGCATCAGCACGGCCGAGGCGCTCGCCCTGTTCGTTCAGAACGATATCACCTTCAATGACCGCCTGACGGTCACGCCCGGCGTACGTTTTGAGCGGATCGAGGGCGAGCGGCTGGACTATGCGGCGACCGATGCCACCCGCACCGGCGCGCCGACGGTGCGCACCAGCACCACCGAGGTGTTCATCCCCGGGATCGGCCTGCGCTATGAGGTCAATGACGCGGTGACGCTGTTTGGCGGCGTGCATAGGGGCTTTGCGCCGGCATCGCCCGGATCGGACAGCGATGCGGAAACCGCGATCAACTGGGAGGCGGGCGCCCGCTGGACCGGCGCGGCGGGTTATGTGGAGGCGGTGGGCTTCTACAACGATTATGACAACCTTCTGGGCACCTGCACGGCGTCCACCGGCGGCGGATGCGTCATCGGCGACCAGTTCGACGGCGGCGAGGTGCGCGTGCGCGGGCTTGAGCTGTCGGCCGGCGCCGATCTGGCGGCGTTCGCGGACCTTGCCGGCGTCTCGATCCCGGTGCGCGCGGCCTACACGCTTACCGACGCCGAGTTCCAGACGGCGTTCCAGTCGGCCTTCCGCCCGTGGGGCAATGTCCAGGCGGGCGACGAGCTGCCCTATCTGGCCCAGCACCAGTGGTTCGCCTCGATCGGTCTGGAACGCGGCCGCGTGGGCGGCGAGCTGGCGCTGACCTGGGTGGGTGAACGCCGCACGGTGGCCGGACAAGGCGCCATCCCGGCCGGAACCGGCCTTGAATCCTTCGCCGTGGCGGATCTGGCGGTGTGGTATGACCTCACCGAAGCGCTGCGCGCCCGGGTCCAGGTGCGCAATCTCACCGAAGAGGTTTATGCCGCCTCGCGCAGCCCGCCGGGCCTGCGCCCCGGCGCGCCGCGCGCGGTCTTGTTCGGACTGGCGGCCAATTTCTAGGCCCTCAACGCCCCCCCAAAACACAAAGGCCGCGCCCCATAAGGGACGCGGCCTTTTCATGTCCAGGCTTAGTGCGTCTGGCTAGTGAGCCAGCGCCGCCAGCAGGGCTTCCAGCTTGGTCACCTGCGCCTGGGCGGCGTCGCGTTCCATGTCATCACGCGCCATGGCCAGCGTCTCGCGCGCCTGCTGCAGCTCGGCGGAGACCGCGTCGGCGGACACAGTGTCCAGCGCGATGGCTTCCTCGGCCAGGATGGTCAGGCCGGCCGGCGTCACCTCGGCGAAGCCGCCATGGATGAAGGTGCGCGTCACCGCGCCGCCCTCATGGATGGCGATGGCGCCCGAGCGGATCGTGGACATGAAGGGCGCATGGCCCGCCAGCACGCCGAAATCACCCAGTTCACCGGGCACCACGACCATGTCCACCTCACCGGCGAACACGCGCTTTTCCGGCGAGACGAGATCAAACGAGAGCTTGTCAGTCATGGCCTGGTCTTTCCTGTGCGGGGGCCGGACGCGGGCTTACGCCGCTTCCGCCGCCAGCTTCTCGGCTTTCTTCACCGCGTCCTCGATGGTGCCGACCATGTAGAAGGCCGGCTCGGGCAGATGGTCATACTCGCCGTTGCAGATGGCCTTGAACGAGCGCACCGTGTCTTCGATCGGCACCTGGATGCCCGGCGAGCCGGTGAACACCTCGGCCACGTCGAAAGGCTGAGACAGGAAGCGCTCGATCTTGCGCGCGCGCGCCACGGTCAGCTTGTCCTCTTCGGACAGCTCGTCCATGCCCAGGATCGCGATGATGTCCTGCAGCGACTTGTAGCGCTGGAGGATTTCCTGCACCCGGCGGGCGGTGTTGTAGTGCTCTTCGCCCACAATGCGCGGCTCCAGGATGCGCGAGGTGGAATCGAGCGGGTCCACGGCCGGATAAATGCCCTTTTCCGAGATCGCGCGGTTGAGCACCGTGGTCGCGTCCAGGTGGGAGAAGGTGGTGGCCGGGGCCGGGTCGGTCAGGTCGTCGGCGGGCACGTACACGGCCTGCACCGAGGTGATCGAACCCTTCTTGGTCGAGGTGATGCGCTCCTGCAGCGCGCCCATGTCGGTGGACAGGGTCGGCTGATAACCCACCGCCGAGGGGATGCGGCCCAGGAGCGCCGACACTTCGGCGCCGGCCTGGGTGAAGCGGAAGATGTTGTCCACGAAGAACAGAACGTCCTTGCCCTCTTCGTCACGGAAATACTCCGCCTGGGCCAGACCCGACAGCGCCACACGCGCACGCGCGCCCGGCGGCTCGTTCATCTGGCCGAATACCAGCGCACAGCGCGAGCCTTCCACCGAACCGTCATTGGCTTTCGGGTCCACGTTCACGCCGGACTCGATCATTTCCCAGTACAGATCGTTGCCCTCGCGGGTGCGCTCGCCAACGCCGGCGAACACCGAGTAGCCGCCGAACAGTTTGGCGATATTGTTGATCAGTTCCTGGATGAGCACCGTCTTGCCCACGCCCGCGCCGCCGAACAGGCCGATCTTGCCGCCCTTGGCGTAGGGGCACAGAAGGTCGATGACCTTGATGCCGGTGGGCAGGATTTCCGCTTCGGTGGACTGCTCCTCGAACGCGGGGGCCGAGCGGTGGATCGGGGCCATGGCCACGCCGTTCACCGGGCCCGCCTCGTCAATCGGCTCGCCGGTGACGTTCAGGATGCGGCCCAGCGTGCCGGGACCCACCGGAACCTTGATCGGCTCGCCGGTGTCGGTGACGGCCTGGCCGCGGCGCAGACCCTCGGTGGCGTCCATGGCGATGGTGCGCACGGAGTTCTCGCCCAGATGCTGGGCCACTTCGAGCACCAGCGTGCGGTCGCCGTTCGCGGTCTCCAGCGCGTTGAGAATGTCCGGCAGCCCGCCGTCGAACTCCACGTCCACGACCGCGCCTGTGACCTGTACGATCCGGCCTTTAAGTTTGCTCATCTTGCTCAGCCTCTTCTTGTCCCGGGGCGGCGCGGCCGCGCCCGCCCGATAATGTGGTGCGACCTATACCGCCTCGGCGCCGGAGATGATCTCGATCAGCTCCTTGGTGATCTTGGCCTGGCGGGTGCGGTTGTATTCCAGTTTCAGCTTGTCGATCAGCTCGCCGGCATTGCGCGTGGCTGAATCCATGGCGGCCATCTTCGCGCCCATTTCGCCGGCGGCGTTTTCCAGCAGCGCCGACAGGAGCACCGTCTTGATATAACGCGGCAGCAGGGCGGCGAGGATCTGCTCCTCGTCCGGCTCGTACTCGTAGATCGCGCCTTTGAGATCGGGGCGCGCCACGCTCTCGTCGATGGCGTCGCGCGCCGGGATCAGCACCTGGGCGCGCGGCTTCTGCGTCATGACCGAGACGAATTGCGAGCTGATGACCTCGCATACGTCAAAACCGCCTTCGTCGAACAGCGACACGATCCGGTCACCGATCTGGCCGGCGATCGTCCCGTCCAGCGTCTTCACCGATTTGAGCTCGATAACGCCGATGATCTTGTCAGCGTGCAGGCGTTTGAGGGCGTCTGCGCCCTTCTTGCCCACGCACAGGACTTTCACCGTCTTGCCCGCCGAGGTCAGCGCCGCGATGCGCTCGCGCGCCATACGGGCGATATTGGTGTTGAAACCGCCGCAAAGGCCGCGATCAGCGGCGGCGACGACCAGAAGGCGCACCTCGTCCTTGCCGGTTCCCACCAGCAGGCGCGGCGCGTCCGGCCCGTCGGCGGCGGTGGCCAGATTGGCCATCACGGCCGCCATGCGCTCGGCATAGGGACGCGCAGCCTCGGCCGCATCCTGCGCCTTGCGCAGTTTGGCGGCGGCGACCATCTGCATCGCCTTTGTGATCTTCTTGGTCGAATTGACCGAGCTGATCCTGTTTTTCAGTTCCTTGAGGCTGGCCATGATTTCCGTGCCGCTCGTGTCAGGTCAGTCGCCGGCGGCCCAAGCCGCCGGCGCCAGGGATCAGGCGAAGCGCGAGGTGAAGGCTTCCACCGTGCTCTTCAGCTTGGCTTCGGTGTCGTTGGTCAGCTTCTGATCCTTGCGGATCGCCGCCAGCAGGTCAGCCTTGTCGGCGTGCAGGTGACGCAGGAAGTCCGCCTCGTACCGGCCGACATCGCGCGTCGGGATCTTGTCGAGATAGCCGCGGGTGCCCGCATAGATCACGCAGACCTGCTCTTCCATGGCCAGCGGCGAGAACTCGGGCTGCTTGAGCAGCTCGGTCAGGCGCTCGCCGCGCGCCAGCAGGCGCTGGGTGGCGGCGTCCAGATCGGAGCCGAACTGGGCGAAAGCGGCCATTTCGCGATACTGGGCGAGCTCGCCCTTCATCTTGCCGGCCACCGATTTCATCGCCTTGGTCTGGGCGGCCGAGCCCACGCGCGACACCGACAGACCCACGTTCACCGCCGGACGCACGCCCTGATAGAACAGGTCGGTTTCCAGGAAGATCTGGCCGTCGGTGATCGAGATCACGTTGGTCGGGATATAGGCCGACACGTCATTGGCCTGGGTTTCAATGACCGGCAGCGCGGTCAGCGAGCCCGAGCCATGCTCGTCATTGAGCTTGGCCGCACGCTCCAGCAGGCGCGAGTGCAGGTAGAACACGTCGCCGGGATAGGCTTCGCGGCCCGGCGGGCGGCGCAGCAGCAGCGACATCTGGCGGTAG
>JBHYFR010000022.1:19746-22129 GCA_051859425.1 Oceanicaulis sp. | reverse complement strand
CTCCGGCGGGCCGTCTGATTATGGACTGATCGTCCTGGACTTAGTTCAGGTTGATCAGGACTTCCACACGCCGGTTGAGCGGCTCGCGCACGCCGTCCGGAGTCGGGACGGCCGGGCGGGATTCGCCGTAGGCGTTGATGGAGATCGCGCCTGCCGGGATGCCCAGGCGGACCAGCTCGTCACGCACCGCACGGGCGCGGCGCTCGGAGAGGCCCACGTTGTAGGCGGCCGAACCGGAGCGGTCGGCGTGGCCATCGACGCGCACAGCCGCGACGCCGCAATTGCGGGCGGAGCTGACAGCGGAGTTGATGACGTTGCGCGACTGGTCGGTGACGTTGGAGCGATCCCACTCGAAGTACACCACGAACTCGGCATCCTCACACGCCGGCGGAGGCGGTGGCGGCGGAGGCGGAGGCGGAGGCGGGGGAGGCGGCGGCGGAGGCGGCGGGGGCGGCGGGGGAGCCGCCGGCGCGCCGAAGCTGTAGCGCAGGCCGGCCCACAGTTCGTGGCCGGACGGATTACCCACGTTCACGCCGTCATAGCGCGTCGAGCCATAGCCGAAATAACGGTACTCGGTGTCGAAGGTGAACCGGTCGTTGATCGGCCAGGCGATGCCCGCGATGCCCTGATAGGCGATTGACAGGTCGTTATCGCGCACTTCCACAAAGCGCGGATCGCCCGGAATGATCGAGTCTTCGGGACGCGTGCCGGTGGTCCAGCCTGCCAGCGAACCGTAGGAGCGCGCAAAGCCGATGCCGGCGCCCAGATAGGGGCGGAAGCCGGCGGCGACGTCAAAGTCGTAGAGGACGTTGACCATGGCGGTCCAGGCATGGAACGAGGAGTGGCTGTCCTCGTGATTGCCGACCGATCCCGTGCGGTTATAGCGGTGAGCCAGCTCGCTCTCGAGACGCCAGTTGCCGGCCGTCTGGTAGCCCAGAGACAGCTTCTGACGCAGGTCGCCTTCGCCCCGGATCGTCCCGCCGTTCGGACCGCCGCCAAGGGCGCCCGAAACTTCAGTGCTCTCCGGCGTGCCGTAGCCGATGGCGCCGCCCACGTACCAGCCTTCATCGGCCGACGCCATTGACGGCGCGCCGAGAACCAGCCCGAGAGCCGCTGCAGAAAGCAGATAGGTCTTCATGCTTCAGATCCTCTTCAAGGTTTGCGATTGAGCCGCCTTATTCGCCCACGAATGTGACAGGTTTGAGTGTGCAGCGGCTGTGCGCCGACAACTTTGATCTGGTGTTGCATTCCTGCACTGCGGACCGTTTTTCGGCGGGTGTTCAGCCTTCGGTTTCAATCCGGAGCGTTTCGTCGCCAATGTTCATTTCGAACGTATTGGTCTGGCTGTCGCGCCAGATGGCGTAACCGACCGCGCCTATGACGACCAGCGCCACCGCGAGCACGATGTATACGATTGGTTTTGAGGCTTTCATGAATTCCCCTTCCATGTCCCTTGCAAAAACGTGGAGCGGCATGACCGCCTCGTTCCGGCTCATCAGGCGTCCCACACGTCGCCGGTCCCGACGTGAATACGCGCGGCGAGTCCGGCATCAATCTGTCCAACCCCAAGGGGCCGGTGTTGGTTCCACTGAAGTGCTGAGATCAAATTCCACATGGAAGGCGCGCTCCGTGCCCACGCGGCGCACGTGATAGACAAAGCGCTCGCCGGGATGGACCTCCATCAGCCAGACATTCTGCCAGCTGGTGGGCAGGCGCGCGGTGGTGACATGATCGCCGGGGAAGATCTGGCCGAAGTCAGACCCCGGCGAGACGGTGACGCCGCCATACCAGGTGGCGTCTTCTTCTGTGCCGTCCTCATGGCGGTGATCGTGGCGCAGTTCGATGGCGCCGTTCTGATGGCGGGTGAGCACCCAGGTGCGTGAAAGATTGTCGCCGACCACAAAGGGAATGCGGATGCGGTCCGGCTCACAGCTGCGCACATGCATGACCAGACGCTGGCCCGACAGGCTGTCATCACCTTCGGGCGCACGATGCAGCTCACCTTCAAAGGCCTGTCCGCACAGGGCTTCCAGGCGCTCCCACCAGGCGTCGCCCGGGCTGGCGTCTGCAGCGGCGGGGGAAGTCTGGACAAGCAAGGCGGCGAGGGCGGCGGACAGTGTCATGGCGGGTCTCCTTGATGTGTGATCCGCGCCAGACTGACCGCAGGCGGCAAAAACTCCAAATCAGGCGATGAATTGAGGTTCACACGGCGCGCTGGCGCACTAACCTCACCAGGATCGGGAAGGCCCGCAAAGAGGCCGGACTGACCCAAGGGGAGGACTTGTGCGTGACCGTTGAAACCAACCCGCCCGCCGCGGCGCCGCCCGCGCCTGCGCCTTTGGCCAAACCCGCCCGCGCCTATGCGCTGGGCGTGCTTCTGGTC
>JBHYFR010000022.1:0-19736 GCA_051859425.1 Oceanicaulis sp. | reverse complement strand
GGATCGCCAGATCGTCAATATCCTCGCCGAGCCGATCAAGCGCGATCTGGGTCTCGCCGACTGGCAGATCGGCGTGATGGCCGGTTTCGCCTTTGCGATCTTCTATACGGTTCTGGGCATACCCATCGCGCGCTATGCCGAGCGGGCCGACCGGGTGAAGATCATCTCGGCGGCCGTGGCGGTGTGGAGCGCCTTCACCATTCTGTGCGGCCTGGCGGGCAATTTCGTTCAGCTCCTGGCGGCGCGCATCGGGGTGGGCGTGGGCGAAGCGGGCTGTACGCCGCCAGCCCATTCGCTGATCTGCGATTACACGCCGAAAGAAAAGCGCGCCTCGGCGCTGGCGCTTTATTCCATGGGCATCCCGCTGGGCTCGCTGGCGGGCATGGTGGTGGGCGGGCTGATCGCCGACGCCTATGGCTGGCGGGTGGCCTTCTTCGTCGCGGGCGCCCCGGGTATCGCGCTGGCGCTGATCGCTTGGCTGACCCTGCCCGAGCCCCGCCGCAAGGGCATGCGCAGCATGACCGCGGCGCCGGCGGCCGGCGCGCCCAGTATTTTCAACGCCATGACCGAGCTGCGCTCCAAGGCGTCGTTCTGGTGGATTTCCGCCGGGGCGGCGCTGGCGGCCATGATCGGTTATGGCCACATCACATTCTACGGCTCGTTCTATCTCAGAAATCACGGCGAGGGGCTGACGGCCATGGCGGTCCAGGTCAATGAGGTGCTGGGCGTCAGCTTCGGCCCCATCGGCTTTCTCGGCACCACGCTGGGCCTGCTGATCGGTATTTGCGGCGCGGCGGGGACTTATCTGGGCGGCATCCTGGCCGACCGGTCGGCCCGGCTCAATCCGGCGGGCTACGCCATCGTGCCTGCGGTCGCCACGGCCCTGACGGTACCGCCCTTCGTGGCGGCGATGCTGATCCCTGGGGCCGGCGCCTCGCTGATGTTGCTGGCGGTTCCGGTCTTCCTGGGCGCCATCTGGTACGGCCCGGTATTCGCCAGCGCACAGAGTCTGGTGGCGCCACACACCCGAGCCACGGCAGCGGCGGTGCTCCTGTTCATCATCAATCTCGTGGGTCTGGGGCTCGGCCCGGTCAGCGTGGGCCTGGTCAGCGATATTCTCGGCGCGTCTCTGGGCGAGGCCGAGGGCATTCGCTGGTCCATGGTGATCTTCGGCGTGGTGGCGCTGGCCTCGGCGGGCGCGTTCTTCATGGCGGCGCGTACGCTGAAAGACGAAATCGTCAGCTAGACCGTGGCCGGGACCGGCGGGCGGGGCGCTTGCGCCGCCGCCTGCCGGTCCCGTGACGCCGGTCAGTCCCAGTCCAGCGGCGGGTAGACCCGCCGGTTCAGCTCCACGATATGCCCGTCGGGATCGCGCAGCATGGACACCATGACCTGATAGGTGACGCCGTCGCCGGGATATTCGCGCATGGTCGGCGCGCTCAGCACCCGCACGCCGGGGACCTCGGCGGCAGCGGGGAACACCGTGTCGAGCTCGCTGGTGTTGAACAACAAGACGATGTCGCCGGTCTCAAACCCGGTTTCCGGCACGTCAGGCGGCGGCGCATCGGCCGCGTCCGCCAGCTGCCACAGGCCCAGCATGCCGATGCGGTCGTCATTGGCTTTCAAAAGCACCAGGCGCGACTGGCTGGAGCCGTCACGGCTGGTGATCATCTGGTCATAGGTGACGGTCATGCCCATGGCGTCGCGATAGAGCGCCAGCGAGGCGTCGAGATCGCGCACCAGCAAGGTGGTGCGGCGCAAGTCCAGCGGATTACGCTCGGCCCCGGCGGACGGCGCCGGCGTTTCCGCCGCAGCCGCTGGCGGCGGCGCCTCATGGCAGGCGGCGAGCGACAGGGCGGCGAGCCCGGCGGCGATGCGTGCAAACGTCTTCATGGCAACCCCCTTTGGCGTGGACCTCAGTCCACCCTGTCAAACACATAGCCGCCGCGCGCCGGGCCCCAGATCAGCGTGCCCTCAGCGTCAAAACCCCGGTCCCAGTTGGCGTGGCCCTGGGGGGTGTGGATGGAGCGCGACACCGTGCGCACCGCCCCGCGCAGGCCCGACGGGCAGGTGTCGAAATTCGACTGCCAGTAGCCGTGCGCGATGCGATGCACTTCGCCCGAGCAGCTCACCGCGCCCAACTGGTCTTCGGCGATGCGTTCAGGCTCGCCAAAGGCGCCCACCACGCTGGCCGGATCATTGAGGGTGTAGATGGTGCGCAGGACCAGGCGGTTGTTCAGCTCGTAAAGACGGATGATGCGCTGGAAGTAGGGGCGCTGCTTGATACCGGGATCGAAATCTTCCGGGCTGGAGCCCAGGAAGGCGTTTTCCTGATACAGCCAGATGCCGTCCTCGCGGTGCGGCCAGATGCGCACGGTTTCGCTCTCCACATAACCCCAGCCGTCGATGCGCGATTGCTCCAGGGTGGAAAACGACCCGATCAGCAGGCCCGCCAACTCGTTGGCGCCGGGATAGCCCGGCTCGTCCGCCGGTTCGGCGGCGGCGGTCCAGCCTGCGCACAGGGCCAGGCACAGGGCGGTCATCAGCTTACGCATAGCGGGTCTCCTCAAAACCGGTGGGTTCGGGCGCGGGCACGGCCGCGGCGAAGGCTTTGGCGATATCCTCGCGCGTGGCGATCCACACGCCGGTCTTTTGCGTCACATACTGCAGGAAGTCCCGGAACGCGCCGATGCGTCCGGGCCGCCCGATAATGCGCAGGTGCAGGCCCAGGCTCATCATGCGCGCGCCCTCCTCGGCGGACTCTTTGAGGAGCCAGTCGAACGTGTCGCAGGCATAGGTCAGCCAGTCCTTCGCCGTCAGGGACGGGTCCAGCCAGAACTTCATGTCGTTGGTGTCCAGCGCATAGGGCAGGACGATGATCGGCTTCCGGCCCCCGCCGTGCAGGTCCACGACATCCCAATAGGGAAAATCGTCCGAATAATCATCCATGTGATAGAGATAGCCGGCCTCAGCCAGCAGGCCGCGCGTGATGTCGGTGTGCAGATAGCGCGACAGCCAGCCCACCGGCCGGCGCCCGCACGTTTCCTCGATGGAGGCGCCGGCGCGTTCAATGAAGGCGCGCTCGCGGGCCTCGTCCATGAAAGCCTGGAACTGCCAGCGCCAGCCATGGCTGCATGGCTCGTCGCCGCGCGCCATCAGCGCCTTGGCGATCCAGGGCGCGCGCTCCAGCGCCTGGGCGCACACCGTCCAGGTGGCCGGGACTTTATGGTCGTCCAGCTGCTGCAGCACCCGGCCCGCGCCGCGATTGATGCCGTACTGGTAATTGGTCTCGTTGCCGTGCACGCGGATGGGGGCTTTCAGCGCCACGCCCAGCTCGTCCACGGGCTCGGGCGCCTTGTCGCCATCGCGGATATTGCGCTCGGCGCCTTCCTCCACATTGACCACGATGGACAGGGCCAGCTTCGCCCCGTTGGGCCAGGTGAAGCCGGGGGGAGGGTTATGGGTCATCAATGCGGCTCCTCGCCGCCGGAGACATTCATGCTCTCCGCGGTGATGTATTCGGCCTCGTCCGAGCACAGGAAGGCGACGGCTTTGGCGGTGTCTTCAGGCTTGCCGGGGCGTTTGAGGGGGATTCGCTCGGCCATGGCTTTGAGATAGGCCTCCACGCTTTCGGCCCCGACGACTTTGGAGAAATACTCGTTCTGCCAGGCGCCCAGCCCGGTGGTGACATGGTTGGGGCAGACATTATTGACAGTGATCTGGTGGGGGCCGAGCTCGATAGCCGCCGAGCGCGCCAGGCCCACTAGGCCATGCTTGGAGCTGGTATAGGCTTGGGCGTGGGGGAAACCGGATTTGGCCGCCTGGCTGGCGATATTGATGATGCGCCCGCCTTTGCCCTGCTCCACCATCACTTCGGCGGCGGCCTTGATGCCGAAGAAACACCCGGTCAGATTGACGTCGATCACTGCGCGCCAGTCCTCGGCGGTGACATCCAGCAGGGGCTTCATGATGTAGCCGATGCCCGCATTATTCACCCAGATATCCAGCGAGCCGTGCACGTCCCGGGCGTGACGGGCCAGCGCCCGCATCTGGTCGAGATCGCGCACATCGCATACCCGGGTGGAGGCCTGGCCGCCGGAATTGCGGATATCGGCGGCGATGGCCTCCATCTCGTCGGTGGCGCCGATATGCTGCGCCGGGGTCGCCGGATCGGCGGGCTTGCCGATATCGGAAATCACCACCGCCGCCCCCTGGGACGCCAGATGGCGGGCGATGGCCTCGCCCAGACCCTTGCGCCGGCCCGATCCGGTGATGACGGCGGTCTTGCCCGAAAAGCGGCCCATCACACGTCTCCTTCAGCCCAGCTTGTCGGTGAGGATGAAGGACAGGTCAGCGGCCATGGCCTGGAACTCGCCGGCGATCTTCTGCATCGTCTCGGTCCCGACCTCGCCGCCGAAGGTCTCCATGTCATTGACATCGATGATCTCGATATAGGCGTAGGGCGGTTTGGCGTCCGAGCCGAGCAGGCCTGTCGATTTGAATACTTCGAACGCATCCACGGATTTGAGGCCGTTGACGGTGGGGATGTCTTTTGATCTGGCCCAGGCCTCGTAATCGGCGGCGCTGACGCCGGGCTTCAGATTGAACAGGGCGATGATGCGGGTGGTCATGGCGGCTCTCTCCTCCCATCTATTGTCGTCGGCTTGCGGCAAACCGGCGCACCGGCGCCGTGAGGCGTTGGCTGCAGCCGGACATAAATGGTATATCATTTGAAAATGGCGGCTTTGCCAAGTCAGTATGCTAAAGAATTACACCGCCGCCAGCCGATAGAGAGGTGCGCCGTCATGCCCGAAGATCGTTCCAAGCCCTTTGTGTCCGGCGCGCCGGACTATGACGGACCGCCCGACTACCGCCTGGTGGGCCGCCACGGCATGTTCCCCCACACCAGCCATGACGAGACCGAGCGGTTCAATTTCCTCGCCCATATGAACCGGCATCTGGCCAGCCGGGTGCTGCCCGGCGTGAAGGATGCGTTCGAGGCGCGGGTCGAACCGGTCCGTGTGCGCCAGGCGGGCGCGTTCCAGAACCGCCACGAGGTGCGCAAGGCGCTGATGGCCGATCCGGCCTTCCAGATGTGGTCGGCCCTGCGCCGCGCCACCATGGAGCAGCGCCAGCAGGCCGGGCGCTGGGTGACGCTGCGCCAGGGCGAGGCGCTCAATGCGCGTGCTGCGCAGCTGACCGAAGGTGATGACCGGCTGGAGCTGGATCCGGGCTTTGAAACCCCGCGCTATCTCGCGGCGGTGGACCATCACTGCATGCCCGGCAGCTATCACACCGAGACCGTATCCGGCGATGTCACCGGCGCGGCCAATTATGACTGCGGCCTGTTCGCCACCACGGGCGGGGCGCTGGGACGCTTCAATGATGGCGGCGGCCAGGCGGTGGCGGCCTGGGTGAAAAAGAACCTGCCCGATTTCAAGCCCAAACGCATTCTCGATCTGGGCTGCGGGCTCGGCCATAACGTGCTGCCGCTGGCGCAGGCTTTCCCCGATGCAGAGGTGATCGGGGTGGATTCCGGCGCGCCCATGCTGCGCTACGGGCTGGCGCGCGCCAAGGCGATGGGCGTGGAGAATGTCCGCTTCATCCAGGCCGACGCCGAAGATCTCAGCCGGTTTGAGGACGACAGCTTTGACTGGGTGCAGACCACCATGTTCCTGCACGAAACCAGCAAGGGCGCCATGGAGCGCATCTTCGCCGAGACGCGCCGCGTCCTCAAACCCGGCGGCGTCGTCCTGCATGTGGAGCAGCCGCAATACACTGATGCGATGCCGCTCTATGAGCAGGCCATCCGCGACTGGGACGCCTTTTATAATAACGAGCCGTTCTGGACGACCATGCACGAGATTGATCTCGATGATCTGATGATCCGCGCCGGCTTCAAGGACGACAGCGTGCTGCATGGCGGCGTGGCCGCGGTGGTGGACACCGAGCTGTTCCCCTCATCGGGTGAGGATGCGGTCGAGGACTACGGGCGCAAGGCCGCCTGGCATGTCATCGGCGCGAAGAAGGAGGCCGCGTGATGGCTTTTGATCCTCTTGCGCAGGCGGGCGCCAAGGCGCGCGGCAAGCGGCCCTGGTTTCTGGAAGACAAGGATTCCGAGCGCGTCCTCAACATCGTCATGGCGCTGGCCCAGGAAGTGTCGGTGATGCGTCAGCGCCTCGACACGGTGGAGCGGCTTCTGGAAACGCGCGATGTGATCACCCGCGCCGATATCGAAGCCTTCACGCCCAACAAGGCCGAGGCCGATGAACGCGGCGCGTGGAACCAGGAATTCATCGCCCGCATCCTGCGCATCGTGCAGCAGGAAAACGAGGCGATCACCCGGCCTGACGAGGTGAGCTCGGAAGACGCCGCGCGCGAGTTTCAGGAGAGTTAGGGGCGCTTTCCGGAAAGGCGGTCAGCAGGAGCGTAGAAGCCATCTCGGTTTATCGAATTGGCTCTAGGCATGCTTGGTCTGGAGCGAGATCAGCACCGCCACGCCCTCGCGATTATGAGTTTCGGCCATGATATCGCTCAGGCTGGAGGGTTCGGGGATGGCGTCCCCATCCTCCAACAGGCCATCAACGTGAAACGCCAGGGCCTCATGGGCCATGGCTCTGGCCTCATCCAGCGACGCGCCCGCCGTGATGCAGCCGGGAAAGTCGGGGAAGGACACGCCGAAATCGCTGTCCGGGTCGGTGTGGATGAGGGCGATGTATTGAGCCATGACTAAATTCTAGTCCGGCGCCGCCCATCTGAAAAGAACCGCCGGAGATGGGGGCAAGCCCCCCTAACCCTCAGTCTCCAGATCGGTGACCATCAGCGTGGCTTCAAAATCGGGCAGGAGGTCGAACGCTTCCGGCGCGGTCATGACATTGTGGCGCCGGCCGCGGGTCCAGAAGCGCCAGTAGGACGAGACGTGCTGGATGCGGCCGATATCCTCGCCCATCTCCACGAACAGGCGCGGCGCGCGGGCCATGAAGGCTTTGAGCGCCGCCGGGTCGCCGCGCTCCACAAAGCGGGTGAATTCGTCATTGTATTCGCCCAGGCGTGATTTCAGCCGCGCCCATCGCCGGGCCGACAGCTGGGTGATGGATTCGATCACGCCATGCAGCTCGGCCCGGTCCGCCGGTGACAGGCCGGGAATGCGCACGCCTTTGATATCCTTGATGAAGGTGGCCAGATCCGCATAGCACTCGCCGGCGCGCCAGCTGTAATACAGCGTGCCCTTCCAGCCGAACACGCCCTCGCGATACTCGCGCGCGGTCATGCGCAGCGCGTCGCGCAGCACGGCGAGCTGGGGCGAGTCCTCATCCTCGAACAGGACTTTGGCGAGGCGGCGCGACTTGTCGAGGGAGTCCATAGACGCCTTGCCCATGGCCTTGCGCACCAGAAGATCGATCTGGCTGGCGACAAACTCGGTGATCTGGCGCAGCTCATCGTCGGAGATCGAAAAATAGCACGGCGCGACCAGTTCGCCGCTGCGCCGGAAATACTCGTGCAGGAGGTAGGGATCGAAGGACGGCAACAGCGACAGGGCGCGCAGGCGCGCGACATCGCTGGCGAACGCGCTCTCGCCCGGGCTGACGCCCAGATGCTGGGCGAGCTGTGTTTCAAAGCGCGGATGCTCGACGAAAATCGAATGCCCGCCCATGTCCAGATCGCGGTCGCTGATCGGCACGATGACTTTCGTGGCCGAGGTGCGTGACCCGCCCAGCTCCTCGCGCTCCCAGGCGCGCAGGGTGTGCTTGACGATGAAGGCCCGGTTGAGACGCACATTGCGGAACATCGGGTTTTTGGCCCAGTCCGGCTCATCGCCATGGCGTTCGCGGATCGATACCAGATCGATCACGCGGCTCGTCGAGCCGCCGCGCTTGAGCAGGGTTAACTTGCCATAGCCGTCTTTCGCCATGTGACCGGTGCCGCTAGAACCAATGAAGAAGTCCGGTCTTATCAAGTCCGGATGAGTACGGGGTTAACCGGCAGGAGGCGGCGCCATGGCGATCAGCGGCGATCTGGGTGTTCAGGAGATCGTGCGCATGCTGGGGCTGAAACCCCATCCTGAAGGGGGGTGGTATGGCGAGACCTTCCGCTCTGATCGCGCAGCCGACGGTGCGCGCGAGGCGGCGACCGCCATCTATTTCTTGCTGGCGGCTGACCAGGTCTCCGCCTGGCACAAGGTGGACGCCGACGAGGTCTGGCTGTGGCATGCCGGCGCGCCGCTGGTGCTGACCATCAGTGACGACGGCGTTGGAGCGCGCGCCATGCGCCTGGGTCCCGATCTGCGCGGCGGCGAACGGCCCCAGGTCGTGGTGCCGGCAGGCGCCTGGCAGGCAGCCGAATCGCTGGGCGCCTGGACGCTGGTCAGCTGCGTGGTCGCGCCGGCCTTCCGGTTCGAGGGGTTCGAGCTGGCGCCGCCCCACTGGCGTCCGGGCCCGGACGGCCCGCCCAAAGCGGGCGGAGGTTCAGTTTGCCGGCAGATTGGCGATCATGGTGCAGCCCGGCTGCGAACCCAGGGTGCAGGCTTTTTCCAAGGCGCTGCGCGCCGCCGGGATATTACGCTCCACTCCGGCTGCGTTGACGTAGAAGAAGGCCAGCATGTTGCAGCTATCCGCATCGTCAGCCGCGCATCCCGTGCGGGCCAGATCGTAGGCGCGTGCAAAGTCCTGATCTATACCGGCATGGCGGCGTACGATCAGGTTTGCGCCATAGGCGCAGCTCGCCCCATAACCGCGTTCACAGGCAGCCTCGAACAGATCAAGCGCGCCCAGCGTGCGCACGCCCGGCGCCAGACATGAGTCCGGCAATTGCAGCGTGCTCATCCCCATCTCATGGCAGGACTCGGCGCTGACCGCCGGAGACAGGCGGCACATTTGAGCATCGTCGCTGATGGCGCTGAGCGAACACATGGGATTGGCATGCCTGGCCTCGGCAGGGCTGGCGAAGAGCCAGAGCGCTACACCCAAACAAAGAGCTTTCAAGAGATATACGATGTTCATGGCGTCCCCCGACAGATCTGAACGTATACTTGAAAAGGCTAACCCTTACGGGGCGTCCCTGTAAAGGCGGACGCCGCTCGCCTGCCGCGCTCTAGCCGCCGCCCTGTTCCAGGGTGCGGCGGATGTGGGCGGCACTGGGGCGTCCGCCATAGCCCATGGCGGTGTTCACCGAGATGTCCAGCGTGCGTCCGTCAAAGCTGGCGCGCGGCATTTCGCCGACGCCGATGCGCACTGTGTCCAGATTGCGCAGGGAGCGGCGCGAGGCCTGCTCGGCGGCCAGGGTCACCATCACCATTGTGTCGATGATATAGGCGTTCTGGTCGGGCGCCGGCGCCGTCATCTCGGCACGCACATTCTGACGTGACAGGCGCGCCAGCCGGTCGGCCATGTCGCGCGCCGCGCTTTGCAGCTGGGCGCTGCTGGCCGGTGCGGCCACCAGGGTGTGGGCGCGGCCCATGGGCTCCACCGCCACGCCATCAGGCCGGTCGTCAGGAAAATAGGTCCAGCCGCCAATGCGCGAAACGCGCAACAGCACTTTTTCGGTGTCGGTGATCCAGACATCGCCTCCGCCCGCCGCGCTGGTGCGTTGAACGGCGAAGACTTCCTGGGCGCCGTCCACCCAGATCAGGGCCGGTTCGGCAGAGCGGTCAAACACGAAACGCCCGCGCCCGTCCGCGCGTTCATACCATACAGACGGCTCGGCCCGTCCGGTCTGTGACGAGACCAGGCGGTCAAACGGATTCGATTGCGCGGCCCCGTCCGCTGTAAAGACCGCCCAAGCCCCGGCGGTGACAGCGAACAGGAGGATCATACCCCTGAACATGGCGGGGAAACTGCAGGCGCATATGGGCGATTTTCAGGCAGGCGCTGCACAGCGCAAGACGCGTCAGCCGGCCATATATTGCCCGCCATTGGCCGTCAGGGTCGCGCCGGTGATGAAGCCCGCCTCGTCGCTCACCAGGAAGCTCACGCAGCGCGCGATTTCCTCAGCCTCGCCCAGGCGCCCCACCGGGATGGTGGCGATGATCTGCTCGCGCACCGCTTCAGGCACGGCCATCACCATTTCGGTGGCGATATAGCCAGGGCATACCGCGTTGACGGTGATGTTGCGCCGCGCGCCTTCCTGGGCCAGCGCCTTGGTGAAGCCCAGATCGCCGGCCTTGGCGGCGGAGTAGTTCGCCTGGGCGAACTGGCCCTTCTGGCCGTTGATGGAGGAAATGGTCACGATCCGCCCGAAGCCGCGATCACGCATACCGTTCCACACATTGTGGGTCATGTTGAACACGCCGGTCAGATTGGTGTCGATCACCTCGCGCCATTGCTGCGGGCTCATCTTGTGAAACGGCGCGTCGCGGGTGATGCCGGCATTGTTGACCAGAATGTCCACCGGGCCGTGGGCGGCCTCCACCGCGGCAATGCCCTCGCGGCAGGCGTCATAATCGGCCACCGACCATTTATAGGCCTTGATCCCGGTCTCCCGGGTGAAGGTCTCGGCAGCGCTGTCATTGCCGGCGTAATTGGCGGCCAGGTCATAGCCCGCCGCCTTGAGGGCGACCGAAATCGCCTTGCCTATCCCGCGTGATCCACCGGTCACCAGCGCTGTTCTCGCCATGAAAATACTCCCTGTCCCTGACTGCGAAGTGTGATTATGCTGCGCAGCAATGTGGTCCCGCAGCTGCAGCATCCGCCGCAGCATAAACGGGGCAGGCGCTGACGCCAGCGCTTTGTTTGAACGTGAAAGTTAACCGCGTCGAATCAGGTTGGAAAGCACAACCTCGTCGGCGCGCCGCCTAAAGGGCGGCCAGGAAGGAGACTGTCGTGACGCAATCTGAACCCGCCGACACGATCATCATCAAGAAGTATGCAAACCGCCGCCTTTATGACACGTCAGCCAGCCGTTATGTCACGCTTGATCATCTGCGTGACCTCGTAAAACACGGCAAGAACTTCAAGGTCCAGGACGCCAAAAGCGGCGAGGATCTGACCCGCGGCGTGCTGGCCCAGATCATTTTTGAAGAGGAATCCAAGGGCGAGACCCTGTTGCCGGTGGAGTTTCTGCGCCAGCTGATCTCGTTTTACGGGGATTCCATGCAGACCATGGTGCCGGGCTATCTGCGCCTGAGCATGGACAATTTCGCCAGCCAGCAGGCGGAATTACGCGAAAAAATGGCGGGCGCGCTGGGGTCGCCCGCCGCCTCCATGGCGCTGATCGAGGAACAGACACGGCGTAATATGGCGATGTTCGAACAGGCGATGAAAATGTTCACGCCCGGACTGACCCCCGCCGCCCCGGGGCGGGGCGACCAGCCGTCCGATCTGTCCAAGGGCGATGTGGACGCCCTGCGCGCCGAGCTCGACGCCATGCGCCAACGTCTCGACCGGCTCTCCGGACAGGGCTGATCTGTGCCGCAATGGGGCAGCGGGGGCGCCGTGATGACCGTTAACGGGTCATCAACAGGTGTAAACAAGACGTAAACCCTGGCCCGGGATTTGCGCCGCGGGACCCATGAGCGGTCTCGTTCCCATCCCCGCGCGCCCTGCCGGCGCTCTTGTCCCGACCCGCCGGACGGCGCGCGTCGAGCCCGCTCCCGTTGCCGCCAACGTCCATGACGAGCCGCGTGGCCGCGCCGATGCGCAGCGCCGCGCCGGCGCGCGTGCGCAGACCTCAGCGCCGCTCAGCCCTGATGGTGTGACGTTTCTGCAGGCCGGTCCGGTCCGGCGCGGCTTGCGCGCGGACGCCTGCGAGCGCCAGCGCTATCAGGCGGCCTACACTGCGGCGATGCATCTGGGCCCGTCCCAGCGTCCGAGCCGGGAGCGTGCGGCATGAGCGCTGACCGGCTGCGCCGCATGACCATGGTGGACGGCGCCTGGCTGCTGGCGCTGTATTTCGTGCTTCTGTGACAATGAAAAAGCCCCGGAGCCAGGCTCCGGGGCTTGTCATGCCGTCCGGCGGCGGTGCGGGGTCTAGCCCTGCAGGTCCCGGCGCGCGGCGATGGCTGTGATGGTGAAGCCGGCGATCACATTCACCAGGCTCATCAGCGTGATCAGGAAGAATGTCGAGGTGCCGAACAGCGGCGTCAGCAGGAACAGCAGCATCGACACCAGGAAGGTGGCCATGGACAGGCCGTGATTGATCAGTGAGCTGGTGCCCGAACCGGCCGACTTGATCATCTCCATGAACAGCATCACCAGGGCGAAGATCAGGATCAGGTCCGCCGTTGTGATGACCCAGTTGCCCGAGGGCAGGTCCATGGAAAACAGTTTGGAATTGAGCGTGCCCACGCTGCACGGCGCGGCGTCGGACGCTGCGGTGGGCATGCCCGCGCACTGGCCGGTCTGGAACCGGTCAAGCGTGCCGACAAAGCTGTCGACCCCGTTGCTGGATGTGATGGATACGGTCAGCGCCACAGCGGCGTAGATCAGCACCGCCAGCAGCATTTTCGGAAAAATCGTAAACATTGATATGCGCTCCCGGCCGCCATCGCCATTGCGTCCGGCCATATAGCCTTTGGCCACGCCTGCTCCGCTTACCCCTGGCATCGTCCCACTCCCTTGCCTTCGGGACTGAGTGCGCGGCCGCCCCCTCGGAAGCCGCGTTCAGCCCTCGTCCCAACCGCCCGGCTGTCGCGCCCGGCTGTTGAGCCACATTACCCCTAGCATATCGCTTAAAGAGGCGAAAAGGCGACCAAGATTGGTATACTTCGATTTTCCCGCGATGCGTGGCCTGTGGCCCACGTCAACGAATTCCATTGCAAAGCCCTCGCGCTTCATCAGGGCGGGCAGGAAGCGGTGCTGGTGATCGAAGAACGGCAGCAGCAAATAGGCGTCGCGCCGGAACGCCTTCAGCCCGCAGCCGGTATCGTCGGCCTCGTCGTTCAGAAGCCGCTTGCGCACGCCATTGCCGATGCGTGAGGCGAGTTTCTTCCAGCCGCTGTCCTGACGCTTGGCGCGCCGGCCGCCCACCAGTCCCAGCGCCGCAGGCGCGCCCTGGCGGGTGAGCGCATCCACCAGGGTGGGAATGTCGGCCGGCGGGTTCTGACCATCGCCATCAAGCGTACAGATGACCGGCGCGCGCGCAGCCAAGGCGCCCGTGCGCACGGCGCGTGACTGGCCGGCATTGCGCCGGTGCGTCAGGATGCGCAGCTCTGGAATGTCGGCCTTGAGCGCCGTCAACTCGTCCAGCGTCGTGTCAGTGCTGGCGTCGTTGACGCAGATGATCTCGAACGAGCGCCCCTGCAGCGCGGCGTGTATCTCGCGCACCAGCAAGGCGGCGTTGCCCGCCTCATTGTGCATGGGTGCGATCACGGACAGGTCAGGCGGCGTGGTGGTCATGAACATCCCCGGGGGCGTCAGCCCGTCTTGCGGTTTGCAGCGGGCCGTTACATACCGGGTTCTGGACGCGGGCGCCCGAGGAAATTTCCGCTGCCCGTGCGGATCAGGCAGATGATGCAGATTCTGGACAGACTTTCAAAAGGTTGGCGTGCAGCTCTGACAGCAGGCCTGGTCGCGGCCCTGGCCGGTCTCTTGGGCGTCTTCACCCTGCCGGTGCTCGATCGCGATGAAGCGCGCTACGCCCAGGCCACCGCCCAGATGCTGCAGACCGGCGATTTCGTGCGCATCACTTTCCTGGATGAGGACCGCAACAAGAAGCCGGTGGGCATTCACTGGATGCAAAGCGCGGCGGTCGCGCTCACCACCGGGGAGGCTGCGCGCGAGATATGGGCCTACCGCCTGCCCTCGGTCCTTGGCGCCATCCTGGCGGCGATCGCCGCCGCGCTGATGGCCGGGCGCCTGCTGGGCGGACGGGCGGGGCTGTATGCCGGGGCCTTGATGGGCGCCAGCGTGCTCATGGGCGCAGAAGCCGGAATCGCCAAGACTGACGCCATGCTGGCGGGCGCCACCGCCATGGCGCTCTACGCGCTGTTGCGCCTGCGCCTGAGCGAACCGGAGGACCGGCGCGCGCGCCGCAGTTGGGCAGTGTTGATGTGGGCGCTGCTGGGGCTCGGGGTTCTGATCAAGGGGCCGGTGACACCGCTTGCCATCGCGCTGGGCGCGCTCACGCTGACTGTCTGGGAAGCATATGTCGCGCGCCGCGAGGGTGGGTTCGGGCCGGCGCTAAAGCGCGCCGCAGCATGGTTGCGCCCGCTGGCCTTCTGGCCCGGCCCCCTGCTGGCCGGGCTGATCGTCCTGCCCTGGCTGATCTCGGTGCAGATCGCCACCGAGGGCGCCTTCCTGCGCGAGGCGCTGGGCGATGATCTGGGTCCCAAAATGGTCAGCGGCGATGAAGGACATTGGGGTCCGCCGGGCTATCATTTGCTGGCCCTGCCGCTGACCCTGTTTCCGGCAGCCTTGTTCCTGCCCGCCGGCGTCGCGGCGGCGCGGCGGGCCCTGCGCACCAGCGGGTCCGGGGCGCTGGCGGCGCGGGTGCTGATCGCCTTCTCCCTGCCGCTCTGGGTGATGTTCGAGCTACTGCCCACCAAGCTGCCCCACTATGTGCTGGTGGCGTTTCCGGCGATCATGGGATTATGCGCCTGGGGTGTGCTCGAATGGGGCCGCACGCGTGCGGTTTGGAAATGGCTGGGCGTGGCGCTGAGCCTGGCTGGTGCGGTGATCTGGACCAGCGCTTTTACCTACCTGACATTGGCGCACGAGGGATCGGCGACACTCCTGATCGGCGGTTTGGCCGTTATGGGCGCGTTGTCTGTCCTGAAGCTCACAGCGGGCTTAAGGGGCCATGGCGCCGCAGCGCTGGCCGCCGCGGTGGCGCTGGGACTGATCTGGCACGGCGCCGGGCGCGGCGTGATCGCGCCGGCCACCAATCTGTCTCCGGCTCATGAGACGGCCCGGCTGGTGGCCCCGGAAGATCTGCGCCCGGCCGGCGCGCTGCTCATCTCCACCTATACCGAGCCCTCGCTTGTGTTCAGTCTGGGCGGTGAAGTTCAGCTGGCCGACATCACCGATCTGGCGCAGGCCTGGCTGGCGCCGGCGCCTGAAGGCGGTTTTGCACTGTCGCCCGAGTTTCAGGCCCAGGGTCCTGCGCTGGTGATCATCGATCACAGCCGGACGCCGGGTGAGGGCGAAGCGGCGGCGCAGGCGCAGGCGCTGATCGCCTCGCTCCAGAGCGCGGCCTGCCGCTCGGGCGAGGTGGCGGGCTATAATTACTCGCGCGGGCGCGCCGTGCGCCTGACCCTGCACCGCATCGGCCCATGCGATTGAGGAGAGCGACATGACCGCGCCATCAGAGCAGTCCGGTCTGACATCGAAGCGGGACACGGCCACACCGCCGGCGGTGGAGATCGTCGAAGTGGGGCCGCGCGACGGTCTGCAGAATGATCCCACCCTCATCGCTACCGGGGTGAAGCTGGAATTCATCAACCGCCTCATCGATGCCGGGGCGCGGCGGTTGGAAGCGGCGAGCTTCGTCAATCCCAAGCTGGTGCCGGCCATGGCTGATGGTGATGCGGTTATGGCCGGCGTGCCGCGTGATCGCGGCGTCACCTATATCGGCCTGGCGCTGAACGAGCGGGGCCTGCGCCGCGCCATTGATGCGGGCTGCGACGAAATCAACTTCGTGATGGTCGCCTCCGAAGGGTTCGGCAAGGCCAACCAGAACGCCACGCCGGAGGAGACCGCCGACCTGCTCGAGCGTATCGCCGTGCTGGCCCATGACGCCGGGATTCCGCTGGCGGCCACCATCTCGGTCGCATTCGGCGATCCGTTCGATGGCGAGGTGGATGTGGCGCGCGTCGCTGCGCTGGCGCGCCGGGCCGCGGCGGCCGGGGTGATGGAGATCGCGCTGGGTGACACGATCGGCGTGGCCAGCCCCTGGGATGTGCGCGCCGTGGTGGCCGCCGTGCGCGAGGCGGCGCCGGGACCGCGCCTGCGCCTGCATTTTCACAACACCCGCAATACCGCGCTGGCCAATGTCTATGCGGCGGTGGAGGCGGGCGTGGGCGTCATCGACGCGTCGGCGGGGGGCATTGGCGGGTGCCCGTTCGCCCCGCGCGCCACGGGCAATGTGGCCACCGAGGATGTGGTCTACATGCTGCAGCGTGGCGGCATCGAGACCGGGATTGATCTGGAGAAGATGATCGAGACGGCGCGCTGGCTGGAGAACGTGGCGCTGCGCCACCCGGTCGCGTCCATGGTGGCCAGGGCGGGCGGATTTCCCGGTCTGCGCGATTGAGCGTCAGCCGTTGCGGCGGCGGCGCAGGCGGCGCCAGGCGGCGAGACGGCGCAGCTTTCCATCCACTTGCTGATGCACGCGCACACGCGCGGCGCGCGCCATCAACGCCACCCAGAGCACCGGCCCCAGCACCGGGCCGATCAGGCGCCCGTGAACGCCGCAATGAGTGCGGAAATAACGCGTGAGCCCGCGCGCCTTCCAGGTCTCTACGGCGAACAGGCTGGCCTTGCTGGTGGAGCCATAGTGAAGAATGGAAGCGCGGGGCTCGAACATCACGGCCCCGCCCGCATCGCGGGCGCGGCGGCATATGTCGATATCCTCCACATGGAGGAAATATCCTTCGTCAAACCCGCCGAGTGTTTCAAACCCGGCTCGCGTCATCATCATCGCCGCGCCAGACACCACCGGCGACGGGTCGGCTTCGCCGGGCAGGGGTTCATTCTCACGGTGGACGTCGCGCATGAAGGGCAGAATGCGCGCCAGTCCCAGAAATCCGGTCAGAGCAGAGCCGATGGTCAACTCGCCGCGCCGGGCTCCGCGTTGTTCACGGCCAGTCGGGTCCATCAGTCTTGCGCCAACGATGGCCGGTTCAGGCATGGCGTTCAAGGTCGTCATCATTCTGGCGGCTGCGCCCTGAGCCAGAACTGCGTCCGGATTGAGGAACAAGAGCACATCGCCACGCGCGTTCCGTGCCCCCAGATTGCACCCGCGGGCAAAGCCCAGATTGCCACCGGAATGAACCAGGCGCAGTTTGGGCCGGGTTCGCGCCAGAGCTTCCAGGCGAAGCACCTTGTCGCGCGGATTGTCGTGATTGACCAGAACCAGTTCGGCCGCTTCATGCGCCGACAACACCGAATCGATTGCCAGAAAAAGGGACGGGCCGGTGCGATAGCTGACCATGATGACCGATAGCTGGCGGGTCAACGCACGCATTTCAGCCGGTCCGCTTCCCGCAGCGCGTACTTGCGGAGCCGGATCATCATTGACGTTCTGAGTCACCGCGAGCGGTTCGTTTGGCGACCTCACGACATCCCCTCATTCCCCTCGTGCGGCTTTCTGAACGCCCAGACACGCCACCATGGTGCGTCGTTGCGTTCGAGCGGCGCGGGGTCCCACCCCCAGCTGCCGCCCGGCCGGCATCGCAGTACGCGCCCCAGGGTCAGCCAGCCCCCTCGCCACAAACCCTGCGCCTTTATGGCGTCGGCGGCGTATGACGAACACGTTGGCTCGTGCCTGCACCGTACGCCGAAAGCATAAAATACAGGAGACACTATCACCTTATACGCGCCAATCAGCAATAATCCGGCGCGCGCCGGCCACGCTTTCAAGGGGGCGCTATCCCCTTCAGATCGCGATCTTATCGCCCGTTGCGCCTCAGCTTGTCTACCCGGACGGCTCAGGCCGGAGCCCCCACGATCATGCATGTTACACACGCGCGGCCTCCATGGCCTCGGTGGCGGCGTCGAACGCCAGGAGGATGGAGCCGTGGCGCTGGCGGTAGGCGCGCGCGCCTTCCAGCACCGCCAGCCCCTCAAATCGTCCCTGAGGCGGCGCGGCGTCCGCCTGCAGCATGGCTTTCAGCGCGTCGCGGGCCTCACGCACCTCCTCCGGCGTGGCGCCGATGGCGTGGCGCGCGAACACCGAGGCGCTGGCCTGACCCAGCGCGCAGGCGCGCACCTCAAGGCCGACCGCGCTGATGCGCCCGTCCTCCAAACACAGATCCAGATCAAGCTCGGAACCGCATATGCGCGACACCTTGCGCGCGCTCCCGTGGGGCGCGGCGAGGCGCCCGACATGGGGGATGTCGGCGGCCAGGGCGATCAGGTCCGGGGTGTAGGGGTCTGTGGTCATGGATGGTGAACGCCGCCGGGATTGATCTGGTTCAATGCCATTGTATCCCGTCCGGCGCGGCGCCGGCGGGCGATCAGCAATCTGATGACTCCATCTCGCTTCATTGAGTAATCCGCCAGACCGACCCCTCCGGCCCGTCATCCACCATGACGCCAAGCGCATCGAGTTCAGCGCGCAAGGCGTCGGCGCGGGCGAAATCCTTGCTGACGCGCGCAAGGCCCCGCTCGTCGATGAGCGCATCAATCTGGCCGCGGCGCTCCGGGCTCAGGGCGTCAATGCCGAACCAGGCGTCAGGATCACTCTGGAACAGGCCCAAGAGGGCGCCCGCCGCGATCAGCTCGCCCTTGGCCTTGGCTCGTTCGGCGTCCGTACCGGCCTTGTTGGCCCGGCCGGCGATCTCGAACAGGGCGGCCATCGCTTTGGGCGTGTTGAGATCGTCCAGCAGCGCTTCAAGCACGCCAGCGGGCGGTTCGGACCGGGCGGGCTGCACCGCGCTCAACCGCCGCAGCACGCCATAGAGCCGGTCGAGGCTCTTGCGGGCCTGCTCGATCAGCTTGTCGGTCCAGTCCAGCGGCGCCCGGTAATGGCCCGACAGAAGCGCATAGCGGATGACCTCGCCCTTCACCCCGCGCGCCAGCAGCTCGCTGGGGCGGATGATATTGCCCAGCGATTTGGACATCTTCTCGGCGTCCATGGAGACAAACCCGTTATGCATCCAGTAGCGCGCCAGCGGCGTGTCGTGATGGAGGCATTTGGACTGCGCCACCTCGTTCTCATGGTGGGGGAAGACAAGGTCCATGCCCCCGCCATGAATGTCGATGGACGGTCCCAGCACGGCGTTGATCATGGCCACGCACTCGGTATGCCAGCCCGGACGGCCAGGCCCAAATGGGCTGTCCCAGACCGGCTCGCTGTCCTTGGACGGCTTCCACAGCACGAAATCGGCGGGGTTTTTCTTGTAGGGGGCCACCTCCACGCGCGCGCCGGCGATCATGTCATCCTGACTGCGCCGGGAGAGCGCACCGTAATCGGGGCAGTCGCTCACCGAGAACAGCACATGGCCTTCCGCCTTGTAGGCGTGGCCGGACTGTATGAGCGCATCAATAATCTGGATCATCTCGCTCATATGGCCGGTGGCGGTCGGCTCTAGGCTCGGGCGCAATATGCCCAGCGCCCTGCTGTCCTCAAGATACACGGCGGTGTACTTCTCTGTGATCACGGAGATATCCACGCCTGCCTCGGCGGCGGCGGCGTTTATCTTGTCGTCCACATCGGTGAAATTGCGCGCGTAGAGCACATGACGGTCGCCATAGACATGACGCAGCAGCCGGAACAGCACGTCAAAGACCACGGCGGGACGGAAATTGCCGATATGGGCCGGGCCATAGACCGTGGGTCCGCACACATACATCGTCACCCGCCCGGGATCCTGCGGGACGAAGTCGCGTTTTTGGCGTGCGGCGGTGTCGTATAGGCGCAAGGCGGTCATGACAGCTCTGTGATGAAGCAGGGTGGAACGGGCGCTGGCGTGCTGGCGCAGCGCTTTCAAGGGGTCTACACTGCCCTTGGTGTATAAAAAAGGGGTCAGGCCGCATTGGATTCTCCGGCCTGGCGCCTAATTTACCGTCGAGCGCACTGGCGAAAGCCACGCGTTCCGGATATTCGCCTCTGACCCGGCGCGAGCCCCGCGGCCTGTTCCG
>JBHYFR010000021.1:0-22260 GCA_051859425.1 Oceanicaulis sp. | reverse complement strand
GAAAATGGCTCAAACCCTACTCACGAAGCTGAACATCTGGGACAGCCCCAAAAAGGAATTCTCCCATGCTGAAGAAACTTCTGGGCCTGGACGCCAAGGCGTCCGGGGGGAGCTGGTCTGTGTCGCTGGGGCCGGGGGCGGCGTGGAGCGCGCGCACCTATGGCGCGTTTGCGCGCGAGGGCTATGCCCGCAACGCCATCGCCCATCGCTGCGTGCGCCTGATCGCCGAGGCCGCCGCGTCGTGCCCTCTGCGGGTGCAGGGCGCCGGGCCGGGGGCCGGGGCGGCGCGCGCGCTGATGGCGCGGCCCAATCCCGACCAGTGCGCGGCGGAGTTTTTCGAGACGTTTCACGGCCATCTGCAAGTGGCCGGCGACGCCTATCTGGAGCTCACCGGCGGGGCGGAGGGGCCCCATGCGCTCTACGCCCTGCGCCCGGACCGCATGCACGTGCTGACCGGGCCGAAGGGCTGGGCGGACGGGTGGGAATACCGGCTGGGCGCCGAGGCGCGGGTGTTCGCCCGCGACCGGGCCAGCGGGCGCAGCGCGCTCTTGCACATGAAGCTCTTCAACCCGCTGGACGATCATTACGGCCAGTCGCCCATGGAGGCCGCGGCGCGCGCCGTGGACGTGCATAACGCCGGCGGGACCTGGGCCAAGGCGCTGCTGGACAACGCGGCGCGGCCTTCGGGCGCGCTGGTGGTCACGGGCCGCGAGGGCGGCGATGGCCGGCTGAGCGAGGCGCAATACGCGCGCCTGAAAGAAGAGCTGGAGGGACTGTATTCGGGCGCGGCCAATGCCGGGCGCCCGCTGCTGCTGGAGGGCGGGCTGGACTGGAAGCCCATGGGCCATTCGCCCGCCGAGATGGACTTCATCCAGGCCAGGCGCGAGGCCGCGCGCGAGATCGCGCTGGCCTTCGGCGCGCCACCCATGCTGCTGGGCCTGCCCGGAGATAATACGTACGCGAACTATCGCGAGGCGAATCTCGCCTTCTACCGCCAGACCGTGCTGCCGCTGGCGCGCAAGACCGCCAGCGCATTGACCGCCTGGCTGGCGCCCTGGCTGGGCGAGGGCTTCGTGATCAAGGCGGACGAGGCGGGCCTGCCCGCGCTGGCCGAAGAGCGCAGCGCGCGATGGTCGAAGATCAGCGCGGCGGGCTTTCTCTCGGATGATGAAAAGCGCGCCCTCCTGGGCCTGGATGAGCGGAGGGATGGATGAAAGCGCCCGCACTGGCGCGCGAGACCTGGCGGTTCGAGCGCTCGATCACCCTTGGCGTGGCGGTGGCGTTGGCGCTGCAGACGGCCAGCGCGCTGATGTGGGCCGGCGGCGTGCGCGAGCGCATCAGCCAGCTGGAAACCCGCGCCGCCGCCGCCGACAGCGTCAACGAACGCCTCGCCCGCCTGGAAGAACACAGCCTCTACACCCGCGCCGCGATCACACGGATCGAACGCAAGCTGGATGAGGGCGGGTAGGGGGCAGCGCCGCACCACCCAAAAACTTCACATACAAAGGAGATGCGCATGCCAGCGCAGGACGGCTCGGGCGGGATGCTCGAGATGGCCGGCTATGCCAGCCTGTTTGATGAGGCGGATCATTCCGGCGACATCGTGCGCCGCGGCGCGTTTGCGGCGAGCCTCGCCCGGCGCGGGGCGGCGGGGGTGCGCATGCTGTTCCAGCACGATGCCGGCGAGCCGGTGGGCGTGTGGGACGCCATCACCGAGGATGCGCGCGGGCTGTATGTGCGCGGGCGGATCCTGGGCGACGCCCCGCGCGGGCGCGCAGCCCTGGCGCTGGTGCGCAATGGCGCGGTGGACGGATTGTCCATCGGGTTTCGCACGCTTGCCTCCAGGCCGCGCCCCGGGGGCGGGCGCGAGCTCATCGATATCGATCTGTGGGAGGTGTCCATCGTCACCTTCCCCATGCTGGCCGGCGCGCGCCTGAGCGTGTCCGGCGCGCCTGCCGTCACCGCCGCCATCGCGGCGGCCTGATCGCGTTTCCACCAACCTTCACACACGAAAGGATCCCCATGACCCGGGAGACCAAAATGGCCGCGTCCGGCGGCAAGACCCGCGCGGCGATGCATGAATTGCTCACCGCGTTTGAAAGCTTCAAACAGGCCAATGATGCGCGCCTGAAGGAGATCGAGACCAAGCGCAGCGCTGATCCGCTGCTGGAGGAGAAGATCAACCGCATCGACAGCGCCCTGCACCGCGCGCAAGGCCGGCTGGACCGGCTGGCGCTGGAGGCGGGGCGGCCTGCCTTGTGCGGCGAGACGCCGAGTGAAGCCAAGGCGGCATTCGCCCATTTCCTGCGCACGGGCGACGGCGCACGCCTGGTGGAAGCCAAGGCGCTCTCCGCCGGCTCGCCCGCCGATGGCGGCCATGTCGCCCCGCCCGAGATCGAGGCGATGATCACGCGCAAGGTGCGCGAGGCCAGCCCCATCCGCGCCATCGCCAGCGTGCGCCAGAGCGCATCGGGCGTGTTCAAGAAGCCGGTGAGTCTGGGCGGCGCCAGTTCGGGCTGGGTGGCTGAAACCGCCGCGCGGCCCGAGACCGACACGTCCACCCTGGCCCTGATCGAGTTTCCCGCCGCCGAGCTTTACGCCATGCCCGCGGCCACGCCCGCGCTGCTCGATGACGCCATGGTCAATCTGGACGAATGGCTGGCCGATGAGGTGCGCGACGTGTTCGCCGAGGCCGAAGGCGCCGCCTTCGTCAATGGCGACGGAACCAACAAGCCGCGCGGCTTCCTGTCCTATCCCAAGGAAGAAGAGGGCCTGAACGCCTGGGGTGAGATCGGCTTCGTGCCCACCGGCGCGGCGGGCGCCTTTCCGGCCGAAGACCCGGTGGATGTGCTGATCGATCTGATCTACGCGCCCGCCGCCGCCTACCGGGCCAATGCGCGCTTTGTGATGAACAAGGCGAGCGTGTCCACCGTGCGCAAGTTCAAGGATAGCGAGGGCAATTATATCTGGCAGCCGGGCCTTTCCGCCGGCCAGCCGGCCACCCTCATGGGCTATCCCGTCACCGAGGCCGAGGACATGCCCGATATCGGCGCGGGGTCGTTCTCCATCGCGTTCGGCGACTTCGAGCGCGGCTATCTGATCGTCGACCGCCAGGGCGTGCAGATCCTGCGCGATCCCTATTCGGCCAAGCCCTATGTCCTGTTCTACACCACCCGGCGCGTCGGCGGCGGCGTCCAGGACTTCAACGCCCTCAAGCTCTTGAAGTTCGCCTCGGAGTAGGGGGGCTTTCCCCATCCATCTCCCTCTGCCTTCCCGGAATTTGCGTAGCAAATGTCCGGGACCCATCCCCCATCGTTTCCAGCCGCCTCAGCGGCGGCCAATGACCGGTGGATGGGTCCCGGATCGGCTGCGCCGTCCGGGAAGGCATGTGCGGGGAGGTTTGAGCGCAGTGATCCACCGCTCCCCCTCACGCTCCACCCCCCACCCTCCCCAAACCTCACGAAAGGATGCGCCATGGCGCTTGTTGAGCTGGCGCCAGCGGGCGCCGGGCCGGTCAGCGTGACTGAAGCGCGCAGCTGGCTGCGCGTGGGCCATGAGGACGAGGACGCATTGATCACCGGCCTGCTGGACGCCGCCCGCGCACGCGTCGAGCATCTCACCGGGCGGGTGCTGATGGCGCGGGGCTTTCGCGAGACGCTGGACGCCTGGCCGTCTGCACGCGTCTCCTTCCTGTCGGGTGCGGTGCGTGTGGCCGCCGGGCCGCTGATCAGCGTGGAGGCGGTGTGCACCTATGATGCGCAAGGCGCCGCGCAAGAGTGGAGCCCGGATGAATACCGGATTGAGACCGGGACGGACCCGGGCCGCATTATCCCGCTGGCGCCGTTCGCCCTGCCGCGGCCGGGACGGCGCGCGGGCGGGATCGAGATCGATTTCACCGCCGGATACGGCCCGGACCCGGACGATGTGCCCGCCCCCTTGCGCGAGGCGGTGCTGCGCCTGGTGGCTGACAGCTATGGCGGGCGCCACGCGCCTGAAGCCCGGCGCGGCGAGGCGGGCCTGCCAGACGGCGTGGCCCATCTCATCCGCCCCTATCGGAGCATCAGGCTATGAGCGCGGAAACCGCCTTTGCCGAAGCGGTGCTGGCGCGCCTCAAGGCTGATTCAAACGTGAGCGCCGTGCTGGGCGGCCGGGTGCATGCAATCGCCCCGGGCGGAACGGCCTATCCCTTCGCCCAGCTGGGCCGCGCCGCCAGCACGCCGGCGGGCGGGGCGGGCGCGGACCTGATCGATCACCGCCTGACCGTGCAGATCTACGCCCGGCGCGATGACGCGGAGCGGCTCGCCGGCGCCCTGGCCGCCATCCGCGCAGCCCTGCATAACCCCGCCCTGACGCTCGACGCCCCGTATCGCTGCGTGATGTGCCAGGTGGTCTATACCGACCGCTTCGCCACAACCGACGCCCGCATCGTGCAGGGACTGGTCAGGGTGCGGGCGTTGCTGGAGGGGTAGGGCGCTCACCCATCCAAATTCACATCACAGGAGAGACCCTCATGGCCGCTCAGGCGGGACGGGACATATTGCTGAAAATCGGCGATGGCGGCGCGCCGCAGGCCTTCGCCGCCGTGGCGGGTTTGCGGGCGCGGGCGATCTCGCTCAATGCGCGCGCGATTGACGCCACCCATGGCGAGAGCCCGGGGCGCTGGCGCGAGCTTTTGGGCGGGGCCGGGGTGCGCTCGGCGGCGGTGAGCGGGGCGGGCGTGTTCGTGGACAGCGCCGCCGACGAGACGGTGCGCGCGGTATTCTTCGCCCAGGACAAGCGCGACTGGCGGCTGATCATCCCCGGCTTTGGCGCGCTGGAGGGGCCCTTCCTGGTCACCGCGCTGGAATATTCCGGGCGTCACGATGGCGAGGCGGCCTATTCGCTCTCGCTCGCCTCGGCCGGAGAGATCGGCTTCACGCCGGACTAGAGCCTTTTGCCGCAAAAGTGGGAACCGGTTTTGCGGTTTAAAAAAGGCGGCAAGACAGACACCCCCTGTTCAGGGGGCGCCGTGCCCGCGCGAAGGTGATAGAGTGACGCCATCCAGGACAGGAGGATGCAGACATGAAGCTTCAGATCATGACAGCCGCTCTTGCGGCGGCGCTGGCTCTGGCGCCCGGCGCCCATGCGCAAACCGTGACCGGCAGCTGGCAGGTGACGCCAGAGCCGCACATCATGCGGAACGGCGAACCGCTCTGCGGCATGGTCTATAATGCGCCAGGCGGGCGCTCGGTGTTGCTGATGGTGTCCGACAATTCCTATGTGGAGCTGAACGCGCCGGAGTTCGGCCCGGTTCCGCAACAGGCGGACGCCACCTGGACCTTTCCCTCCGGCGCCAGCGCGGATGACGCGCTGCACAAACCCGATCCGGCGTCCACAACCGCCTGGGCCGACGATGATCTGAGCCCGGCCGATATGCTTCGGATCGCCGAACAGTTCGCCACGCCTGGCGATCTGACGCTGTCGGGCAATGGCTGGAGCGTGCGCTATGGGTCCATGCCGGCTGCGGCGAATGAAGCGGCGACCCTGCGCGAGTGCGTGACCTGGCTGGGGTAGCGTGGACTGAGGTCCCCTGTTCAGGGGGCGCCGCGCACGCGCGAAGGGACTAGTCTGACGCCGTCCAGGACAGGAGGATGACACCATGACACGCCATCTCATCACAGCCGCTCTGGCGGCGGCGGTGCTGGCGGCGCCGGGCCTGAGCGGCGGGGCGCAGGCGCAGGCGCCAGGCTGGACTTATGAAGAGACAGAGGGCGAATCCTGCGCCTATCAGTGGAATTCGCGTTTGGTCACGCGCAGTCAGATCAACTTGATGGTCAGCCGCCGCGGCGCCCAGCGCGATCACATGCTCGTGGTGGTCGGCGCAGGGGTGGCTGAGCTCGCCTCGGGCGCTGACGTGGTGCTGGGCCTGCCCAATGGGGATGAGCGCCCGGCCCACATGGTCAAGCATGAGTCTATGGGAGAGGACGTGGCGTTTATGCGCTTCACACCCCAAGAGTTTTCCTATGTCAGGGCGGGTTTCGAAACGCCGGGCGAGTTCTCGCTGATCGATCCGTCCGGCGCCGAGCCGCGCGCGGTGTGGCGTTTCACCCATTTGCCCGCCCTGCCGGCCTCGACCCGAGGGGCCTACATGTCCTGCGTCGCCGGGAGTGTGGTCGCGACGGGCCGGGGGGCGGCGCCGCCCTCGCTGGGGGGGGCTGTTTTTTGCCCGCCCCTTTTGGGGGTGGGTGGGCCGGAGCGTTGCTCCGGCTGGGGTGGGGTGGGGCCGCAGGCTCAATTGTTTGAGATGTTCGCGCCTTCACCCCCTCCGTCCGCTGCGCGGTTACCTCCCCCATCGAGGGGGAGGGAAGGGGATGGAGCCCGGGGTTGACGATTTTCCGCTCCATCTCCCCTCATGCGTTTTCCCGTCGAAAGACGGGACCCAGATTCACCGGCGCCCCTGGGCCCCGGCTTGCGCCGGGGAAACGCAGGTTGAGAGGCTTGGGCGAGGTGATCTCCTGCGCCTTAAAACGTCCCGTGAGCGCTCAAGCCTGCCTTCCCGGGCGACCGGAGGGAGACCCGGGATCCATCCACCGGTCATTTGCCACTGTTGAGGCGGTCGGACTCTATGGGGGATGGGTCCCGGACATGGGCTTCGCCCATTCCGGGAAGGCAGGTGCGGAACTGGCCGCGCTTTAAAATCCCCCCAACGGAGCCCCCATGACGAACCCGCTGACGGGCGAGACCTTGATGGTCATCGCCGGGGCGCGCGTGCGCCTGAAATTCACCCTGGCGGCGCTGGCCGAGATCGAGGCGCTTCTGGGCGCGGACGGGCTGGAAGCGCTGGGCGTGAAGATGCGCACGCTTACCGCGCGCGAGCTGGCCGGCGTGCTGGCGGCGCTGCTCAGGGCGGGCGGCGCGGCTGATCCCGAAACCCTCGCCGGTGAGGCCGATCCGCGCGCGGCGGCGCAGGGGGTGGCGGCGTGTTTCCTCGCCAATCTGTCGTAAGGGACCGCTGATGAACGCGCGCTGGCGGGCCTGGCTGCAGACGGCGGTGCTGCGCCTCGGCCTCTCTCCGTCCGAATTCTGGGCGCTGAGCCTTGGCGAGTGGCGCGCGCTTCTGGCCGCCCTGGCGCCGGCATCCGGCGAGGCGCTGGACCGGGCCGGGCTGGAGGCTCTGCGCGCGGCCTATCCCGATGAAAGGAGCTCTCCATGACATCCCACTCCGAGACCCGCGCCGAGGCCGCCGAAACCGCCGCCGCGCTCCATGAAGCCGCCGAGGCGGGCGAGGACGCCGCGGACCGGATCAGCGAGGCGTTCGAGACCGCCGGGCGCTCCATATCCTCAAGCCTCGAAGCCGCCGCGCGCGCGGGCGAATTGTCGTTTGCGCGCATGAGCGAGGCGATCTTGCGTGATCTGGCGCGCCTGGCCGTGCGCGAGATCGTGGCGCCGCCGGTGGAGGGGCTGGCCGCCGGCCTCGGCCGGGTGTTCGACCATGTCATCGGCCAGCGCGCTGAAGGCGGGCCGGTGCTTAGCGGCGCGCCCTATCTGGTGGGCGAGCGGGGGCCGGAAGTGTTCACGCCGTCCGCCTCGGGCCGGATCGAGCCCATGACCGCCCCGCCGGTGCAGATCATCATCCACGCCGCGCCCGGCGCAGACATGGCCGACGCCGTGCGCCGGTCGGAACGCCAGATCGCGGCCAGCGTGGCGCGCGCCGTGCTGGCGGGAAGGGGGGCGCTGTGAGCGTGTTTCATGATGTGCGCTTTCCGCTCTCCATCGGGCTTCATGCGCGCGGCGGGCCGGAGCGGCGCACCGAGATCGTGACGCTGGCCAGCGGCGCCGAAGAGCGCAACAGCCCCTGGGCCCATTCGCGCCGCCGCTGGGACGCCGCGCCCGGCGTGCGCTCGCGCGATGACCTGGCCGAGCTGATCGCCTTCTTCGAAGCCCGGCGCGGGCGCCTGCACGCCTTCCGCTTCACCGATCCCATGGATCACGCCTCCTGCCTGCCCTCGGCCCAGCCTTCGGCTCTGGACCAGGCGCTGGGCGAGGGCGACGGCGCGCGCACCGCGTTTGATCTGGTCAAGCGCTACGGGACGGGCGACAGCGCCTGGCTGCGGCCCATCACAAGGCCTGTGGCCGACAGCGTCTTGGCGGCGGTGGACGGGGCGGTGACGCCGGTGACGGTGTCGGGCGGCCAGATCGTGTTCGCCGAACCGCCGCCTTCCTCAGCTGTGGTGACCGCAGGCTTTCGCTTCGACTGCCCCGTGCGCTTTGATACCGACCGTCTGGAACTGTCAGCCGAACACTTCGCCGCCGCCGCGCCCAGCGTCCCGCTGGTGGAGGTGCGCGAGTAGGGGGCTTCCTTCCTCCCGCCTTCCTTCATGCGTTTTCCCAGCGCACGCCGGGACCCAGACCAACGGCTATCTGGGCCCCGGCTTTCGCCGGGGAAACACAGGTGGAGGGGTTTTGTGAGGCAGATGCGCCCCCCAACAGAAAGACCCTCCCCATGATCGCCATATCTGAACCGCTCCGGCTCAAGCTGGAGGCGGGGGTGACCACTCTGGCCTGGTGCTGGATTGTGCAGCGGCGCGATGGCGCGGTGTTCGGGTTTACCGATCATGACCGGCCGCTCACCGTCGCGAGCGTCGCGTGTGAGCCGGGCGGCGGGTTCGAGGCGGGCGAGACGCGTGCGGGCGACGGGCCGGCGCGCGGCGCGGTGTTCGGCGTGCTCACCGCGGACACGATCAGCGCCGGTGATCTGGACAATGGCGTCTGGGATGGCGCGCGTGTGGAGGTGTGGCGCGTGGACTGGCGCGAGCCGGCGTTGAACTGGCGCGCCTTCACCGGCGAGCTCGGCGCGGTCAGGCGCGGCGGGGCGGGGTTTGAGGCCGAGCTGCCGGGCCTGAGCGCCCGGCTCGACAGGCCCATCGGGCGGGTGTTTGCGCGCGCCTGTGACGCCGAGCTGGGCGATGAACGCTGCGGCGTGGATCTGGATGCGCCAGGCTGGCGGGCGTCAGGCGAGGCCGGGCTGGTGCTGGCGCCCGGCGTGATCACGGCGGGCGGGCTGGAGGCCTTCGCCAGCGCCTGGTTCAGCCATGGCGTGATCGACTGGCAGTCCGGCGCCAATACCGGCGCGCGCCAGCGGGTCACCGGTCATCGCGCGGGGCCGGACGGGGCGGTGCTGACGCTGGACCCCGCCCCGGCGGCGCCGGTGGAGGCGGGCGACGGCTTCATCATAACCGCCGGATGCGACAAGAGCTTTGGCGCCTGCGCGGCCAAATTCGCCAATGGCCTGAACTTTCGCGGCTGCCCGCACATGCCCGGCAATGACCTGATCCTGCGCGCGGCGAGCTCGGAAGCCGTGCGCGACGGGGGCAAGAGATGAGGGCGCGCGCGCTGGACGAGGCGCGGCTGTGGATCGGCACGCCCTATCGCCATCAGGCGAGCGTGCGCGGCGCGGGGTGTGACTGCCTGGGCCTGATACGCGGGGTGTGGCGGGCGCTTTACGGGGCCGAGCCGCAAAGCGCGCCGCCCTATAGCCCTGACTGGGCGGCGCGGGGCGACGGCGAGATGCTGCTGGACGCGGCGCGGCGCTGGCTGGTCCCGGTAGAGGCGCCCCGGCCCGGCGATGTGCTGGTGTTCCGCTACGTCCCGGACACGCCGGCCAGCCATTGCGCCATTGTGAGCGCGCCCGGCCACATGATCCACGCCATGCAGGGACGCGCCGTGTGCGACAGCGCGCTGGTCCCCTGGTGGCGGCGCCGGATCGCGGGCGTGTTCGCTTTTCCTGAAAACTGACCCTGACATGAAGGAGGCCGGCCTATGGGCCAGGTGATCTTGCCCGGCGCGGCGCGTCTGGCAGCCGCATTCATCGGCGGCGCCGCCCAGCGCGCGATTTCCGGCCTGTTTGCGCGTGACCGCGAAGGCCCGCGCCTGTCCGAGCTGGCGGTGCAGACCTCCACCGAAGGCGCCGGAATCCCCATTGTCTATGGCCGCATGCGCGTCACCGGACAGATCATCTGGGCGGCGCGTTTCCGCGAGACGTCCCAGACGCGCAAGTCCGGCGGCGGCAAGGGCGGGCCGAAGACCACCGAGTACCGCTATTCGCTCAGCTTTGCGGTGGGGCTGGCGGACGGGCCGATTGGCGGGGTGGGGCGCATCTGGGCCAATGGCGAGCCGTTCGAGCGCGCAGGCGCGGTCATGCGCGTCTATACCGGGAGTGAGGACCAGCTCCCCGATCCGCTGATCACGGCCATAGAGGGCGCGGCGCCGGCCTATCGCGGCCTGGCCTATGTGGTGTTTGAAGATCTCGACCTCACACCCTATGGCGAGCGCATTCCCAATCTGTCGTTTGAGGTGTTCGCCGCCGCGCCGGCGAGCGAGGCGCCGGGGTTGGAGGAGCAGGTGCGCGGCATATGCCTGATCCCGGCGTCGGGCGAGTTCGCCTATGCCGACCGCGCTGTGGTGCGCGAGATCGGCGAGGGCGCAGACCGGGCCGAGAACCGGCACACCGCACGCGCGGGCAGCGATCTGGAAGCAGCGCTGGACGATCTGGCCCGCGCGCTGCCCAACTGTCAGAGCGTGGCGCTGGTCACCGCCTGGTTCGGGACCGATCTGCGCTGCGGATCGTGCGACATCCGCCCCGGCGTTGAGACGCGCGAGAAAGTCACCCGGCCTCTGGTCTGGAGCGCCGCGGGCGAGACGCGCGCCACCGCCCATCTGGTCAGCGGGTCGGGCGAGGGGCCGGCCTATGGCGGCGCGCCCAGCGACGAGACGGTGATCATGGCCATCAAGGCGCTCAAAGCCCGCGGCTATATGGTCACGCTCTATCCCTTCATCCTGATGGACGTGGCGCCGGGCAACGGCCTGCCCGACCCGTGGGGCGGGGCGGAGCAGGGCGCCTATCCCTGGCGCGGGCGCATTACCTGCCACCCCGCCCCGGGCCAGCCCGGCTCGCCCGACCAGAGCGCCGCGGCGGCCGATCAGGTGAGCGCGTTCTATGGCGGAGCGCTGGCCAGCCATTTCAGCGTCAGCGGCGAGACCATCACCTATTCCGGCCCGGACGCCTGGTCCTTCTCGCGCTTCATCCTGCATCATGGGGCGCTGGCCAAGGCGGCGGGCGGGGTGGAGAGCCTGATCATCGGATCGGAAATGCGCTCGCTGACGCAGGTGCGCTCCGGCCCTTCGGCCTATCCCTTTGTGTCCCACCTCAAGCATCTGGCCGGGCAGGCGCGCGCGCTTCTGGGGCCGGGGGTGAAGCTCTCCTATGCCGCCGACTGGTCGGAGTATTTCGGCCATGCCCCGGGCGGCGGCGACCGGTTGTTTCATCTCGACCCGCTGTGGGCGGACGCGAATATCGATTATGTGGGCATTGACTGGTACGCCCCGCTGGCCGACTGGCGCGACGGACCGGCCCATCTGGACGCGCTGGCGGGCGCGCCCTCTATCTATGACCGGAACTATCTCGCCGCCAATGTGGAGGGCGGGGAGGGGTATGACTGGTTCTACGCCAGCGGCGCCGACCGCGAGGCGCAGGCGCGCACCCCCATCACCGACGGCGCCCATGACGAGCCCTGGGTGTGGCGCTACAAGGATGTGCGCAGCTGGTGGGCCAACGCCCATCACGAGCGGGTTGACGGCGTGCGCAGCGCGTCGCCGACGGACTGGGTCCCGGCCATGAAACCGGTGCGTCTGGTGGAGCTGGGCTGCCCCGCCGTGGACAAGGGCGCCAACCAGCCCAACGTGTTTCTCGACCCCAAAAGCTCGGAGAGCTTTGCGCCCTATTTCTCCACCGGTGCGCGCGATGACCTGATCCAGCGGCGCTATATCGAGGCGCTGTATGCCTATTGGGACGCGCCGGGCGTCAATCCGCTCTCGCCGGTCTATGGCGGGCCCATGCTGGATATGGCCATGAGCCATGTATGGACCTGGGATGCGCGGCCCTTTCCCGAATTTCCCGCGCGCGAGGACGTGTGGGCGGACGGGCCGAACTGGCGCACGGGTCACTGGCTGACCGGGCGGGCGGGCCAGTCGCCGCTGGCGCAGATTGTCAGCGATGTGGCGGCGCGCGCCGGGCTTGACGGGCTGGACGCCTCGCGCCTCGAGGGCGTGCTGGCGGGCTATGTAATCGAGCCGCCGGCGCGGGCGCGCGACGTGCTGGACGGGCTGGGCGCGGCGTTTGGATTTGTCATCGTGGACCGGGCGGACGGACCGGCATGCCTGCCGGTGCGTGCGGACGGCGCGCCGCTGGCGTTGGAGACGGCCCGCCTGGCGGCGCCGGGTGAGGGCGCGGCCTTCAGCTTTGCGCGCACGCCGGCCGAAGCGCGGCCCGAAGGCGCGCGCCTGACCTTTCTGTCTGATGATGGCGACTACCGCCCGGCGTCGGTTTACGCCCATGGGCTGGATGCGTTGAGCGAAGGCCTGATTGATCTGCGCCTGCCCGCGCTGGCCGACCGCAATCTGGCGGCGGGCTGGGCGCAGGCGCTGCTCAGCCGCGCGCGGCTGGAGGGCGAGAGCGCGCGCCTAACCCTGCCGCCGTCCCTGAGCGGGCTGGAGCCGGGTGATCATGTGGTGCTGGATGCGGGGCCCGAGGCGCGGGTCTGGCGCATCGCGATGACCGAGGGGCTGAGCGCCCGGCGCGCCGAGCTGACCGGCGCCAGTCCCGGCCCGGTCCTGATATCCGGCCCGCAGCCGCAAGCAGGCGAGGGCGCGGCGCCGCCGTCGAGACCGCTTGTGAGACTGCTGGACCTGCCCCTGGCGCCCGGCGAGGGCGCGCGCGGCGGGCTGTGGGCGGCCGGCTGGGCTGATCCCTGGCCGGGTGAGCTGATCGTTTATGCGGGGGCGGACCTGGAGAGCGCGTCAGAGCGCGCGCGCATCACCGCGCCGGCTTTCACCGGCGTGCTGACCGCCCCGCTGGGGCCGGGCTTTGAAGGGCGGATCGACCGGGGCAATGTGATGGAACTGCGCCTCGCCGACGGCGCCCTGTCCAGCGTGACCCGCGCAGCGCTTCTGTCCGGCGCCAACCGGCTGGCGGTGGAGGGCGATGAGGGCTGGGAGGTTGTGAGCTTCGAGCAGGCCGAGCTGACCGGGCCGGACGCCTGGCGCCTGACCGGTCTTTTGCGCGGGCTGGGCGGGTCGCCGGTCACAGGGGCGGGCGAGGGCGCGCGCGTGGTGGTGCTGGACGGCGCCGGGGCGGTGGTTCCCGTAAGCGCCGACGAGCGCGGCGCGCCCTTGACGGTGATCGCGGCTGCGCCCAGCGCTGCGCTCTCCGGTCCGGCGGCGCGGGTGATCGAGACGGTCTATGACGGCGCTGATCTGCGTCCGCTCAGCCCGGTGCATGTGCGCGCGCATGTGCGCGGCGGGGCGCTGGAGGCGCGCTGGGTGCGGCGCGGACGCATCGACGCGGATGCCTGGAGCGCTGAGATACCGCTGGGCGAGGAGAGCGAGCGCTATGCGGCCGCGCTGCTGGATGCGGGGGGCGCACCGGTCTGGCAGGGCGAAACCGTGCAGCCCTCGCTGGATCTGGACGCCAGCCTGCTCGCCGCCGCGCTGCCCGGCGGGACGGCGGGCGCGCGTCTGCGCGTGGCGCAAATCTCGGCGGTGTACGGCCCGGGACGAGTGCGCGAGGTTGAGGTGATCTAGTGGCTCAGCGCCGCGTGCGGGCGGCTTCCGTCAGCGCCCGGGCGCGCGCCTCGAACGCGTCATCGCGCGCGACGGGCGCGTAGCCCTCGGCCAGGAAGAGCTGATAGCGGCGCGTGCGGGTGGGGCCGAGCGCGATCACGATCTCGCCGGCCGGTTCAAAGCGCGCGAAATCCTCTGCGATCAACGGCGCCTCGAACGGGCGCTGGGACACCACCAGCACCTCGCCCTCAAATCCTGCAGGCAAGGGCCAGACCGTGTCGGCGTAGTTATGCGCACCCTCATAGCGCCGCCACATGAACAGCGGGGCGCCGATATCCCCGCCATAGCGCTGCATCTGGTGGAAATCATTGCGATTGTCGAACACCAGCGCCGCCGCGCCGCTGCCGCGGGCGGCATCGGCCACAGCATTGGCGGTGGCGGGCCATTCGCGCACGCGGTGGAATGCGCTCTCAGCGCCCGCCGCATCGGCCAGGCGCGGCAGGGCGCCCAGCGTCATCATCGAGGCCCCCGCCGCCACATGCAGCACCACAGAGCCCGCCAGCGCCCAGCGCCGCCAGCGCGGCCCGCGCATCAGGAAGGCGACGGCCAGGATGATCCCGGCGGCGTAGGCAGCGGCGCCCCAGTTGGCGTGGGCGCGGCTCAAGAAAGCCTGACCGGCCACGATGATCAGGGGCGGGGCCGCGAACAGGGCCAGCATCAGCTCTGGCCGCGCCCCATCCCGTCCGGGCCGCCAGCTGCGCGCCGCCGCCACGATGGCGACGATCAGGGCGATGAACATCACAGGTCCGAACACCGCCAGCTGGTCCGCCACGAAGGAGACCGCCTCGCCGGGATTGAACATGTCCGCGCCCCAGTTGGCGTTGTCGGCGGTGTGGCTCAGCGTGGCGAAATCATTGGCGGCGTTCCACGCCATATTGGCGCCCGCAGGCCCGGCGAACACCGCCAGCGCCAGCGCGCCGCGCCAGCTGATCAGCGCCCGGCGCAGGGGGGCGTCCACCAGCACGCCCAGCGCCGCCCCGGCGAAGAAATATACGGCGGCGTATTTGGCCAGGAAGGCGAATGCCAGGGCCAGGCCGAGCGCGGCGGCGAAGGGCCAGCCCGCCCCCTCGCGCAGCCGGATCAGGGCGTAGAGCGCGCCGGCCAGACCCGCCATCAGGGCAGCATCGGTGGACATGATGGCCGACGACAGCCAGACCGCCGGCATCACCGCCCACATCACCGCCGTGAGCGCGCCTGTGCGCGGGCCATACAGGCGTGCGGCGGTCAGGCCGAGCAGGCAGGCGGTAATGGTGTGAAGCACCGGCGCGAACAGGCGCACCGCCCAGTCCGAATCACCGAACATGGCGGTGCTCAGCGCAATCAGCCAGGCGATCATGGGCGGTTTGGAATAATAGCCCCAGTCCAGCTCACGCGACCACAGCCAGTACTGGGTCTCGTCGGCGTACAGGCTGGCGGGATTGAACGGCAGGGCCGCAAGGCGGATCACCAGCAGCAGCGCCACAGCGCCCACGGCCCACACCACAGCACGATCGCCGGGCTCAGGGGGGTGGGCGGCGCCGGGTGACAGGCTGTCAGGGTTTGATGATCGCACGGTCATGGCCGCTTTCTGCGGTCCGGCGCCCGGCTTGTCAAAGCGCGCCCGCGCCGGCTCTTGCCCAAGCGTTGTCAAAAAGCCACGCCCTGACCCTTTGTGACGCGGGGGCTGTGGCCCCGCCGATGCGATACCAACAGGTTCGCGAGCCGGCTAATGTTGCGGCGCAGCAACCGATTCCCGTGGCGTCAAAACAAGATAGCTTTCGGCGTGAGCGTGAATTCACTCCGTGCACTTATTAACGCAACACGGACCTTGCAATAAAACCTTCACATATTTGTCGTTGATCCGTCAGCACGACCCCTTAGAGCCCCCGGTGAAGCGTCGGCGTAGTGCCGCCGCCCGCACCTGGTCGATTAGGGGAACTAAAACATGGCGATCTTGAAGAAGCTCTCACTTGGGGCCTCGGCTGCCGCGCTCGTCGCGATGGCGCCGATGGCGGCCGTACACGCCCAGCAGACCTCTTCGGAACTGCGCGGCTCCGTGGTTGACGTTAATGGCCAGCCGGTCGTTGGCGCACGCGTCACCATCATTCACACGCCCACCGGTTCGGCGAACGTCGCCACCACCGGCGGCTCGGGCCAGTTCCTTCAGACCGGCCTGCGCGTCGGCGGCCCGTACAACGTGCTGGTCAGCGCGCCGGGCTATGACGGCGACGCCATTGAAGGCCTGACCCTGGCGCCGGGCGCGGGCGCCCCGATCCGCATCACCCTGGCCCCGGCGACCGCCGACGTCGTGACCGTGACCGGTCAGGCGATCAGCCGCGTCGACCTGAACGCAGGCGTGGGCTCGAACTTCACCGCGCGCGACGTGGCCAACCAGCCCTCGCTGGCCCGTGACGTGATCTCGACCCTGAACCGCGACCCCCTCGCCATCTCCGGCGGCCCGAACAACCTGTCGGTTGCGGGCGTCAACCCGCGCTTCAACGGCGTGACCATCGACGGCGCGCGCCAGCAGGACAATTTCGGCCTGGGCGAAAACACCTTCGCCACCTCGCGTTCGCCGATCAATATCGACATCATCGAGTCGGTCTCGCTGGTGGCCTCTGACTATGCGGTCACCTCGTCGGGCTTCACCGGCGGTCTGGTCAACGTGACCACCCGCGGCGGTACGAACGAGTTTGACGGCGCGGCGTTCTACTACTACCGCGACCAGGACTGGGTCGGCTCCACCGCGTTCGGCGGTCAGGGCCAGTCCAGCAGCTTCAGCCCCGGCCAGTTCGAAGAGAAAGAGTACGGCATCTCGATCCGCGGCCCGATCATCCGCGACCGCCTCTTCTTCTCCTTCTCCTATGACCGCTATGAAACCGCCCGCCAGGTTGATTTCTCTGGCGCCGCCGTCTCGAGCGCGTTCTTTGACACGCTGAACCAGATCGTTCTGAATACCTACGGCATCGACATGCAGGGCCGCCCCACCCAGGCCGCCGTGCCCGAAGAGACCGAGCGCTGGTTCCTGCGTCTGGACTGGAACATCAATGACGATCACCGTCTGCAGGTGAACTATCAGCGCACCGAAGATGCGGGCGTCAGCAATATCGGCGCGAACAACTTCCAGTCGGCCTGGTATGACACGCCGACCCTGCTGGAAAACTACACGGTACAGCTGTTCTCTGACTGGACGCCGAACCTGTCGACCGAGCTGCGCGGCAGCTTCATCGACTATGTCCGCGGCCAGAACTGCCGCGCTGGCGCCGGTGTCGGCCAGCTGGAATTCCGCCTGAGCAGCCAGAATGTTGCTGGCACGCCGCTTGCCGGCCTGCTTCCCGCAGCCGGCACGACCACCTTCATCGGCGGCTGCGACCGCTTCCGTCACGCCAACGAGTATGAAGACACCCGTCTCCAGCTGTTCGCCAAGGCGGACTACACCTGGAACGACTTCATCTTCACCGTGGGCGGCGAGTACGAAACCCTCGACCTCTACAACATGTTTGTCGAGCGCTCGCGTGGCACTTTCCTGTTCGCCAACGTCAATACCGCGGGTCAAGACATCCTCGACCGCAACGCCAACATCCAGTACCGCAACGTGCCGTCCAACGTGGCGCGTGACGGCGCCGCCGAGTGGGGCTATTCGCGCTGGGTCGGCTTCGGTCAGGCCCGCTGGCAGGTTTCGCCGAGCTTCGAAGTCACGGGCGGCCTGCGCTATGAGCGTATCTCCACCGACGACAGACCGACTGCGGACCCCACCTTCGCGCCGGCGGTTGGCTTCAACAACCTGACCACCACTGATGGTCTGGACCTGTGGATGCCGCGCGTCAGCTTCCGCTGGGATGCTCTGGATCGCACCACTGTGACCGGCGGCTTCGGCCTCTTCGCGGGTGGTGATCCGGGCGTGTGGACGTCCAACGCCTTCCAGGTGCCGGCTGTGCTCGCCACCGGCAACTTCTCCGGCGCGGCCGTCACCGGCAACTCGATCCCGCAAGTCCTGTTGGATCAGGTTGCCAACGGCACCCCGCTGGCGATCGACGCCATCGACCCGAACTTCAACATCCCGTCCGACTGGAAATACTCCCTGCGCGTCGAGCAGGAGTTCGACCTGGTGTTCGGCGGCCTCAATCTTGGCCGCAACTATGTGGCGACCGCTCAGGTCATCCACACCCGCTCCAAGGACGGCTTCATCTGGCGCGAAGGCGCTCAGGTGTTCCAGGCGCCCTTCAACCAGACCGGCGTGGCTCCGGACGGCCGTCCGATCTACGCCAACCTCCAGTCGCTGGGCGTGTCCAACCGCACCATCCTGAGCAACGCCTCGGGCGATGAAAGCACCACCTTCACGCTCTCGCTGGCCAATGAGTTCGAAAACGGCTTCGGCTTCTTCGTCTCCTACGCCAACCAGGACATCCAGATGGTGTCCGAAGGTGCGGCTTCGCGCGGCGTCTCCGGCTTCGTGGCCACGGTCGACCGGGACATCAACAACCCGACCGCGCGCACCTCGCTCTACCAGGTCGCGCATACGTTCAAGCTGGCCTTCTCTTATGAGCGGGACTTCTTCCAGGACCTGACCACGCGTGTGGATCTGTTTGGTCAGATCAACTCGGGCCGCCCGTTCACCTACTCCTACAGCACGGCTGGCGCGAACCGCCTGTTCGGCTCCGTGGGCAACGGTGAAAACCCGGGCCAGCGCGCGCCGCTCTACGTTCCTGCCCAGAACGACGGCCGTGTGGTTTACCGCTCGACTTTCGACCTGGCGGCGTTCGAGAACTTCATCAACAATCGTGGCCTGGCCCGCGGTGAGATCAATGAAGTCAACTCGAACACCGGTCCGTGGCAGCAGCGCTGGGACCTGCGCGTTCAGCAGGACCTGCCGGGCATTCCGGGCATGAGCCGCCTTGTGGGCGACAATCGCTTCAAGCTGGTTCTGGACATCGAGAACGTGCTGAACCTGCTGAATGACAGCTGGGGCACCCGTGTGAACGCGCCGTTCCGCGAGCGTCCGGTTGTCGGGGCTGATCTGGTCCGTGCCGCCGACGTCGCCAATCTTGGCGTCGACGCGGCTCCGGCCCTGACGGGCGATGCGCCGCGCACCAACTGCGTGGCGGCCAGCGATTGCGTGTACCGTTACAACACCTTCCTGGGCAATAACGACGTCACCGGCTTCCGCTCTGCGGCGGGCTCGGTGTGGTACGCCCGCATCGGCATCCGTTACGAGTTCTAATCCAACCCGTAACAACCGATTGACGACTGACTACCGGGGGCGGCTCGCAAGAGCCGCCCCCTTTTCTTTTACCCTTGCCATGGTAGGCGTTGTTCCGAGCCATCAGCCCGGAGCCCGCCCATGACCGCCTTGCGCGTCCCGCACGAGTTCGAACCCCAACGCGCCATTCACACGCTGTGGCCGGCGGCTGAAGATTTGTGGGAGGATGATCTCGATCCCGCCCGCGCCGAATTCGCCCGTTTCCTGACGCTGGCCGCCGCGCCGGGCCCGGACGGCGCTGCGCCTGAGATCATCATCTATGCCGCCACGCCCGAGGCCGCCGCAGACGCGCGCAAACGCATGGCGTCTGCCCGCATCATCGAGGCGGCCTATGGCGATGTCTGGGCGCGCGATACCGGTCCGGTTTTCGTCACGGGCTCTGGTGGGCTGCAGGCCGTGCGCATGACGTTCAATGGTTGGGGCGGGAAATACGACCTGCCGGGAGACACCACGATCGGCGCCGATATCGCCCGTGAGGCGGGCGCGCGTGAGGTGACGAGCCGGCTCGTCTGCGAGGGCGGGGCGCTGGAGTTTGACGGGGCGGGCAGCGTCATCACCACGCGCCAGTGCGTGCTCAACGCCAACCGCAATCCCGGCTGGACCGAAGCGCAGGTGGAGGACGAGCTGGCCCGCCTGTTTGGCGTCACACGCGTGATCTGGATTGATGAGGGGCTGGTCGGCGACCATACCGACGGCCATGTGGACAATATCGCCCGCTTCCTCGCGCCCGGCGTGGTGGCGTGCCAGTCCCCGGCGGGCGCGGATGATCCCAACGCGGCGATCCTCGACGCCATCGCGCGCCAGCTGGAGAGCGCCCGCGATGCGGCCGGCAGGCCTCTGCGCGTCGTGCGTATTCCCTCGCCCGGATTTGTCGAGCATGTGGAGGGCGGTCCTGCGGCGGCGTCGCATATGAACTGGATCACCGGGCCGAAGCATCTGGTCATGCCCGCCTATAACGCGCGGGCCGAGGCCGCGGTCCGGGCCTTGCAGGACGCCTGTCCGGATCGTGACGTGGTCGCCAGCGCGTCCAATGCTATTTTGACCGGGGGAGGGTCTTTTCACTGCGTGACGTGCAATGAGCCGCTGTAACGGGAAACCGCGTCGATGAACCTGATCCTGCTGCTGGCGCTGGGCGCCACGCTTGGCCTGACGGACGAAACACCGCCGGCTGAAGGCGATGCCGGGGCCGCCCTGCCTGAGGCGGCCGCGCAGATGAGCGCGTCGGCCGCGTCAGCCGCTGCCGCGCCTGAAATTGATCTGCCGGCGCTGGATTACTTTGAACCGCTGATGGCGCGCCTGGAGCAGGCGGCGGGCTTCACCCGGTCTGTGGGCATGGCCATCGCCGTGCTGGAGCATGGCGAGCCGGTGCTGATCTATACCGCCGGCGAAACCGCGGCCGGGTCGGGCGAGATGATCACCGCCGACACGCGCTTTCGCGCGGCCTCCCTGAGCAAAGGGTTCACCGGCGTGCTGCTGGCGCTGCTGGAGCATGACGGCCAGGTGGATCTCAACCGCGCCGTGCCGACGCGGGCCCTGCGCCTGCGTGCGCCGCGTCAGCCCACCTGGATGGAGATACTGACCCACCGTACCGGCCTGCCGCGCAATGCCTATGACACGCTGATCCAGGACGGGCGCGACGCGGTGTTTGCGCGCGCACAGTTGGCCAATGTGGATCTCGTTTGCCAGATGGGCAGCTGCTACACCTATCAGAACGTTGCGTTCTCCGCGCTGGAGCATCTGGTGGAGGAGACGACGGGGCTGAGCTATGCGGCGGCGCTGCAGCGCTATGTGTTTGATCCCTATGGGCTCACCGGGGCTGGTGTCGGGGTGGAAAGCCTGATCAATTCACCCAGCTGGGCGGCGCCCCATCGCGGCTGGTCGCGCACCACCGACACGCCCGGCAGCCCCCGATCCAACTATGACGTGATGCCCAGCGCGGCCTCGGTCACGGTCAGCCTGAACGATCTCATCGCCTGGACCCAGGCGCTGCTGCGTCCCGAGGCGGAGGGCGGCCTGCCGGACGTGGTCAAGGAACGGGTATTCACCGCCTACACGCCCACCCTGCGCGAGACGCGGGGGCTGGGCGGCGTGCGCGAGCGGGTCAGCGAGACCCATTACGGCATGGGATGGCGCATCTATCACTGGGGCGACCGCCGCCTGATCGCCCATGCGGGCTATCTGTCAGGCTATGGCGCCCAGATCGTGATGGAGCCGGAAACCGGCTTCGCCTTCATCGGTTTGTGGAACTCCGACGGGCGCGCGCCCTGGCGGTTATGGCCCACGGTGATGGACCTGCGCACCGGCGACGGCCCCGGCGCCTGGATCGATGAAATCCGCAACTGACGGACTGAACGCCGGGCATGAAAAAGCCCGCCAGGCAGAGCTGGCGGGCTCTTCGTAACGGGATGGCGGGCTGGCGCGGCGTGCCTAGTTCAGCCGGTCTTTCACATCCGCAATGCCTGATTTGACCAGCTTGGTGCGCTGGGGCTTGGTCAGGCCGTCGGCGAGGAGCGTGCGGGCCGCGTCCACCGCCAGATCGGCGGCCAGGCCGCGCACATCCTTGGCCGCCTGGGCCTGGGCCTGGGCGATGCGCTGTTCAGCCATCGCGGTGCGGCGCTCGATGCGCTCGGCGATCTCGGCCTGGGCCTGCTCGCGCAGATACTCGGCCTCGGCGCGCGCCTTCTTGATGATCTGCTCGGCTTCCTCGGCGGCTTCGGCATGCTTGCGCTCATAGGAGGCCAGCAATTCCTGGGCCTCCTCGCGCAGGCGGCGCGCCTCGTCCAGCTCGCCGCGGATCTTCTCGGCGCGGTCGTCCAGCGCTTTGCCCACCGTCTTGTGGACGCCGGCGAAGAACAGGATGGCGAAGAAGCCGATCAGGCCGACAAAGGCCCAGAAGCTGGTATCGTTGAGCAGATAGGTCATGGCTTAGCCCTTGCGCACGGCGTCGACGGCCTTTTCGGCGTCTGCGGCAGACACGTCCAGCCCGGCGAGGTGGTCGGTGATGGCCGCAGCGGCGCCGGCGGCGATGGAGCGCACCTCTTTGAGGGCCGCGTCGCGGGCTTCGCGGATGCGCGCCTCGGATTCAGCCTGCTGGGCGTCCAGGCGGGCGTCGGCCTCGCGCACGGCCTCGGCGATCTCGGCGTCGGCTTCGGCCTTGGCGGCGGCGGCCACGCTCTGGGCGCGGGCGCGGGCGTCGGCCAGTGATTTTTCGTAGGCGCGCACCGTCTCGTTGGCCTGATCGCGCATGGAGGCGGCGGCGTCGAGATCGTCGGCGATGCGGTCGCGGCGCTCTTCAATCGCCCCGCCAATACGCGGCAGGATGAAGCGCGACAGAAGGAAGTAGAGGACGACAAAGCTGATCGCCA
>JBHYFR010000020.1:0-22858 GCA_051859425.1 Oceanicaulis sp. | reverse complement strand
GCAAGCCGTCAGAACAACAGCGGACGCGAAGGCAGTGACCAGCACAGAACGCATGAGGCAGACTCCCGGCAGTACACGTGAGCGGGCGTGAGGGCAGGCTGGCGCATGCGCGCCGCGCCAACGAAAAGGCCGGGCGCGCCTTGCCCGCCCGGCCTGGTTTCGTCAGTCGTTCAGCCCCAGCAATTCAGGCAGGGGCAGATCGGCGGGCGGCGGCTCGCCGCCGGGCCCTTTGAGATAGTGGTTCATCCAGCGCATCACCCGCAGGCCATAGTCATACTGCGCCGCCGCGCGGGCATTGCCATGGCCCTCGCCGGGATAGGTGACCAGGCGCACCGGCGCCTCGCCCGCCATCTTCAGGAAGCGGTAGAGGATGTGGGACTGGGTGGTGTGAACGCGCAGATCCGCCTCGCCATGCAGGATCAGCGTGGGCGTGCGCGAACCTTGCGCATGGCGGATCGGGCTCTTGTCCAGCCACATCTCCCAGTTCTCCCACGGGTATTCCATGAAATGGACATCGACCATTTCAACCGGAATCTCGGTGGTGCCGAAGAAGGAGATGAGATCGGTGAGCGCCACGAACGGCGCCGAGGCCGCGAAGTGCTCGGTGGCGATCGTCGCGCCCCAGGCCGCCGCGAAGCCGCCATAGGAGCCGCCGGTGATGCCGACGCGGTCAGGATTGATGATCCCCTCGTCGGCCAGCGGCGCGATGGCGTCGACAATGTCCCAGAACTCGTCGCCCGGCGGATCGAGATGGTCCAGCTTCATGAAGCGCTCGCCCCGGCCCGTGGAGCCGCGATAATTGGGATACAGGATCGCAAACCCCTCGCCCGCCGCGATATGGCCGAAGCGCGAGTAATTATTGAGCCAGCCATCGCTGTCATGGGCTTCCGGCCCGCCATGGACCGTCATGATCAGCGGCCAGCCGCCGCGCGGGGCGCGGCCTTGGGGGGTGATCAGCACGCCCTCGACCCGCTCGCCGTCGCGGGCGGTCCATTCGATGGTGCGCTGGACGCCCCAGGCGATATTGGCCAATTGCGGATTGTGGTCGGTCCAGCGGGCGAACGCCTCGCCGGGCCGGGCGAAGAACACCTCGCGCGGATGGGTGGGGGCGTCCACCACCGCGGCGATGGCGCCGCTGTCGCGGTGCAGGTCGATGGCGCGCAAAATCCCGCCCTCGAACGGGGTGCGGGCGCGCTCCTGGCCGTCCACACCGTACTGCACCAGCGCACTGGTGGTTCCGGTATGGGCCAGCGTCAGCACGGTGTCATTGTCCAGCCATGCCAGGCCATAAAGGTCCTGCTCGGCCCACCGGTCCACATAGGCCATCTCGCCGGTGCGCGCGTCGGCGATGTGAAGCGTGCCGTCCGTCGCGTCCGACCGGTCAGAGCCCGCCAGGAAGGCCAGGCGCGCGCTGTCCGGCGAGAACGCCGCCGGCCCCAGCTTGCTGAGCGTTTCGGCCACAGAGATCACGCGGCCATTGCGCGCGTCCACCACATGCCAGCGCCGGCTCATCAGATTGTCGTCCACCAGCGCGGTGGGCGCCAGGTCCACCGCCAGGCGCGAACCGTCGGGGCTGACGATCACCTGGGTGGCGTGACCGGGCAGATCGAATTTGGTGGCCGGTGCGCTGCGGTCATTCAGGTCGGCGCGCCAGATATGGGAGAAGACCTGCTGTTCTTCAAACACATTGGCGCGGAAGCCCCGCTCGCTCAGACGCGCGCGCATGGGATCGGGCCGGTCCTGGGCCACGAAGAACAGCGTGCGGCCGTCCGGCGCGATGCGATAGCTGCGGATCGCCTGGGGGTGGGAGTAGATACGCTGCGCCTCGCCGCCAGCGATATCAATGCGGTAGAGCGCCGTGGCGCTGTCGCCGGTGCGATTGGCCAGGAAAGTCACGCCCTGCCCGTCCGGGGTCCAGGCGATGGACGCCACCCGGCCCTCGCCAGCCACATAGGCGCGGCTCTGGCCGTCGCCTGTGGCGATATGCAGCTCGATATTGGGGATGCCGTCAGACGCGCCGCCGGGCACATCGCGCGGCACGGTCACGGTATAGGCCGCTGACCGGCCATCGGGCGAGATCGCCACGGCGCCCACCTGACGAATCTGGAACAGGTCCTCAAGGGTCAGGGGCGACTGGGCGTAAGCGCCAGCCGACAGCACCGCCGCCGTCAGCAGCGCCAGCGCGCTGCGCACAATCGGGAGGGTCATGGGGTCCGTCCTTCCGCAAGTTCGATTACGGCCGCGAACCTAGCGTGTCTTGTGACAGTGCGTCGAGCCCGGCCGGGCAAGCCCCGCGATCACAGCCGCGTCAGCCAGCGGGCATGCGCACCCGCACGCGCACCCGGGCCGACCGGCCCGCTGCGTCCACCGCGGTCAGCTCGTAGAAGCCCGGGCCCTGCGGCTCCCAGACCGGCGATCCGCCGGCATCGCGCCCCACCGGCGCCCCGTCGGCATACCAGGCCAGCCCTCGCTCGCCCCGGCCTGACAGGACGAAACCCCGGCCCGGCTCATCGGCCCAGATTTCCGCATTGTCAGGCGGGAACAGAATTTCCGGCGGCGCATCGGCGCGCGCAAACCGGTCCAGCGCAGACGGCGCCGCCACGCTGGGCGCATGACGGGCGCGGGCGCGGGCGGCAAAGCGCGGATCGATGCGCGCCACCGAGTCAAAAAGATCAAACAGGGTGGGCAGCGCCGCTGCGCGTCCGGTCACGCCGGCGCGCGGCACGCCGTCCGGGCGCCCGGTCCAAACCACAATGGCGTATCCCCCCGCCACGCCCGCCGCCCAGGCGTCGCGATAGCCGTAGGAGGTGCCGGTCTTGTAGGCGATGGCCGGTGCTGAACTGGTCAGGCGCGCGGGCATGCGTCCGGGCGGGGCGGGCGAGCCCTCCAGAATGGCCAGCACATCGCGCGCGCTGGACGCCGAGACCAGCCGGACCGGCGTGGGCGCGGGCTGATCAAGCTGGTCTTCAGTCCAGACCAGAGGCCGGGCGCGGCCCTCATCGCCCAGCGCGGCATACAAGAGCGCCAGATCGCGCGCGCTCAGCCCCAGCCCGCCAAGCCCCACGGCCAGACCCGCCGCGCCGCTATGGGCGCCGGGCACGGACGGCGCGCCGCCCGCCTGGGCCAGAGAGGCGGTGAAACGCGCGGCGCCCACCCGGTCGAGCAGACGCACCGCCGGCACGTTCAGCGAATGCTGGAGCGCATCGCTGACCGTCACTTCGCCCCGGAACAGGCGGTCGAAATTCTCCGGCTGGTAACTGGCAAACCGCGCGGGCAGGTCGGCGATCCGGGTCGAGGGCGCCGCCGCCCCATCGTCAAACGCCAGGGCGTAGATCAAGGGCTTGAGCGCCGAGCCCGGCGAGCGGCGCCGGTCGGTCAGATCCATCCAGCCGCCCGCCCGGTCCAGCCCCGCCGACCCGGCGGCGGCGCGCACGGCGCGCGTCTCGATCTCCACGATCAGAGCCGAGGCCTGAACATCCGGTCCCGCCGCCGCCACCAGCGCCGCCATCAGGCGTTCAACTTCGCCCTGCAGGCGCCCATCCAGCGTCGAGCGCACCTCGGCGGCGGCGCCTGCGCCTTCACGCACCGTCTCGGCGGCATGCCAGGCGCGGGCCGGGAAGGCATGGCGGCCATCGGGCAGCGCCTCGTCCGCCGCGTCCAGCGCGCGCGCCTCGCTGATCAGCTCCAGCCGCACCATGCGCTGCAAGAGCCGGGCGCGCGCGGCCCGCGCCGCGTCAGGGCGCCGGTCGGGACGGCGCGCTTCGGGCGCCTGGGGCAGCGCGATCAGCAGCGCGATCTGGTCAGGCGTGAGCCGGTCCGGCTCGCGGTCAAACCACGCCCAGCTCGCCGCGCGCACGCCCTGCAGATTGCCGCCATAGGGCGCCAGCGTCAGGTAGAGCTCCAGGATCTCATCCTTGCTCAGCCGCCGCTCCAGCTGCCAGGCGCGCAGCATCTCGATGAGCTTCGCCCCGATGGTCCGGTCCGGGCGCGGCTCCAGTAGCCGGGCGGTCTGCATGGTGATGGTCGATCCGCCAGAGCGGATGCGCCCGGACGTGACCGCCTGACCCGCAGCGCGCATCAGCGCCAGCAGGTCCACCCCGTGATGCTCGCGAAAGCGCCGGTCCTCCACCGCCAGCAGCGCGTCGATGAAGGCCGGGTCGATCCGGTCCAGATCCGCGGCCAGGCGCCAGCGCCCCTCCTCCACCGGAAAGGCGCGCAGGGCGCGTCCCTCCCGGTCGGCGACGACCAGAGACACCGAGCGGCCGGCCTCGATCGGGGGCGGCAGTGCCAGATCCAGGACCCGAAGGGTCAGAATCAGGGCCGCAAGACCCGTCAGGGCCGCCGCAGGACCCCATACAAGCGCCCCACGACCCTTAAGAGCCGCCGCATGACTCCTGAGAGCCCTCACATGACCCCAAACCCGCGCTGCACGACGCTTTAGAGCCGCCGCATGACCCCGAATTGCGGGATAGAGGCGGGACAAGGCGTCCATGGCGGTCAGGGCCGGACGGTCAGGCGTGACGACTCGCTGCGCGCCGTCACATCAGGCCTGTACATGTCTTCGGCCACGGCGCCGGGGATGGCGAACTCGCCCGCCGTCACCGCGCGCACCACATAGGCGAAGCGCTCTGTCCGCCCCCGGCGCGATTCAATCGCCGCGACAAACCGGTCATCACGCGCCTCGGCGATCTGGGGATAGCTCAGCTCGCCCAGGAAGGCGTAAGGTCCGCCCGGCGCCCCGTCCGCGGGGTCCAGAACCCCTTCAATTTCAAAGCCTGCAGGCAGAAGGTCGGCGATCACATAGCTGGCCAGCGCCTGGCGCTCGGGGCTCAGGGTCAGGCTGATAACCAGCCGCTGGCCCTGGGCCACGGACGCCAGATCCACCGCCTCGCCGCGCATGTCCAGCACCGCCTTGTCCACACGCAGCATGGAGGACGACGCTGGAGGCGGCTCCACCGGGGCGCCGCGCGCCAGCATGGTTACGAAGACCGGCTGATCGCCGGTATTGGTGAAGGCGCCCGCCTGGGCCAGCGCCCCGGCGTCAAGCCGCACGGCGGCCGGATCGGCTGCCTCGCCATCGTAACGCACTGAAACGCCATCACTATCACCCGCCAGCGCATGGGCGGCCAGGATCAGGAAGACCTTCTCCTGGGTGGTCAGGCGGGCTGGTTCGGGCAGGTCGCGCGCCAGCCCTGCGGCCAGGCGCTCCACGATTTCGGTCTGGCCGGCTTCCGCGGCCAGAGCCAGAATCGCGGCGGTATCGCGGCGCACCGACTGGTACCAGTCGCCTTCATTGCGATAGCCAATGGCCTCAACCGCCGCCTCGAAAGCGCTGGCCGCACGCGCCCGGTCGCCCATGGCGGCAAGGCCTGCGCCGATATGGGCGCGCGCCAGCGGGCTCTCGATCCGGCGGATGCGTTCGTCGTGCATATAGCGCAGCCGCGAGCGGTCAGCCTGACCGTTGCGCGCCAGCACATACAGGGCATACGCCGCGCTGCGGTCCTCCAGCCGCTGGCGCGTATCCCGCGACCAGCGCGCCTCGGGGGTCGACGTGTTGTAGGAGCCGGACACACGCCACAGCTCGCCCCGGGCGATCGGCTGCAGCTGGCTCAGCGCCCGCTCCAGCGCCGCGCGCGGCACGGGATAGCCCTGCTGGGCCGCGCGGCTAAGGAAATCAGTGGCATAGGCGCCCAGCCAGGGCGAGGCCTGACCGTCTCCTACCCGCCAGAGACCAAACGATCCGTCATTGCCCTGGCGTGACAAGATCTGCTCGATGGTCCGGCGCACATCCGCCGCCGAACTGCGCGCATCCTGATCGGCCAGATCCGCCAGCTGGCGGGCATATAGCAGCGGCATGGCGCGGCTCAGGCTCTGCTCGGTGCAGGCATAGGGATAGGCGGCCAGATCGCGATAAAGCGGAGCCATATCAATGGGAAAGGATGAGGACGTGACCAGCACGCTGCCTGTCCCGCCAGCATATCCGTCCAGTGCGGAGGCAGGCGGCGTCCAGCTTTCACCCGGGCGCAGCGTGATGCGTTCAAGGCGCGATTCCGGCAGCCAGGCCGAACGCACTTCGATGGGATAACTGCGCCGTGTGCTGAAATTCTGCGGCCCCGCCACCGCCAGCGCCAGTTCAGCAATGCCCACCGTGTCCGCACGCAAGCCGATGCGCCGGTCTTCACGCTGACCGCGCTCCAGCCGCATCTCCACGCCATCAGACGGCCCTGAAACCGGGCCTGTAGCGCTGACCTGCGCGGTGAAGGCGCCGCCGGGCAGATCGATATTATCCACCGTCACCGTGGCCTGCGCCGTGTCGCCCGGCGCCAGGAAGCGCGGCAGGATCAGTTCGGCCGGCGCATCCTCGCGCACCGTCACCGGACGCGAGGCCGAGCCCAGACCGCCCTGTGACCAGGCAACAGCCATCAGGCGCAATTCGCCATTGAACTCAGGCACATCAAGTGAGATGGAAGCGCGTCCCGACCGGTCCAGCTGCACCGGGCCGGAGAACAGCGCCACGGTGCGCGTGGGCACCACCGAAAGCCCGGCCGCCCCGATCTGGTCACCGCCCGAGCGCACCGGCGCCGCAGCGCCCTGATTGGGGTCGAGCACGCGCCCGTAATCGTCCAGCAGGTCAACACCGAGCTGCGTCTGGCCAAAGAACCAGCCCGCCGGGTCGGGCGAGCGGAAATTGGTCAGCAGCAAGATGCCCTCATCCACCGCCGCCAGCGTCACCCAGGCGCGCTCGCCCCGCGGTCCGCCCTCGGCGCGCACATTCACCACAAGGGGCTGCTGGGGCATGGCCCGTTCGGGGGTATCAAGCGTCACCTCGAAGGTGCGCCCCTCAACATTCACCGGCACCCAGGTCACGCCGACAGCGCGGCGCGGGCGGGGCTGGTTGACCGCATCACGCGGGGTATAGACGCTGACCATCACATAGGCGCCCGCACCCCATTCGGCGGTTACGGGCAGGGAAATCTCCGCGCCTTCTTCGCTCACCTCGATCTGGCGGGAGGCGAGGATACGGTCATTGGCGACAACGATTTCGGCCAGGCCCGCATAGGGCGCGCGCACCGAGATCACTGCGTTGGAGCCCGCTTGGGGCGCCCGGTCCGGTCCGGCGACGCGCACCGTGTCGGGCGCTTCCTCGCCGGCTTGCGCGCGGCCGCCATAGCCCACCCAGAAGCCGGTGGAGGCGATGTCGCGATCGCCGTCCGACACGATCAGCGCATAGTCGCCCCAGGCCAGCGAGCCGGTGGCGATGGTGGCGGCATCGGTCCCATCAAGGCGCGTCTGCCCGCTTTCAATCGGCACCACACGCTCTGACCGGCGCCAGCGCCAGTTTCCGGTACCGGTGCGGTACCAGTCATAGCTGTAATCGCGGCGCACCAGGCGCCATTGCAGGTCCGCGGCCACCGCCGCCCCGTCCGCATCCACGGCGATCAGGGAAAAGCGCGCCGGCGCATTGCGCTGCGCCGCGCCCTCAAAATCGGTGCGAAGCCCGGCATAGCGGGTCTGGGGCCGGTAGGGGATGCGCACATCATCGGCTACCGCGCGCCCGCCCGGCTCCTGCGCCCGGATCACCGCGCGCAGGCGCAGAGGCAGGGACGAATCCTCGCCGCGGCCATCGGCCGATACCGGCACGCGGGCTTCGCCGCGGCCATCGGCGACCGTGCGCGGCAGGTCTTCCAGGCTTTCAGAAAAGCGCTCGTCATGGCGGCCAAAGCGATAACCGGCCCAGTCCGGGAAGGGGTTGGGATCAGGCTCGACCCGGGCCGAACCTTCAATCGCCAGACCGGCGCCCGGCGCGCCGTACAGGAAGCGCACACGCGCATCCACCATGCGGGTCTCGCCCGCGCGCATCGGGGTTTCGGCGTCGGTGCTGAGCGAGAGTTCCACGCGCTGCGGCACGAAGTCCTCGACGGCGAACCGGGTCGTCCCCACCTCGCCGGCCCCGTCCAGTTCCAATACCAGGCGCCACTGGCCGCGCGCCGCGCTGCGCGGCAGCTCGAACCCGTGGGACAGCCCCCCGGCGTCGGGCGCATTGTCGAAGCGGTGACGGGTCAGCTCCAGCCCGTTGGGCTGATAGACGATCAGCGAGCCGGCGCGCGCCGTCAGCGCCCGCCCGGTCAGATCGCGCAACAAGGCGCTGGCCTGCACCGTCTCACCGGGCCGGTAGACGCCCCGGTCGAGATAGAGATAGGCGTCGCCATGGCCGGGCCTGTCGCGCCCGGCGATGGGCTGGCCGGACAAATCCACCGGGTTGCGGGTCAGGTCCAGCAGCGCAAAATCACCATCGGGACCGTAGGCGGCCAGAAGCCGCGGCGTATTCCCATCCGTGCCGTTCATCAGCGCGGCGCTGAAACGCGCCTTGCCGTCAAGCCCGGTCACCTGGCTGGCCAGCACCTCATTGGAACGCGCGACCAGACGCACCTCGGCGCCATGGGCCGGGCGCGCGGTCTGCAATGAGCGCACGGTTACGTCCATGCCATCGCCGCTGCGCCAGGCGGTGAAGGCCAGGTCGGTCACCATGATCCACCGGCGCGCGCGCGCGTGATTGCCCCGGCCCTCTTCGCGCGCCAGCGCTTCGGCGTTGTCGACTTCGATGTAATAGGCGCCAGGCTGCAGACGCCCTATCGTATCAGCGATCGGAAAGACTGTTGTAACAGAGGCGTTTGCGTCGCCGGGCGTGTCCATCTCCCCGCGCCAGACCTCGACGCCGGCATCGCCGGGCGTTTCCTCGCCATAGGACCAGTTCCACTCACCGCTGGCGGCGTCGAACCCGGACGTGATCTCGCGGAAAGCCAGCGCGCGGTCGGTGACCCGGCGCACAATCACCTGCACGCGCGATACATTCACCGTCTGGATCGCCAGCCCGTCCGCATCAATGCGCGGCAGGACGACGCCGGAGCCTGCAAAGCCGATAAAGGCCGGCCGGTCATCGAAGGTCAGCACGGTCTGTTCGTCAGCGGCCAGGCGCTCGCCCTCTGCCGACGGCAGGCCTTCGCGCAGGGTCAGGGTGCGGGTCTGGCCAAATTGCAGACCGCCCACGCAAAGCCGCTGGCCGTCCACCGCCAGAGACACCGGTTCATCGATCTCGATATAGGCCGAGTAGTCCACCTGGGGGTCGAGCGGGGCGGAGAAAGTCAGGCAAAGCTCGGGCGCAGCGGACTGGGTATTGATCGCATAGCGCAGATATTCGAACTGCTCTGAAACCGTGTCGGCGGCGCGCGGGGCGTCCGCGGCGCGCGGGGTCAGCGATGGGCCCTGGGGGGTGGGCGCATCGGGCCCGTCAGCAGGGTTGCATGCCGCCAGCGTGGCGCCCAGCAGGAGCATGACCCCTGTACGAAACAGATTGCGCGCGATCATAGCGGCGTCCCCTTCATCCCTCAGCCCGTTCATCAATTCTCGCAGGTTTGGCCGCGATGTCGAGGGGCGCCGGGCTATCGCGCAGGCTCCGAACCGGCGAGAAAGGCCAGCGCCATGTCCGGCTGCGATGATGTGAGCATCCGCTCCAGCCAGACCGCCGCCGGTCCCGTTCCTTCGCGCAGGCGCCGCGCCAGGTCCCGCGCCGGCGCGCGCGCCGCAGACCCCGGATCGGGCGGCGGCGCGATCAGCGCGCCCTCCCCCGCGCCGGGCGCGCTGGCCTGCGCCCAGCGCGACAGGCGCAGCGCTTCCATGCCGACGGCGAAGCGCAATCCCCCGGCCCGCGCCGGCGCCGCGATCACGGCGCCCGGTTGCGCCCGCCGCGCGGGCGGCGGCAAGAGCGGCAGCACGGTGCGGCGCGGCGTCATGTCCAGGGGCGCGGCCAGCGCATCATCGAGAACAGCCCTGAGGCCGGCGCCATCATCACCGGGCGGGGCGTAGCGCACCGCCTCCACCAGCTGGACGCCGCCGCCAAGATCATGGCGCTGGATCAGATTGATTCCGCCAGCCTGTGCGGCAGGTGCGCCGAGCTCGAAGCGCGGCGGCGCATCCCCCCCCTCGATCCGGGCCGATAAAACGATTTGCGTCCAGTCCCTTGCGCCCACCGCGTGGTCCGCCCCCGGGCGCGTGTCCACCACCTGGCGCGCCCGGATGACGCCCAGGCTGCAATCGACCACCGCGCCGCGCGGCGACGGCGTGATGGCGTCGATGCGCACGCCGGTCTCAAGCCGCGCGCGCATCGAGGCTGACACCGCCTCCAGCGCCGCGGCCTGCACATCGGCGGCCGGCACGGTCCAGATGGCCCCGGCGTGAAGCGCGCCGGCGCGGCCCGCAAGGCTGACATCGCGCGTCTCGTGGCGGACGAAACGCGCCAGCGCATGACCGGGGGCGGCCGGGAAAATCCACAGGCGCGTATCCGGCCTTAGAGTGCGCGGTTCCAGAACCGTGACCGACAGATTGCGCCCCGGCCCGGTCAGCGCCCGCGCCAGAGCGAGGCCCGCCATGCCAGCGCCGAGAATGACCACATCGACGTCGGTTTTCATGAAGGGAATGAGCCGCTTGAACCTGCAATTCGTCAAGACGGGAATGCGCTGGTCAGACGGTCTTCCGGCCGGTAACCTGTCCGGACAAATCTGGACACGGAGCGTCATCATGATCCTTGCCATCCTGCTCGCCGCCACCCAGCCCGCCCCGGTCAGCCTTGACGAGATCGCGGTCTATGACCGGCTGGACTGGTCGCGCGACGTGACCGGGTGCGACCGGCTGGCGGCCCATCCCGATGATCCTGAACGGGTGGCCGAGGGCGTGGCGCAAGGCGATGTGGACCTGGACGCGGCGCGTGTGGCCTGTGAAGCGGCGGTGGCGGCGGACCCCGGCAATCCCCGCCTCAACTACCAGCTGGCGCGGGTGAACGGGTATGCCGGGCGCCATGATGAGGGCCAGCCGTTTCGCGATGCGGCCCTGCGCGCGGGATACCCGCAATCGCTGTTCGTGGTGGGCTATATCCGCCTGACCGGCTGGGACGGGCGGCCCGATGACGCCTGCTATGGCGGCGAGCTGATCCGGCGTTCGGCCCGGGCCGGGCGCTTCGCCGGTCTGGTGGGCTTTCCCCACTATGCCCTGACAGGGCGCTTCGCCGGCTGCCCGTCAGACCAGCCGCGCATCGACCGCGATGAAATCGCACGCTTTCTCGATCACGCCGAAGCCGACGCCCGGGGTTTCTACCAGGAGCTTCTGGTCATCCATCTGCGCATGCGGATGGAGGAACGGATGGCGGAGTGATTACTCCGCCGCCACCTGCAGCGTTTCACGCTGGGGGCTCCAGCTGGTGTGGCGCAGGGCGCGGCCCAGGGTCTGGCGGCCGGCGGCCTCGGTGAAGCGCTCTCCGTCCCAGACCTCGACCCCGCTGACCAGGACCGAGCGCACCACGCCGTCGGAGCGGTTGACCATCTGCTCATGGCCATAATCCTCGCGCCAGATGAAGCGCGAGCGGGCTTCGGAATCGTAGGCGCGCAAGGCGTCGGGATCGATGACGACGAGGTCGGCCCGGTCGCCGATCTCCATGGTCCCGGCGTCCACGCCGATGAATTGCGCCGGGTCACGGGTCATGCGCCGCACCTGGCTGGCCACCCGCTCCAGCCCCTCGCTCTGGGCGATCTGGAGGCCGCGCAGATTGCCGTCATAGAAGGCCATATTGGTGATATGGGCGCCCGAATCGTTGAAGCCGGGCAGGATCTGGGGGTGGTTCAAAAGCGCGCGCACAATCTGCGGATCGCGATTGGCCGACACCGTCCACCAGCGCAAGCCCAGATCATAGGTGCGCAACAGATGCAGCATGAAGCCCGGCTCTTCGGCGGCGGTATCGGGCATCGCCTCGAAGGCGGCGCGCTCATCGGTCGTGCGCGCCAGCGACGGGTCCGCGCGCCAGGCCTGGAACCGGCCAAGGACCTGGGCGAAGGTCTCCCCGGTCCAGATGTCCGGCCCGCCCGAGTGAAACACCATCTCGCTGAAATCACGGTCGAATGACAGGGTTTCCGCCTTCAAAAGGCGCTTCAGGCGGTTGAGCCCGAACCCGGTCTTGCCGGTCATCCACATTTTTGAAAACCGCGCCTGGAAGGCCGGATCGTCCAGCAGGGCGCGCCGGCCCGAGGCATCTTCGAGATCAAGCTCGTTGAGCTCTCGCAGGGCCGGGATTTCCTCGGCCAGCGGGTTCACCGGCCCGTCCCAGAACAGCTTGAACGGCGCAGCCAGCGCCTGGAAGCGGAAATGGCCCTTGAACAGCGGCGAGTTGAACAGTCGCGTCAGCAAAAGCGCCAGACGGCGCAGGGATTTGTTGGAGGCGACATCCATCGCCGCCACCGCCGTCACCTTCAGCGGCCGGCCATGCAGGCGCCCGGAGGTGAGGGAGAAATTGCGCAGCACCGCCAGCGGGTTGTCCTTGGGCGGGGTGGCTTGCCACAGGCGGTCATGGCGGCGCAGCACGTTGGTGAGGCGCTTGAGCTCACGGTACTGGCCGAACTGGGAGGGGATTTTCACCCGCCGGTTGGGGTCTTCGGACAGGAAGTGGAAAGGCAGCGCATCGGTGGAGAAGCCCGGATAGCCTTCCGTCATGGCCTTTTCGAGCACGTCCTCCATCTGTCTGAGATCATCTTCACCGGCCTTGCGGGTCACCGCGCCGGTGAGGCCCATCACCTCGATTCGCAGCATGGAGTGGGGGATCATCGGAATGACATTGCAGCCCAGCGGCAGGTCGTCGAGATGGGCGTAATACCCTGCAGGGCTTGTCCAGGTCGCCTTGTCGGCCACTTTGCGCAGCACCGGCTTGGGCATGTTTTCCACCCGGGCGAAGCAGTCGACCAGCGGGTCGTCGCCATTGCGCCGCTGATTGCCGAACGCCAGCCCCAGCGAGCAATTGCTCATCAGAACCGTGGTGGTGCCATGGCGCACGGCCTCTTTCAGGGCCGGGTCAAACTCCACTTCCAGATCCAGATGGGTGTGGATGTCCAGGAGGCCGGGCAGAACCCAAAGGCCTTGCGCATCAATGATCTGGTCAGCCAAGGAGCGGTCAAGCCCGGCGCCGCGCGCGGCCACCCGGCCGGCCCGTATGGCGACATCCTCGACGGCCGGCGCGCCGCCTGTGCCGTCAATCACCAGCCCGCCGGCAATGATGCAGTCATAGCGCTCGCCCATGGCGCACCTCCTCCCGTCCCGGCCTAGTGATCAAGCCTTGCCTATACCCGACTGGAAATCCAGGAAGGCGTCAAGCACTTCGCCGGGCGCCTCCAGCTGCGGGTAATGGCCCACATGGGGTATCAGCACCGTGTCGGGATTGGGCACAAGCTTTTGATAATGCTCAACCATATGGGCGCCGGAGACCGGGTCCAGCGCGCCGTCAATGACCCGCATCGGGATCGGCGAATGGACCAGAGCCCCGACCCAGCGATCCCGGGTGGCGCGCCGTTCGGTGATATAGCTCAACAGCTTGTGGCCGATGCGCGGCATGCCGCCGCCATGATTGGCCAGCGTCCAGAACGCGTCCAGGGTCTCTTCCGACGGGCGCGTGTCCGGGCCGAATACCTCGCAAAGCCCTGTTTCAAAACGCTTTCGCGTCATCATCCGGCTGAGCAGCGGCCCCAGCGGCGAGTGCAGGAGGCGCTGGGTGAACGTGGCGCGGTGCTGCTCGGGGAACAGGCCGCCATTGAGAAAGCAGATCGACTGAATCTCGAGGCGCGCCACGCCCTTGGCTTTCCGCTCAATCATCCGTGCCAGCAATTCCTGGGCGACCGTGTCGCCATAATCATGGGCCAGGATATGGCAGGCGCTGACGCCCAGCCGGTCCAGCCAGGTTTCGTGCAGGTCGGCCTGGTCCTGGATGGAGTAGGCGTAGTCGGCCGGCTTGGCCGAAAAACCGAACCCGATCATATCGATAGCCGCCACGCGATAGCGTTCGCACAGCGCGTCCCACTGGTGCGCCCAGTCCCAGCTGGCCGTCGGGAAGCCGTGGATCAGCACCAGGACGGGGCGGGTCTCGTCGCTCCAGTCGCCGCCGGTGCGCTGGAAAATATCATGACCGCGATAGCCGAACACCGACCCTGCGGCGCGCCACTCATTGAGGGATAGGGGCGGGGACATGCTGACATCTCTCCTGGCCGGCGCGTGCCGCAAACACGCGATTATGAGACGAAAACGCGCCCCATGGAGACATAAATCAGCCGTTTGGAGACACGCGAGCCGTTCGCGCGTCCCTAGCGCACATAGCTCGCGCCGTTGACGTCAAATGTCGCCCCCGACGCCGACGCGCAGGCGCCCGACAGAAGGAAGGCGGCCAGCGCCCCGATCTCCGCCGGCGCCGCCATCCGCCCCAGCGGTATTTCCGCCTCGGCGCGTGTCCGGGCGGCGGCGTCAGACGGCGCCATGTCGGTATCGATCCAGCCCGGCGCGATGGCGTAGGCGAGCAGCCCCTGCCCCGCATGGGCGCGCGCCAGCGTCTTGATCAGGGCGATGAGCCCGGCCTTCGACGCGGCGTAGGAGGCATGGTCCGCATCATCGCCGCGATGGGCCGCGCGTGAGGCGATGGCCACCAGCGACCCGCCAGACCCCGCGAGCCAGTCGCGGGCCGCCAGGCGCGCGAGATCGGCGCAGGAGGTCAGATTGACCTGCAGGGTGCGCGCCCAGTTGGCCCGCCAGTCCGCCTCGCCCGCCGCAACCCCGGCGCCTTCGAATATGCCGTGATTGAGCACCAGCCCGTCCGGCGCCCGCCCGCCCGTCTTCACCGCCGCCGCCCACAGCGCAGCGGCCGCCTCCGGCTCGGCCAGGTCCGCCGCGATCAGCCCGGCGCAGCGCGGTCCCAGCGCATCGGCCACCGCTTCAGCCTGAGCCCGGTTGCGCGCGTAGTGCACCAGCACATCGCCGCCCGCATCCGCACACGCACGCGCAATCGCCGCCCCGGCCCCGCGCGAGGCGCCGGTGACGAGGATGAGGCGGTTTTCGAGGCCAATCATGACGCGACTCGCTCAGGCATCCGACAGGAGCCCAGTTGAGCGCGACGCGCCGCGCGCTTCAAGGCGTGCGGCTGCCGCCTCGCAGCTGACCCGCCGCCATATGTTGCACATACGAACCATAAGCGCTGGAGAGATAGCGATGCGTCTCGTAAAAATTGATGATTCGCTGCATGAAGAAGCCCGGCGGTCCAGCACGGTGATGTGCCGGTCAATCAATGCGCAGGCCGAATTCTGGATGAAGATCGGCGTGCTGGCTGAAGCCAATCCGGCGATGACTTTCAACGCCAGCGTCGAGGCGCAACTTGCTGCGTCGCAAGCGGGCGGCGGCGCAGTCAGCTGATCTGGAATCGCCGCCGGATGCTCCGCGCGAACAGGAAAATCAGGATGATCGAGATAAACGACTGCAGCGTTGAAATCAGCTGAAGATAGAAAAGGGCATCGGCATTGCGCGAACCGGTCAGTATGGCCGACGCCTCAATCGCGTCCGGGTCCCATGCGAAAAGAGGCGTCGCAATGCTTTGCAGTGACAGTTGCGCGGCCGGCTGCATGGAAGCCCAGGCTCCCGGCGCCAGGTTCAGGCCGATGATTGCCGTGGCGTATCCGATGGCGAACACCAGCCAGACTGCGGCAAGCAATACCGCCGGCCGCATCACCGACAGGCCATAGGCCGCCGTCCACCCATACAGGCAGGAGACCAGTTTCTCGCCGGGCGGCGTGACCTTGTTCCTGCGGCGGGCCTCCACCTCATAGCGATAGAAGTGCTGTTCGCGCAGACTGTCAGCCTGCCGGGCCATGGCATGTTTGAGCACGCGGGCGCCGCCCTCCAGGGCCCCCAGCGCCGCCTGCCGCTGCTTCCCGCCAGCCGAAAGGGCGAGGTTCAGGGCCTTGGCCTTGAACACCTTGGCGTCCTGTTGTTCGCTGACGATCGGATAGCGGATCCAGCCCGACAGGATCGCGCCGTCAAAGGCGCTGATAATGTGGTAGGGGCCTCCGGCCAGGTTGAACAAGGCTTCGATCCGCGCGCCTTCGAACGCCGAGCGCCAGTCGCTTTCCGCTGCGCCGGTGACCTTGAGATCGGAGAATTCGCAAAGCGCCTGATGAAGAGCGCCGTTGAACGAGACCCGGCCCTCGAACGTCGCTTCCAGAAAGGCCGATACGCCGAAAAATTCGACGCGGTCAAAGCAGGCCTCGCCCTGGAACACGGCGAGATGGAAATCGGCCTTGGTATCGAAAGTCGCGTATTGGAATCGGGCGGGGCCGGCGAACCTGGCCTGCTTGAAGCGCCCGCATTCGAAATACCGGGTTGCTTCGAAGTCTGCTGACTCGAAAAAGTGGGCGCGCTCGAAATATGTCCAGCCTTCGAACTCGGCGCGCGAGAACTGCGCCTCGCCGTGAAATTTCGTATCTCCGAACTCGGCCTTCGCCTTGAAACGCGATTCGATGAAGCTCGCGGGACCGTGGAAGGGCACGCCTGAAAACACAGCGTCACTGTGAAACTCTGCGCGCGCGAAAACTGTGTCCGGGCCAAAGCGCCAGCGTGTGAAGTCCGCTGGCCCCAGGAACGCAGCATCGCGCATCGACACCCGGCATTGAGCGCTCTGCAGGCCAGACGGGACTTCGGGCTCAGCCGGCGCGCAGCGCAGCACCACGCCATCGAGCCTGACAGAGCCGGACGGCCCGGCGCCGGCCGCCTGTCTCACCCGCGCGTTGACAGTCTCCTCCAGGCGTTCCCAGGTCTTGTCCCGAAGGTCATTCTTCCAGCTTCCCTGCGCGGGAAGATGGGCGATATGCCAAAGGACGCCGTCGACGGTTTGTAAAAGCCCGCACATTTTGAGCGCGTCATCATCCAGCCGGCCCGAACCGCTCGGGTCCATACGCCAGTAGTCCTGCAGCGTCTGCGCGCAGCAGGCGTGCCCGCCCAGGGCGATCTTCGCCAGCCCGTCCCAGCTATAATCAGGCTGCGCTATGAGCGTACCAAACCTGCCCGACATGCCACTCCCCGTTCGCAACACCTATTAAAGGTAGCAGCGCCGGAAAGTGATGCAACTATAAATTTACCTCGAACGCCTCACCCCTTGAACGGGTCCTGCATCAGGATGACGTCGTCGCGTTCGGGGCTGGTGGAGAGGATGGCCACGGGGGCTTCGATCAGCTCCTCGATACGGCGCACATATTTGACGGCCTGGGCAGGCAGGTCCATCCAGCTGCGCGCGCCGGCGGTGGAGCCCGACCAGCCTTCCAGCGTCTCGTAGACCGGTTCGACGCGCGCCTGCGCGTCGGCGCCGGCGGGCAGGCGGTCATACATCTCGCCATTGAGCTTGTAGCCGACGCAGACCTTCAACTCGTCAAACCCGTCCAGCACGTCCAGCTTGGTCAGGGCCACGCCGGTTATGCCGTTGATCTTCGCGCTCTGGCGCACCAGCACCGCATCGAACCAACCGCAGCGGCGCTGGCGGCTGGTGACGGTGCCGAACTCGCGTCCCCGCTCGCCCAGGCGCTGGCCGGTGGCGTCGGTCAGCTCGGTGGGGAACGGCCCCTCGCCCACACGCGTGGTGTAGGCCTTCACAATGCCAAGGACATAGCCCACCTGGCCCGGACCCACGCCGGCGCCCGCCGCGGCCTGGCCGGCCACGGTGTTGGAGCTGGTCACGAAGGGGTAGGTGCCGTGGTCCACGTCCAGGAACGCGCCCTGGGCGCCCTCGAACAGGACTTTCTTGCCGTCGGAAATGGCGGCGTTGAGGGTTTTCCAGACCGGATCGGCGAAGGGCAGCACCTTGGGCGCAATGGCCATCAGCTCGGCCGTCATCTCGTCGGCGTCCGCCTCGGCCACGCCAAAGCCCCGGCGCAGGGCGTTGTGGTGATGCAGCATCTCGCCGATGCGCCGGCGCAGCTGACGCTCGTCGGCCAGGTCGATGACCCGCACCGCGCGCCGGCCCACCTTGTCCTCATAGGCCGGGCCGATGCCCCGGCGCGTGGTGCCGATCTTCATGCCGTCATCGCGGTTCTCGCGCAGGGCGTCGAGCTCGCGGTGAACCGGCAGGATCAGAGCGGCGGTTTCAGCCAGGCGCACCATTTTGGGGGTGATGTTGACCCCCTGGGCGCGGACCTTCTCGATCTCCTCGATAAAGGCCCAGGGGTCCACCACCACGCCATTGCCGATCAGCGACAGCTTTTTCTGCACCACGCCCGACGGCATGAGCGAGAGCTTGTAGGTGACCCCGTCCACCACCAGCGTATGACCGGCGTTATGGCCGCCCTGGAAGCGCACCACCAGATCGGCGCGGTGGCACAGCCAGTCCACGATCTTGCCTTTGCCCTCGTCGCCCCACTGGGCGCCGACGACCACCACGTTCGACATGGGGATGCTCCGCTAACGGTGTGAAACCGTGGGCAGGCTTAGACCCTCGCCGCCTTGCGGGCAAGGCGCGAGGCTGGAGCGTGATCCGACCTGACTGCGTCAGGCCGCACGCTCAAGGTCAATGATCTGGAGCGCAATTTATCCGAAAACCGGTTCCCACTTTTCGGATTGCGCTCTAACCACCCCAGATCTGGCGCAGCCGCTGGTCGCGCCGGCAGCCGAAGCGGTAGCGCTGATAGCGGATCGGGTTATTGGCCGCATAGTTCTGATGCTCGGCGCCCGCCGGCCAGAATGTGTCAAAATCCGCGATACGCACGGCGATCTCGCGCCCGAAGCGTTCGGCCATGGCGGATTTGGAGGCCTCGGCGGCGGCGCGCTGGTCCTCGTCCACCGGGAACAGGGCGGGCGCATAGGCCGCGCCCCGGTCACAGAACTGGCCGCCGCCGTCGAAGGGGTCCACGTTGCGCCAGTAGTGATCGAGCAGGGCCTGATAGCTGATCACGGCCGGGTCGAAGATGATGCGCGCGCTCTCCACATGGCCGGTGCGCCCGCGCACCACGTCGTAATATCCCGGGTTCGCCTCGCTCCCGCCCGCAAAACCCGACACCACGGCGATAACGCCCGGCAGCGGCTCGAAATCGGCTTCCGTGCACCAGAAACAGCCCGACGCCACAATGGCATGCGCCAGCCCGTCTGGCAGGTCCGCGCCTTCAGCCTGGGCCGGGCGGAGATAGTCGTCCGCGCTGGCGGCGGCGGTGAGCGTGAGGGCGCTCAGGCACAGCGCAGCCAGCGTCAGGCGCAAACGGGCGATCAGGGTCATGGGCGGCGCTCCGGCGGGCGTTTGAGTGGATCCACGACGTAACATGGGCCGTCCGCCCGCCCCGCCAAGCCCCGCCCCGTTCACGCTTGCGTGCGCGGAGTGGAGAAGCGGCCAGGCAAGCGGCCAAAACGCGGGCCAGACGATCTTCAGTGATATGATGTATTGGACGAATTCCGCCCCGGCGATCCGGCCAGACAAGCGGCCAGCTCAATGGCGCCTCCTGCAGGTTAGCCGCGCCTGATGCATCCTCAACGTCCTCGGTCCAATCAGGGTGCGAAAACGACAATAAGTCGTATATATTTCCCCTCTGATGGGGGCCTGACGCATGCCATTAAACTTTCACCCGAAACCCGGCACAGTGCTCATTTGTGATTACGACACAGGGTTCAAGACGCCTGAAATGGTGAAAAGGCGCCCGGTTATTGTTGTTTCCCCGAGGCTGAGGCAGCGGGATCAATTATGCACCGTTGTCCCCCTCAGCACGACGAAACCGGACCGGGTTTTTGAGTACCATTGCGAGGTTAATATTGACCTGCCCCAACCCTACGATTCAGAGGCGCATTGGGTGAAGGCGGATATGCTAGCGACCGTAGCCTTTCATCGGCTCAAGCCGCTTCACACAGGGAAAGATCACGAGGGCAAAAGGAAGTATCTTTATCCCACAGTCTCATCAGAAACGCTTGCGGAGATACGCGAATGCATCAAGCGGGCTTTAGGCATGGCGTAAAGTCCCAAGCTTGAATTTCACACCTCAAAGTGCTATCAAATTTCTGTCCCCGCTCTGCTTCGGCATCGGGCTTAAGTCCCCTCCGGGGGCCGCCACGGACGGCGATTGCAAGTGTCCGTGGCGTTAATTCGAGGCCCTGCTCCGGCGGGGCCTCTTGCTTTTTTGCCTGCCAGCAAATCACCCCTCACCCTGGCCTTCCCCGCCAGATATGCGGGACGCTGGCTGCCGGCCCTGTTCCCCGACCCGCCGCGCTAACCCCTCACGCCCGCTTGGCGCCCGCCTCGATCTTCGCCGCCTCGAAGGGCGCCACGTGACGGAATTCGGCGCGGCGGGCCTCCCAGTCATTGAGGAGGGCGGCGGCGTGGAGCGAGCCGGTGGCGGCGTAGTGGGCTTCGATCAGGGCGCGGCAGCGGGCCTCGGCCTCGCCCTTGAGCTCGGTGAGGAACACCGTCTCGGCGTTGAGCCGGGGCTCCAGCCGCCCGTCCTCGTCCAGCACGAAGGCCTCGCCCCCGGTCATGCCGGCGGCGAAATTATCGCCCACCTTGCCCAGGATCACCGCCACGCCGCCGGTCATGTATTCGCAGCCATTGGCGCCGCAGCCCTCCACCACCACGGTGGCGCCCGAATTGCGCACGGCGAAGCGCTGGCCGGCCCCGCCTGCGGCGAACAGGCGGCCCGAGGTCGCGCCATACAGCACGGTATTGCCGATGATCACATCGCCCGGCCCGTGACGGCGCGCGCCGCCGAACGGGCGCACGGCGATGGTCGCGCCCGACAGGCCCTTGCCCACATAGTCATTGGCGTCGCCTTCCAGCTCGATGCGCAGGCCCTTGGCCGCGAACGCGCCCAGCGACTGCCCCGCCGAACCGGCGAGCCGCAGGGTGAGCTGGCCGTCCTCCAGCCCGTCCGGACCGAAGGCGCGCACGATGGCTGACGACACCCGCGCGCCCACGGCGCGGTCGGTGTTCTTCACGTCATAGACCAGCTGCATCTTCTCGCGCCGGGTGAAGACCGGGGCGGCGTCCTTGAGGATCTGCTCGTCCAAGCTGGGCGACACGGCATTGCGTTGGGCGCGGGTGGAGCGCGGCGGTCGCGCCTGCGGGTCCACACGCACCAGCAGCGGGTTGAGGTCGAGATCGTCAAGATGATCCGCGCCCCGGCTGACCTGATCGAGCAGGTCGGCGCGGCCAATGACGTCTTCCAGACGCTCCGCGCCGAGTTTGGCCAGTATCTCGCGGGTGTCGCGGGCGATGAAGGTCATCAGATTGACCACGTGATCGGCGAGACCCGTGAAGCGTTGCCTGAGATCATCGTCCTGGGTGCAGATGCCCACCGGGCAGGTATTGGAATGGCACTGGCGCACCATCAGGCAGCCCAGCGCGATCAGGCTGGTGGTGCCGATGCCGAACTCCTCCGCGCCCAGCATGGCGGTGATCACCACATCGCGCCCGGTGCGGATGCCGCCATCAGCGCGCAGGGTGACCCGCTCGCGCAGGCCGTTGAGCGAGAGCACCTGATGGGCTTCGGACAGGCCCAGCTCCAGCGGCGCGCCGGCGAATTTGATGGAGGTCTGGGGGCTGGCGCCCGTGCCGCCCACATTGCCGGAGATGAGGATCACGTCGGCATGGGCCTTCGCCACGCCTGCGGCCACCGCGCCGACGCCGGCGGCGGCCACCAGCTTCACGCAGACCCGCGCCTCGGGATTGATCTGTTTGAGGTCGTAGATGAGCTGGGCCAGATCCTCGATGGAATAGATGTCGTGATGGGGCGGCGGGCTGATCAGCGTGGTGCCCGGCGTGGCGTGGCGCAGGCGCGCGATCATCTGCGTGACCTTGAAGCCGGGCAATTGCCCGCCCTCGCCCGGCTTGGCGCCCTGGGCGATCTTGATCTCGATCTCGCGGCACTGGTTGAGATATTCCGCCGTCACGCCGAACCGGCCAGAGGCCACCTGCTTGACGGCCGAATTCATATTGTCGCCATTGGCCATGGGCGTGTAGCGCGCGCGGTCCTCGCCGCCCTCGCCCGACACCGACTTGGCGCCGATGCGGTTCATGGCCACGTTGAGCGCGCCGTGGGCTTCAGGCGACAGCGCGCCCAGACTCATGCCCGGCGTGACGAAGCGCTGGCGGATTTCATTGACGCTTTCGCAGCGCGCCAGGTCCACAGCCGGGCCCAGCGGGCGAGGCTCCAGAAGATCGCGCAGCTGGATCGGGTCGGCGTCGCGGGTCTGCAGGCGGACGTATTCGCGGAAGGCGGCGTAGTCCTCCTCGCGCACGGCTTTCTGCAGGGCGGTGACCGAGCGGGCCTCGACGGCGTGCACCTCGCCGGACGCGCGCTGGCGGTAGAAGCCGCCCACGGGCAGGCGCACCGCCCCCTCATCGCGCCAGGCCCAGGCGTGCAGCTCGGCGAGCTTCTGTTCCAGGCCGGCCAGGCCGATGCCGGAAATACGGCTGGTCACCCCGCCCAGATATTCCATGGCCACCGCGCGCGAGAGGCCCAGCACCTCGAAATTGCACCCGCCGCGATAGGACGAGACCACCGATATGCCCATCTTGGACATGATTTTGAGAAGGCCCGCATCAAACGCGGCCTTCATGTTGAGCGCCTTGCGGCCCGGCGGCAGGGACGCCAGCCCGCGCTGGCTGCGCGCGCCCACGGTTTCAAACGCGATATACGGGTTCACCGTGGTGGCGCCGAGCCCGATCAGAACGGCCAGGCCATGGGCGTCGGCCACATCCGCGGCGCGCACATTGAGCGAGCAGTAGGTGCGCAGGCCCTTGCGGGTCAGATGCGTGTGGGCCGCGCCCACCGCCAGCGCCATGGGGACGGGGCAGCGGTCCGGCCCCTGGGCTTCGTCGGTGAGCACCAGATGCTCGGCGCCGTCTTTCACGGCGGCCTCGGCGTCGGCGCGGATACGGTCCAGCGCGCGCATCAGCCCGGCGCCCGCGCCGGTGGCCTCTTCTGCGGGGAAGGTGGCGTCCACCTGCGCCACCCGCTCGCCCAGCACATCGCGCAGGCGCGCATACATG
>JBHYFR010000019.1:10251-23045 GCA_051859425.1 Oceanicaulis sp. | reverse complement strand
CAGGCGCGCGATGGCGTGATCGACGATCTCTGCGCGCCCGTTGCGCGCCGCGCGCAAGACATCGGCGGCGGTGAGGGCGCGCTCTGACATGAGCTGGCGTGTGACTTCATCGGCGTCGCGGTCGGCGTCGGCGTCGATTTCAGGGGCGTCGCCTGCAGGCTCGGGGGCGGCGATGTCAGTCAGTTCAGGATAGCGCTCGGCCAGCAGGGTGCGCACCCGTGTTGCGGCGATGGCGTGCAGGGAGCGCACAAAACCGGCGCTGAGGTCGCCGCGTCCGGCCAGCGTGTCCTGCAAAATCTCGTGACGGCGCGCCACCGCCATGAAGTCACCGGCCGAAATATCGGCCAGGATTGCGCCTTCATGGGCGGCCAGCGCCATCAGGCAGTCGCGCTCGCGATGGCGGGCCATGGCGGCGGTGACCGGCGCGCTCAAATGGATGCGCCCGATCAGGGCCATGCGGTGATCATGACCCAGATCGGCCAGCGCGATCAGATCGCGTTCCTCCAGCACCATGGACCGCTCCACTAGCGGACGGGCGATGTCCAGCGGCTCGAACGCCAGCAGCCGCACCGCCTCGCGCGGGGCCCAGTCACAGCGCGCCAGACGGGCGGCGGCCTGGGCGCGCGCGCCGGCTTCGGCCAGGCGCAGGAGATCGGTGAGCACCGGGTCAATCTCGGCAATGATGGAGGCGGGCAAGGGCCGGATAGAGCACAGATCGCTGAGCTGCATTGCCTTGCGCCCCGCCGCGCGATGGCGGGCGTCAGGGTCTGGCGGCTGACTGGCGTGCGGCATGACTGCGGTCCGTGATGTCCCTCTGGCGGAACATGTTGACTGCGCTATGGTTAGAAATGCGTTAGTGCAGCCGGGAGCGAGCGCATGGCCAGAGATATGGCGGAGACGGTCAGCGCGCGCCTGCGGGCGCGATTTGATGCGGTGAGGGCGCGCACCCTGGCCCTGGCGGCGCCCTTTTCGCCTGAGGATCTGGGCGCCCAGGCCATGGCCGACGCCTCTCCGGGCAAATGGCATCTTGGTCACACCACCTGGTTCTGGGAGACGTTTCTGCTCAAGGCCTTCGCGCCGGGGTATGCGCCTGCGGACGCAAGGTTCAACTATCTGTTCAATTCCTATTACGAGGCTATCGGGGCGCGTCAGGCCAGAGACCAGCGCGGCCTGATCACGCGTCCGGGCCTGGAGGCCGTGCTGGCCTATCGCGCGCATGTGGACGCGGCGGTGGGGCGCTGGTTCGACGGGGCGGACGCACCGGCGCTGGCCGCAGCGCGCGGCGTGATCGAGACCGGGATCGCCCACGAGGAGCAGCATCAGGAACTGTTCCTGACCGATATCAAATACCTGTTGTCGCGCGCCGCCTTCTGCGAGGCGGGCTATCCCGGCGCGGCGGCGCCTTCATGCCGCGATGGCGCGGGGCCTGCCGACTGGATCGCGTTCGAGGGCGGGGTGCATCGCTTTGGTCATGAGGGCGAGGCGTTTGCGTTCGACAATGAAGGCCCGGCCCATGACGGCGTGCTCACGCCGTTCGCGCTCGCCTCGCGCCCGGTGACCAATGGCGAGTTTCTCGCCTTCATCGAGGATGGCGGCTATCGCGATGCGCGTCACTGGCTGGCCGATGGCTGGGCGGTGATCCAGGCTGAGGGGCGCGCCGCGCCGCTCTACTGGACCCGGGGTGAGGCGGGCTGGCGCGAATTCACCCTGCATGGCGAGATGGCGCTGGATCCCGACGCTCCGGTCAGTCACGTAGATTATTTCGAGGCCTCGGCCTATGCCGCCTGGACCGGCGCGCGCCTGCCCGAGGAACGCGAATGGGAGCACGCTGCACGTGGCGCCGATCCGGCGCAGGGGCGCTGGGCCGATGCGTCGGGCTGGCTGCACACAGCGCCGGTGAGCGTTGTGACGCCGAGCGGGGCGGGCGCCCTGGCGGGCCTGTTCGGCGAGGTGTGGGAGTGGACGCGCTCGGCCTATGCGCCCTATCCCGGCTACCGGGCCAATGAGGGGGCTCTTGGCGAGTACAATGGCAAATTCATGTGCGGCCAGTATGTGCTCAAGGGCGGGTCAGCCCTGACATCGCCGGGCCATATGCGCGCCAGCTACCGCAATTTCTTCCCGCCCGGCGCCCGGTGGCAGATGACCGGGCTGAGACTGGCGCGCGACATCTGACCGGTTTGACGCTGGCGCTGATGAGCGCGATCATGGGACAAAAGGCGTGCAGCGTGATGCGCGCGCCGCTCAAGGGAGACACGTCATGGACGATCAGGCCATCATCTCTGTGAAGGATCAGGTGTCCGCCGAAGAGTGGAAGGCGCGCTGCGATCTGGCCGCGCTGTACCGGCTCATCTTCATGCATGGCTGGGATGATCTGTTCTTCACCCATATCTCCATGCGCGTGCCGGGGCCGGAAGAGCATTTCCTGCTCAACCCGTTCGGGCTTCTGTTCGAGGACGTGACGGCCTCCAACCTTGTGAAGGTGGACCTTGAGGGCAATGTGCTGCCGCCCAGCCAGTACGGCATCAATCCGGCCGGCTTCACAATCCACTCGGCGATCCATCACGCGCGCCCGGACGTGACGGTGATCATGCATCTGCACACCGATCAGGGCGTGGCGGTCTCGGCCCAGAAGCGCGGGCTGCTGCCCATTTCCCAGAGCGCCATGACGGTGATGAAGGACGTGGTCTATCACGGCTATGAAGGCATCGCGCTGGAAGAGGACGAGAAGACGCGCCTGGTGGCCGATCTGGGCCAGCACAATCTGATGATCCTCAACAATCACGGCACGCTGACCACCGGCGACCACCCGTTCTCGTGCTATGTGCGCATGTACATGCTCGAACGCGCCTGCAAGATGCAGGTGATGGCCCAGGGCGCCGAGCTGGTGGAGTGGGACAAGGCCATGCAGGACCGGGTCTATGGCCAAGGCGAGCAGGCCTTCACCAATGATTTCTTCAAGGAAATCGCCTGGGCTGCCCTGCGCGCGCGGGTCGACCGGCAGTGCCCGGGCTATGACGTCTGATCGCCTCTAGAGAGAGTGCGGACTCGACTCCGCCCCTTTGACGTGTGCGTAATGCGCCCTCCCGGACGCGGAGGCGGGCATGGGGCGGCGGATATGCACGATGGCCGGCTGGGTTTCGGCCGCAGGTGGTGTGTGGATGGCGGGCATGGCCCCGGCCGAGGCCGGAGCGTGGACCAAGCCGCGCGGCCAGACCCTGATGATCACCACGCAGAGCGTGCATTATTTCGACCGTGCGCCCGGCGATGTCTCCCAATCCAAACAGGAGAGCGCCGTCTATATCGAGCATGGCTGGCGCGATCACATCACGCTGGTGGGCCGCGCCGCGCTGCAGTCCATTGACCGCAGTTCCATCGAGCCCTGGCGCGGGATCGGCGGGGCGCAGGCGGGCGCGCGGGTACGCCTGTATCGCGGCGAGCGCTGGGTGGCGTCGGTTCAGGCCATGGCCAGCCTGCGCACCGACGGGGAGAACCGCGATAATGCGCCGCTGGGCGAAGGCGGGGGCGATCTGGACCTGCGCGCGATGGCGGGGCGGTCTTTCGGGCGCAGCACGTTTGTGGACGTCCAGACCGGCTGGCGGCGCCGGCCGGGCGGCGTGGCGGACGAGCTGCGCCTGGACGTGACGGCCGGCACCCATATCTGGCGCGGGGCCCGGGTGATGGGCCAGAGCTTTTCGGTCTGGTCGGCGGGCGGCGAGGCGGGCTTTGACGGCTATGCCAGCCACCGCCTGCAAGGCTCCGTCATCTGGCCGCTGACCAGCCGTTCGCGCATGCAGGTGGGCGCGATGCGCACCGCCAGCGCGCGCAATACCGGGTATGAGCGCAGTGCGTTTGTGGCGCTGTGGCGGACATTTTGAGGCGCGCTAACTGTTTTGTGACCGCCAAGTGCTTTGATTTTGAAGCGATCCGGCGCATATCCCTCGGCAATCCCGCAGGAGTTTGCCATGAAGCGCTATGCTTTCCTCATCGCCGTCGCGGTCGTGTTTGCCTTGATGGCGGGCGCAGTGGGTGTGCGCGCCTATCTGTCGGCCGATGCCGGCGGCGGGCAGGACATGCGCGGCGGGCGCGCCATGCCGGTGGCGGTGATGGCGGTGGAAGTGCGCGAGTTCGCCGAGGTCGTCGAGGCGCTGGGCACGGCGAACGCCAATGAGTCCGTGGTGATCACCGCCACGGTGGCCGACCGCATCTCGCGTGTGGGGTTTGAGTCCGGCGACCAGGTGCGCGCCGGCAGTGTTCTGGTGGAGCTCACCGACACCGAGGCGGCGGCGGGTCTCAGAGAGTCGCGCGCCGCACTGCGCGAAGCCGAGCGCGAGCTGGACCGCACCCGCGATCTGGCCGAGCGGGGCATCGCCTCGCGCGCCCGTCTCGACGAGCTGACCTCCAACATGGAGCGCGCCCGCGCCCGGGTCGCCGGCCTGGAAGCGCGCGTCGCCGAGCGCATTATCCGCGCGCCATTTGACGGCGTGGTGGGCCTGCGCAATGTCAGCCTGGGCGAACTTGTGCGTCCGGGCGATGTGGTCGCCCAGCTGGATGATGTCAGCATTATCAAGCTCGACTTCACCCTGCCCGAGCGATTCCTGTCTGTGCTGTCGCCGGGCATGACCATTCATGCGCGCGCTGCGGCCTTCCCCGAGACCGTGTTCGCCGGCCAGATTGTCAATATCAGCAGCCGCGTCGATCCGGTGACCCGCACGGTCACCGTGCGCGCCGAGATAGATAATGAGGACCGCCGCCTGCTGCCGGGCATGCTGATGACCGTGCAGCTGCGCCGTGATGTGCGCGAGCGGCTGGCCACGCCCGAAACCTCCATCACCCGCTCCGGCGACCGCGTATCGGTGTTTGTCGTGCGCGAGGAGAACGGACGGGCCAGCGTGGAGCAGCGCCGGGTCCAGCTGGGCCAGCGCCAGGCCGGATTCTTTGAGATCCTTGATGGCGTGGAGCCGGGCGAACAGATCGTCATGCACGGCGTGCACCGCCTGCGTGACGGCATGCCGGTGCGTATTCAGGCCAGCGCCGAGGACCAGAGCGAACCGCGTCTCGCCGCCGCCGTCCGGAGCGCTGCATCATGACCCTGTCCGATATCGCCGTACGCCGTCCCATGGTCGCCTTTGTGGCGAGCGCCCTGATCATCGTGTTCGGCATTCTGGGCCTGCGTGATCTGCCGCTGCGCGAACTGCCCGATGTGGACCGGCCGGTGGTGTCGATCAGCGCCGACTTCCCCGGCGCCAATGCCGAAGTGGTGGAAAACCGCGTCACCGAACCGCTGGAAGCCCAGCTGTCGGGCATTGACGGGGTGGAGGAGATCACCTCGCGCTCGCGCGACGGCAGCTCGCGCATCACGGTGACGTTCAGCCTGTCGCGCGATCTGGAGGCCGCCGCCAATGATGTGCGCGATGCGGTCAGCCAGGCGCGCCGCTTCCTGCCAGTCGATGTGGAGGAAGTGCGCGTCAACAAGCAGGATTCCGACGCCCGTCCGTTCATGTGGTACAACCTCATGTCCGAGACCATGACGGCCGAGGAACTGACCGACTACGCCAACCGCTTCCTGCTCGACCGGCTGACCATTATTGATGGCGTGACCAATGTGCGCATCGGCGGCAATCGCCGCTACGCCATGCGCATCTGGCTCGACCCCAGCGCCATGGCGGCCCGTCAGGTGACGGCTGCGGATATCGAAAACGCCATCCGCTCGGAGAATATCGAAGTGCCCGGCGGTTCGCTGGAGACGGCCGGCGCGCAGATCACCGTGCGCGTGGAGCGCCTGTTCTCCAATCCTGAAAGCTTTGCGCGCCTGCCGGTGCGCACCCTGGCTGACGGCCAGGTGATCCGGCTGGCTGAAGTCGCCGAGGTGGAATTGTCCGCCGAAGAGCCGCGCGCCCTGTTCCGGGGCAACCAGCAGAACATGATTGGGCTCGGCTTCATCCGCCAGAGCCAGTCCAACGCGGTTGAAGTGGCCTCGGCCATCCATGTGGAGATGGACCGTATCCGCGCCCAGCTGCCCTCGGATATGGATGTGATCGTCGCCAATGACGAGACAGTGTTCATCCGCGAATCAATTCGCGAAGTGTGGCTGACGCTGGCGGTCGCCGCGACGCTTGTGGTGCTGGTGATCTATCTGTTCCTGGGCAGTCTGCGCTCGGCCATCGTGCCGGCGGCTGTGGTGCCGGTCTGCCTGATCGGCACGTTCGCCGTGCTGTCGGCGTTCGGGTTCTCGCTCAACATCCTGACCCTGCTGGCGCTGGTTCTGGCCATCGGACTGGTGGTGGACGATTCCATTGTGGTGATCGAAAACATCCAGAGGCGGGTGGATCTGGGCGAACCGCGCATCACCGCCGCGCTCAATGGCGGTCGCCAGGTGTTCTTCGCCGTGATCGCCACCACTGCGACGCTGGTGGCGGTGTTCACGCCGCTGGTCTTCCTGCCCGGCCTGATCGGGCGCATCTTTACCGAGCTCGCCGTGGCGATCGCCGGCGCGGTCATCCTGTCGAGCTTCGTGGCGCTGACCCTGTCGCCCATGATGGCGTCCAAGCTGGCCAAGCCCAGCGCCAATGCGCGCGGACCGGCGCGCTGGGTCGACAATCTCACCCAGCGCGGCCGCGCCAGCTATCTGGCATCGCTGAAATTCGTGCTGAAGGCGCCCTGGCTGGTGCTGCCGCTGGTTATCCTGTCGGTGGGCGGCTCCACGTTTATCTTCTCCCAGCTGCCCGCAGAACTGACGCCGGACGAGGACCGCGGCAGCTTCTTTGGCCGCTTCTCCGCCCATGAAGGCGCCAGCTTCGAGTTCACCGCCCAGCAGGCGCTGGAAGCCGAACAGACGCTGATGGACTATGTGGACAATGGCGAGCTGCGCCGGCTGCTGGTCGTGGTGCCCGGCTTTGGCGGCGGCGGCGGCGATTTCGCCAGCGGCATGGTGGTCGGCACCATGGTCCCCCATGGCGAGCGCCGTGCGGGTCAGGAGATCGTCAACGAGATCAATGGCCGCCTGGGCGAGCTGACCGGCGTGCGCGCCTTTGTCACCATGCGCGGCGGTCTGGGCGGCGGCGGCGGCGGGGATGACGTGTCCATCGCCATTCTCGGTCCCGAGTACGAGCAGATCGACGCCGAGGCCGACGCCTTGATCGACGCGATCCAGGCCGGCAATCCCAACCTGCAGCGCGCGCGCAAGAACTATGAGCCCAACGCCCCGCGCCTGGTGGTGGATATTGACCGCGAGCGCGCCGCCGCGCTGGGCGTGTCGGTGGCGGAAGTGGGCCGCACCCTGCAGACCCATCTGGGCGCGCGCCGGGTGGGCCAGTTCATCGACCGGGGCGAAGCCTACAATGTGATCATGGAGAACCGCGCGGCCCAGCGGGCCGGCGGCGGGGATCTGGAGACGCTGTTCGTGCGTGCGCGCGGCGGCGAGCTGATCGCCCTGTCCAATCTGGTCAGCTTGCGTGAAACCGGCGAATCCTCGACCCGCAACCGGCTCAACCGCCAGCGCGCGATCACCGTCTCGGCCACCCTGGCCGACGGCTACACGCTGGGCGAGGCGGTGCAGTGGCTGGACGATTACGCTGCGGGCAATCTGCCCGCCGACATGACCACGCAATACACCGGCTCGGCGCGCGACTTCCTGGATTCCAACCAGGCGATATTGTTCGCCTTCGCCATGGCCTTGCTGATCGTGTTCCTGGTGCTGGCCGCGCAGTTTGAAAGCTTCATCCAGCCTGCCGTGATCATGCTGACCGTGCCGCTGGCGGTGGCGGGCGGATTGTTCGGGCTCTACATGGCCGGGTCGTCGCTGAATATCTATTCCCAGATCGGATTGATCATCCTCATTGGCCTGGCGGCCAAGAACGGCATCCTGATCGTGGAGTTCGCCAACCAGGTGCGCGACGAGGGCAAGAACGTGCTCGACGCCACGCTGGAAGCGGCCGGCACGCGCTTCCGCCCGATCCTGATGACCGGCATCTCCACCGCCATCGGCGCGCTGCCGCTGGTGCTGGCCAGCGGACCGGGCTCTGAGAACCGGGTGACCATCGGTGTGGTGATCTTCACCGGCGTGATGGTGGCGACCCTGTTCACCCTGTTCGTGGTGCCGGCGGTCTACGCCAGCGTGGGCCGCTTCACCAAGACCCCCAACTGGGTGTCGCGCCAGCTCGCCAAGGAAAAGGATCAGGCCCTGCCCAAGGGGAGCGTGGCGCCGGCGGAATAGCCGGGCGCTGCTCGGTCAGCCGAAAATCTGACGCCACAGGAAGATCAACACCACGCCCTGGAACAGGAGCGGGACGGCGACGCCCAGCGCGCCCACGGCTGCGGCGAACAGCATGAGCAGGCTGCGCGGCAGGCGCATGGCATTGGCTTTCAGCCGCTCGGCGGGGGTGGCGTAGGGCGAGCGCACAATCTCGTCGAGATCATTGAAGCCGCCGCGCGTGAGCAGAATGGCGATCCACACCATGGCCGCCACGCCGAGCCCGGCGCAGATGGTCAGCCAGGTGCGGTAGGCGCCCGCCTGTGTGAACTCGTTCCAGTCAATCTCGATGCCCCACAGGTCCATCGGCCGCCCTCGATGCGGCGCAGCGCGTCAGCCTTCGGCCCAGCGCGCCATCGCCTCGATCCCCTCAACCACGCGCGGAGCATGGCGGCTCACGAAGCCCGCGTCGAGGCTTTCGCCTGCGGCCAGCGCATTCAGGGCCGCCTCGCCGTCGAAATCCACAAACGCCAGGCGCAGCGACAGCTCGGCCTCCGGCCGTCCGAAGGCCGAGCCGGGCAGGGTGGCGGCGCCGGTCTCTTCCAGCAGGCGCTCGCACAATATCTCGCTGGTGGTGACGCCGCGCGCGGCGAGCTTGCCGCGCAGGGCGGCGAAATCGGGGAAGGCGTAGAAGCCGCCGCGGATCGGGTTCACCGCTGCGCCAGCCCGGGTCAGGCGCTCTGACACATAGCTGGCAAGCGCCGCCAGAATGGCGCGGCAGCGCTCCAGATACAGCTCCATCTCCGGCCCGCCCTCGAACCCGGCGATGGCGGCGTGCTGGATGGGGGCCGAGACCGAGGTGTAGGTCTCGCTCGCTGCGGCGGCCATGCCCTTGCGAAGCCAGGCCAAAGCCTTGGGGAAGGCGAAAAAGCCCAGCCGCCAGCCGCCCGCGCCGGCCCATTTGGACAGGCCGTCAGAGATGATCGTGCCGCCGCGATACTCGCGCGCCATGGAATGGTGCTGACCGTCAAACTGCACCCCGCCATAGATCTCGTCGGACAGGAGCAACAGGCGGTGATCATGGGCGGCGGCGGCGATTTCGCGCAGCGCCTCGCGGGTATAGGCCGTGCCGGTGGGATTGCCCGGCGAGTTCAGGATCAGGAGGCGCGGGCGCTCGGGGTCCGACGCGCACAGTGCGCGCAAGGATTTGGCCGTGACGCCCAACCCGGTTTCGGGCTCGGTGGGCAGCCAGGTGATGGGCCGGCCCAGAATGCGCGCCTGGGGCGCATAGCTCACCCAGCTGGGCGTGGGGATCACCAGATCGCCGTAATAGACCATCTGCAACAGGAACATGAGCTCCTTGGTGCCCGGACCGATGAGGATGTCCTCGGGGTCGAAATCCAGCCCCTGGGTGCGCTTGAGATAACCGCAGATCGAGGCGCGCAGGGCGGGCAGGCCCTGGACCGGCAGATAGTCCTTCTCATGGGCGCGGGCGCGCAGGGCGCGCTGCATGATGTCCGGCACGGGGAAGGGCGACTGGCCCAGACCCAGGCGCGATATCCGGCGGCCTTGCGCCTGCAGGGCGGCGGAGCGCTCATTGATCGCCAGCGTCGCCGACAGGCCCAGCCCGCGAACATTCAGATTGAGCTGCACGCTGGGCGAAACCGTTTCCAGGCCGGGCGCGGCGGAAATCGTGTCGGGCATGGGCGGGGTCAGTCCGGTTGCTTCAGGCCGTGGGCGAACAGTCGGGTCAGGTCCGTGAAGAAGCCGCCCATGTCCAGCGGACGCGCCGCGTTGCCCTTGAGCAGGCGCTGGTGCAGCACCGCGATCAGCACCGGCGCGTAGAGCGCCAGGGCCGCGTGGCGCACCTGGTCGCCGCGCGTGCCGTCGGGATCAAGGCTGGGCGCCAGACGCGCCTCGATGGCTCTCAGCGACGGTTCGATAATGGTGTCCAGATAAGCGCGCGCCACCAGCGGATCATGGATGGATTCCACCAGGGCAAAGGCATGGGCCTGGGCGAACTGGTCGGTATTGGCACCCTCCAGCGCCATGGCGCCATAGCCGCTGACGGCTGATTCAAGACTGTCTTGAGGCTGCGCGCAGCGCACCAGCCAGTCGCGCGCGCCCTCTGCGAACAGGGCGATGATGGCGGTCACCACGCCGCGCCGGTCGTTGAAATAATGGCGCAAGGTCGGTTCGGACACGCCAGCGCGGATGGCGAACTGGCGCAGGCTGACCGGCGCGGACCGGTCGGCGATGGCCGTGCGCGCGAGGATACGGAGAAGCTCGGTTTTGCGATCGCTTGCGCCGCGGTCTGCGCGCGCTGCTGTTGCTGCCATGACAGCCCCCCTGGACTTTGCTTTGCGCGCCGCCTGCGGCCCCCGAGGCGGAATCAGCGCGAATGTGACGGATTCACTTTAGGCCGTGAGCCGCGCGCGGTCACCTGATGGCGCCGCACTGCATGCGGGCGCGAAAAACGCGCCGGCGGCCCTTGTCTTCTGTAAACGATATTGCACATACGATACCAGAGCCGCAACGCTGTGGTTCATGCGCCCGGATCCGGGCTTCAAACAGGGAGGATTCCGATGAGCATCGTTACCCGACTGGCCAGCGCGCTTGCCTTGTCCGCAGGTCTTGTCGGCGTCAGCGCCGCACCGGCGCTCGCCCAAGCCTATGTTTCCGGCTCGGCTGGCTTCAATTTCCAGACCGACAGCAAGAATTCCGGCGCGTTCACGCGCGATTTCGTCACCGGTGACGGCGTAGCCGTGCCGCCGGGCACGACCCTGCCGTCCGGCGCCGAGGTCGGCTGGACCACGGAGTTTGACACCGGCTTGTTCGTGGCCGGCGCCGCCGGTTACCGGCTGAGCCCCAATCTGCGCGTGGAGGCCGAGATTTCCTGGCTGAGCGCGGATGTGGACACCCACCGCGACGTGCAGGCGGGCGGCGGCGCCCTGGGGGCAGCTGACGCGGCTGTGCTGATCACCGGCGCGGCCCCGCTGGGCGTGACCGTGGCCGATCTGGTGGCGGACGGGCGCGGTGACGTGCGCTCGCTGGGCTACGCCATCAACGGCTTCTATGACTTCCCCATCCCTGACACAGATCTGGCGCTGTATGGCGGCATCGGTCTGGGTGTGGCCGAGGTGAAGGTCAATTACCGCCCGTCCGATGTGGGCATCATTGACGACACCAAAATGGTCGCCTTCTGGCAGGTGATGGCTGGCGGTTCGTTCGATGTGGCGCCCAATACCGCGCTGTTCGCCGGCTACCGCTATCGCCGTCACAATGACGCGAATGTCCAGTCCTCGCTGATCCCGGCGAATCTGGACGTCCAGTCGCGCAGCCACATTCTCGAAGCCGGGGTGCGGTTCACTTTCTAGCCCCCTGTCCCTCGTGAACCGGACGACTGGCCCAGAGAGCGCCCTGCAGATGGCCTTCATCTGCAGGGCGTTTTCTTGTGCTTGGCGCCCAAGCGCGCCTATCGTGCGGCGCAACACGCACTCAATGAGGAGACCGCCCATGCGCGCCCTGGTCTGCAAGGACTTCGCCCCCTACCAGCAACTGACCGTGGAGGATGTGGCCGACCCCGCCCTGCCGGACGGGTTCGTCATGCTGGACGTGAAGGCGGCCGGGGTGAACTTTCCCGACATATTGCTGGTCGAGGGCAAGTATCAGATGAAGCCCGAGCTGCCCTTCATCCCGGGCATGGAGGCGGCCGGCGTGGTCAGCGCCGTGGGCGAGGGCGTGACGGGCGTCAAGACCGGCGACCGGGTGATTGCGGCGACCATGCTGGGCGCGTTTGCCGAGAAAGTGCCGGTGCACGCCAGCCAGGTAGTGCCCATGCCCGCGTCGATGAGCTTTGACGAGGGCGCGGCGCTGACCACGATCTATGGCACCAGCTGGCACGCCCTGAAGGACCGCGCGAAACTGAAAGCTGGCGAGACCGTGCTGGTGCTTGGCGCCGCGGGCGGTGTGGGCATCGCCACGGTGCAGCTGGCCAAGGCGGCGGGGGCGACGGTGATCGCGGCGGCCAGCTCGGACGAGAAGCTGGCCTTCTGCCGCGAGAACGGCGCCGACGAGACGATCAATTACGCAACCGAGGACCTCAAGGCGCGGGTCAAGGAGCTGACCGGCGGCAAGGGCGTGGACGTGGTCTATGATCCCGTCGGCGGCGATCTGGCCGAAGCCGCGCTGCGCGCCTCGGGCTGGGATGCGCGCTATCTGGTGATCGGGTTTGCATCCGGCCCGATCCCGAAAATCCCGCTCAACCTCGCCCTTCTCAACAGCCGCAATATCCTGGGCGTGTTCTGGGGCGCCTGGGCGGGGCGTTTCCCGCGCGAGAATGCCGGAAACATCAAGGAAATCTTCGACATGTTCGAGGCCGGCAAAATCCGCCCGCCGGTCTCGGCCAGCTATCCCTTGGCCGAATACGCCAAGGCGTTCGAAGACCTGCTGGAGCGCCGGGTGCGGGGCAAGGTCGTGCTGAACCCCTGAAGGCGCGGCGCTGCGCCTGTTACCCAGCCTCCCGGTCCAAAACGTCACCTATCTACCCGGTTCGAACCCTCTCTTCTCCCTCCCCCTCGGGGGAGGGTCGGGGTGGGGGGTGCGC